>NZ_PJBW01000058.1:0-574104 GCF_002836085.1 Olleya sp. 1-3
AAACAAGCATTTACTGCATCGTTAGTAGAATCTCCTACAGCTTGACCTGCATTCGCATCTACATCACTAGGTACACCTGTAGTAGAATCTACAGTTCCAGTTAATTGCCCATTAGCATCAATGTTAGTATTATTTATTGTTCCTGCTCCTTCAATAGCATCTGGACAAGTATCTCCATCACTATCATTATCTAATGCATTAGGAATACCATCTCCATCTGTATCAATGTCTTGATAAAATACAGGAGAAACAACCCAATTATCTTGAGGAACACAAGGTTCTATTGATAACGAGTGATTTGAGGTATTAGATGATGTATCTCCAAATCTAAAACTAACAGAAGATACTAAAGAATATGCGGCAGCAACTTGATATTGAGAAGTTGTAACATCTACTCCTGTAATAAAAGTACCATCACTTACGTATCCACTGCTAAAGCCACCTAAATTAGCAGGGTTTCCAGCATAAGCAATTTCATTTGTAGGTGAATCAACATAAACTTGAGAAGTAAAACCATCAGCATATGTTACAAATTCAAATACATCATTATCTATAGTTGTTAAAATATAAGTTGAAACTGGTGCTGGAGTTGTAGTACCTGCAACAACAAAATCAATTTTAAACTCAGTAAAACTCGTAGCTGTTGCATGATCAATTTGTGGTTGAAAAAAAGAATCTAAACCAGTAGTTGTAACATCTAAAACAAGTATATCATTATCATTTGAAGAAACTATTGTAACAATAGCATCGACACCTGTATAAACACTATTATATAAAAATGAATCTCCCACTTCCGGGTTATTAATGTCAGAACCTAAATAATTATTTGGACCTTGAGCAGCTCCAAATGATGGAGACTCCTCGTTACTACATGTAATTATATTTTGTTCATTTGTGTCAAGAATACCATCATTATCATCATCTAAATCACAACCATCAGGAACATTATCATTATCATTATCTGCTGTATCATCCGACCCTGGACAAACATCTAAATTATCAATAACACCATCTCCATCACTGTCACATTGACCATTTGGATCTGAAGGTGTTCCATCAATAGCTCCTCCAATAGATTGACCACTAGTTGTATTTACATTATTAGCTACTCCTGTTGTAGTATTAATTGCACCGTTTAAAGTACCATCACTGTTTACATTAGCTAAGGCAATATTATCACCACCTTCTATAGCATCAAAACAACCATCATTATCTGAATCAGTATCCAAGTAATCCGGTGTACCATCATTATCTGTATCTAAACTTTGACATGCCGATAATATAAATTCGATACCATCCGTACCTGTTCCGAATAAACCACCTTGTACAAATTGTAAAGTAAAAGTTGAAACCTCTCCATTAATTTGCATTGTACCTGCAGCTGTTCCGTCAGCATCATTCTGAGTTGCATCCTGAACATGTGCTGGATCAGCAGCTGTATCGTTACCTGAATCAAAAACAGTAGTAGCTGTAGTACCAAAATCAGATGTTCCTGATAAAGTAGTCCATGTTAAACCATTTTGCAAAGTTACAATTGCACTGTTTTGTGTTGTAACGCCATCCGTACCACCAACTCTATCTAAATAAATAATTGGGTTAGTAACTGTTACTGGGTTACCTAAAGCATCTACATAATTAACAGTTAATGTTCTATCCCATACATATCTGTTTTGTAGTGATGCTGCCCCTGCTAAGTTTTCTGTCCAAAATGAACCGTTAGAAAAAGTCCCTGGAGCAAACACAAAATCACTAGGGCTAGTAGGATTATCAGTAGTTACTTGAGCAATAATTCCGTTTCCAAAATCATAAGAAGCTGTATTACCAGCAATAACCCATGTTCCAGATAAAACTTGAGAAGCACAAGCGCCTTCATTTGCATCTAAAATACCATCATTATCATTATCTAAATCACAACCATCAGGAACTGAATCACCATCAATATCAATGTTGTCATTAGAGCCTTGACAAATATCAGTAGCGTCTAAAACACCATCGTTATCTCTATCACATTGTCCATCCGTATCAAAAGCAGAAGCATTTTGAGAACTACCGATAGTTTGTCCACTATTTACATCAACATTATTTGGCACACCTGTAATTGGGTCTACTGTTCCTGTTAACATTCCATTAACAACATTCGTTGCTAAAATATTATCACCACCTTCAAGTGCATCCGGACATCCATCATTATCACTATCTGTATCTAAAACATCTGGAATACTATCTCCATCTGTATCGCAAAAAGAAAAAGTTGAAGCTCCAATAATAAAAATCTTACCATCTGGACTATCAGCTGAACTACCGTTACTAAAATCCACTCTTAAACCTGAAAGATAACTACCTAAAGGTATCAAATCATCTATAGCATAAATAGCTATTTTTGCATTCTGACTATTTAAAAGAGCAACTCCAGTATCATTATAATGCGTATCATCAACAACACTAATAGCCGTACCTATTGGGTTACCTGAAGAATCTAAAGCTGTAATTACAGCTGGATTATTACCATTACGTTCTACAAAAGAAACAAAAACACCACCTCTAGAAAGTACAGGCGTATTATATAACAAATCATAAGAATCATCTGTAAAGTTTTTTGAACTTAATTGTTGGTAAGAATTTAAATTATTTGTTTGAAATGAACTTAAAATTAAAGCATCATAAACTGCTTTTCCATCTGGAACTAAAGAAGGAGACACTGCAGCACCATTTACAAACCTAGTTACCTGGTTACTAGTTGTAACAGGAACAGTTACTCCAAAATTAGAATCAAAAGCATCAGGAACTTTAAAATCCTGATATTCTATACCTCCAATTGTTATAGAATTTAGCACATGAGAAGATTGATCATCACTAGCACTCCCTGAACTTGTAATATCAAAATCTGATTGCGGAACAGAAATAGGACCATCAAAACCAGAATCTGATATAGGACATTCATCTGTATCTAAAATACCATCATTATCATCATCTAAATCACAGCCATCTGGCACTCCATCATTATCATTATCTAAATTGTCATCAAAACCGTTACAAATATCATTTGCATTTAGGACTCCATCATTATCGTCATCACTATTATTTATAGTAACAGTAAAAGAACAACTTACAGAATTACCAGCTACATCTGTAACTGTATAAGTAATTATAGTAACACCTAAATTAAACACTTGTGTTCCTAATACATTTTCCCCTGTAGCAGAAGAATTTCCTGTAGTTGCGCCAGCCATTGTCCATGTAAGAGAATCTACAAGGCAGTTATCTTGATAAATAGGATCTGGAACGTCTATTGAATTCATACTATTCCCATCATCATCACCTTCAATAATATCATTAGGACATGTAATTGTTGGATCGGTAAAATCAGTTTCAGCAGAACAAATTAAACCTCCACATGACTCTAAATATTCCTCTTCAGTTACATAATTTCTATATACATCATCAACAACTGTTACACCAACGTCACAACCATTATTACACGCTGTAATTGTTGGGCCATAATAAAAATGATCTGTAATATCCCCTCCATTAGTTAATGTTACAAAACCACTTGCAATTAACAAAGAAGAAGATCCATTACCAACTAATTGTTGTGGTGTACCATCAACTATTACATTTGTTGCATCAAAAACACCATTATTGGTTACAATTCCATTATTAATTCTAAGTGTTCCTCCTGAAACAATTAAACCATCATTTGTAAAAACTCTATCTATTCTTAAATCATTCTCAACATAAAAAGAACAAGCATTATATATCTGAGAATTACCGTTAAACTGTGTGTCTCCATTAGTTACAGCTCTTATAATACCACAATTACTTATAACCCCATCTAGTGTAATCTGTCCAGAACCTCCATTCATTTCAAAATCCGCGCCATCATAATTATTAACTGTCACACCACTATTAAGTGTTAGACCGTTAGGTGCATTTATAACAACATCTCCAGCATTATTTATTACGGAAGTAGTAGAAACATTTATAGAACTTGTAGTTAATAACCCACCACTACAAACATTAACAACTCCGTTATTTACATCAACATTATTTGTTATATTTAATGTACCCTCGACAATAACAGAACTAACTTTCTGGAAAGTTGCGTTAACCGTTACATTTGGAGCTATATAAATAGTCCCCTTTGCTTCAAAAGTATAATTCCATGTAAGGTCGGACAAAATACAGATAGTTTCAGTCTCAGTTATACCAACTTGCGGTGCAAAAGGAGACCAAGAACCATTACTATATGTATAAGTACAAGATGATGGTTGACCTGGACAAACATACAAGTCTTCACATTGTGTTTGAGCATTAACTTTCGAAAAAGAAAAAACACACAAAAGGCTAAATAAGAAAATTAATTTAGAAATCGAGAATCGAGTAGAGATTTTCATACAATTAGGGTAAAATTATTTTATAATCAATTTTTTTTGGGATAATACTTTCACATGAGGTTTTAACCACACAAGTAAACAAATGTAAATACTAAAAGACTTTATTGATTTAATTACACGCTATAAAGTGTTAATTTTCGTTAAAGAGCTGTTTTATTGGTTCAAATTGATTTAAAAATGTTCAATAAAATTAACGATAAAACGACAAGAAACACGATTAAAAACAAATATCATCGATAAAAAGAAAATCATAAATAAGAATATCACACCAAATCCCGATTTAACAAGAAGAAACATAGATAAACTACACAAAAAAAATAAAGCATGAAAATCGCAATAAATGATTTTGACTATAGGACGTTAAAGCCGATACATCTATATTTGTAAAAATTTATTTGATGAAATTCTTAGACGAAATAAAAAGAAGAAGAACCTTTGGAATTATATCGCATCCAGATGCCGGTAAAACGACACTTACAGAAAAACTATTACTTTTTGGAGGTGCAATTAATGAAGCTGGAGCAGTAAAAAGCAACAAAATAAAGAAAGGGGCAACCAGTGATTTTATGGAGATAGAACGCCAACGTGGTATATCTGTAGCTACTTCTGTACTTGCATTTGAATATGATGGCATTAAAATAAATATTCTAGATACGCCTGGTCACAAGGATTTTGCAGAAGATACTTTTAGAACATTAACTGCTGTAGATAGTGTTATTGTTGTTATTGACGTCGCTAAAGGGGTTGAGGAACAAACCGAAAAGTTAGTAGAAGTATGTCGTATGCGTAACATACCTATGATTGTCTTTATTAATAAAATGGATAGAGAAGGTAAAGATGCTTTCGAATTATTAGACGAAATAGAACAAAAATTAAAATTAAAAGTAACGCCTTTAAGTTTCCCTATTGGTATGGGGTATGACTTTAAAGGTATTTACAATATTTGGGAGAAAAACATAAATCTATTTAGTGGCGATAGTAGAAAAAATATTGAAGACACCATTGAAATCAATGATTTAAACTCAAGTGAACTAACAAAGCTTATAGGTGATAAAGCTGCTGAGACTCTACGAGAAGAGATAGAACTAGTAGAAGGTATCTATCCTAAATTTAGTAATGAAGACTACCTTAAAGGGGAATTACAACCTGTGTTTTTTGGCTCTGCACTAAACAGTTTTGGAGTAAGAGAATTACTAGATTGTTTTGTAGAAATAGCGCCTAAACCTCGTGCTAAACAGAGTGAAGAACGTTTAGTTAAACCTGAAGAAGATAAATTTTCGGGATTTGTATTTAAGATACATGCAAACATGGATCCCAATCACAGAAACAGATTAGCGTTTGTTAAAATTGTATCTGGTGAGTTTAAACGAAACACACAATATCTGCACGTAAGACATAATAAAAAAGTAAAATTTTCAAGCCCGAACGCCTTTTTTGCTGAGAAAAAAGAGATTGTAGACATCTCTTATCCTGGTGATATCGTTGGTTTACAAGATACTGGTACATTCAAAATTGGAGATACACTAACGGAAGGTGAAATATTGAATTACAAGGGTGTTCCGAGTTTTTCTCCAGAACATTTTAGGTACATAAACAATGCTGACCCATTAAAATCTAAACAATTAAACAAAGGGATCGACCAACTAATGGACGAAGGTGTTGCGCAATTATTTACATTAGAATTGAATGGTAGAAAAGTAATTGGAACTGTAGGAGCTTTACAATATGAAGTTATACAGTATAGATTAGAACACGAATATGGTGCAAAATGTACTTATGAAAATCTAAATGTATACAAAGCATGTTGGGTAGACCCTGATGATAAGAAAAATAACGAGTACAAGGAATTTTTAAGAGTAAAACAACGCTATTTAGCAAAAGACAAAAGGGGCCAGTTAGTATTTTTAGCAGACTCGCCTTTTTCTTTACAAATGACACAACAAAAATATCCTAGCATCAAATTTCACTACGTATCTGAATTTGAATAATAAATATCAATTTTAAATAGTATTTAATAAACAAATTAACATTCGACAGCTACTATGTTTGATTTTACTCAAAAATCGCTTAAACAACAGTTTAAAGAACTAGATTACTCGAGATAAATAGTTTAAAATTATTTTATTTATAAAAATTATAATTTTTATTTATACTAAAGCATACCTACAAAAAAAGCCTTTTTACTTAATTGTAAAAAGGCTTTTTTTTTATGCTTGACCAGTTGGTCCAAAATTTAAAGGAATTGGTGGTTGTTCATAATCCTTAATTTCGCCATGTGCTTTTTCAAATCTCTGAACATTTTCTCCTAATGCTTTTAAAAGTCGTTTAGCGTGCTGTGGTGTCAATATAATTCTTGACTTCACTTTGCTTTTTGGAGTACCAGGCATTATACTAACAAAATCAACAACAAACTCAGATACTGAGTGATTAATTATTGCTAAGTTAGAATAAATCCCTTCCGCGATTTTCTCGTCTAACTCAATATTTATTTGTCCTTGTTTTGGTTTATTATCATTGCTATCAGCCATTCTCTTATTTTTTTAAACAAAGAATCCCGCATTACTGCAGGATTCTTTTAATTATTATAATTTAGAAATTAATCTATACATTTAAGTCTAACAATTAGTTATAATTAACTTCTTGTTTAGCTTTCATCATTTGATCAAATTCTTCTTTAGATCCAACAATTATGTTTTCGTAAGCTCTCATACCTGTACCTGCTGGTATACGATGTCCTACAATAACATTCTCCTTAAGACCTTCAAGATGATCAACTTTACCAGCTACTGCTGCTTCGTTTAATACTTTAGTAGTTTCTTGGAAAGAAGCTGCAGATATAAACGATTTAGTCTGTAATGATGCTCTTGTAATACCTTGTAAGATTGGCGTAGCTGTTGCCGGCTGTGCATCTCTTCCTACTACAAGTTGCTTGTCTTCGCGACGTAAGATTGAATTTTCATCTCTTAATTGGAAAGCAGATATAATCTGTCCTTCCTTTAGTGTAGACGAATCTCCAGCACTTTCAACCACTTTCATTCCAAAAATGTTATCATTTTCTTCAATAAAATCAGATTTATGAGCTAATTGATCCTCTAAGAAAATAGTATCTCCTGAATCAATAATTCTTACTTTACGCATCATTTGTCTTACAACAACTTCAAAATGCTTATCATTAATTTTTACACCTTGTAAACGATATACTTCCTGCACCTCGTTAACTAAGTATTGTTGTACTGCAGATGGTCCTTTTATATTAAGGATATCGTTTGGTGTTACAGAACCATCAGATAAAGGCATACCAGCTTTAATAAAGTCATTTTCTTGCACTAAAATCTGGCTAGATAACTTAACTAAATACTTTTTTATTTCACCTAATTTAGATTCTACAATAATCTCACGATTACCTCTCTTAATTTTACCAAAAGATACAACACCATCAATTGCACTAACAACTGCAGGGTTAGAAGGGTTACGTGCTTCAAACAATTCTGTTACACGTGGTAAACCTCCTGTAATATCCCCAGCTTTAGATGATTTACGAGGAATTTTAACTAAGATCTTACCAACCTTAATTTTTTCTCCATCATCAATCATAATGTGGGCACCTACTGGTAAATTGTAAGAACGAATTGCTTCACCTTTACCATCTTCAACAATAAGTGTTGGTATTATTTTTTTGTTTCTAGACTCTGAAATTACCTTTTCTTGGAAACCTGTCTGCTCATCAATCTCTACTTGATAAGTAATACCTTGTTCGATATTTTCATATCTCACTTTTCCAGCAAATTCAGAAACAATAACTCCGTTATATGGATCCCAAGAACAAACAACATCACCAGCTTTTAATGCATCTCCGTCTTTAACTAAAATATGAGATCCATAAGGGATATTGTTAGTACTTAAAGTAATTCCAGTTTTCTTATCTACTAATTTAATTTCTGATGTACGAGAAATAACAACATCAGCTGAGTTACCATCGTTATCAGTACCTTTTACAGTTTTTAAATCTTCAATTTCTGCAATACCGTCAAATTTAACTGCAAGTTTGTTTTCTTCAGAAATGTTACCTGCAATACCTCCAACGTGGAACGTACGAAGTGTTAACTGTGTACCAGGCTCTCCAATAGATTGCGCTGCTACTACACCAACTGCTTCACCACGTTGAACCATTTTATTAGTAGCTAAATTACGACCGTAACATTGAGCACAGATCCCTTTTTTAGCTTCACAAGATAATGGAGAACGTACTTCAACTGTTTCTATTGGTGAATTTTCAATTCTAGCTGCTACTACTTCGTCAATTAATTGACCAGCTTCAGCTAAAACTTCTTCACTTAATGGATCATATACATCATTTAATGAAATACGACCTACAATACGTGCTTCTAATTTCTCAACAACTTCATCATTTTTCTTAAGTGCAGAAACCTCTACACCTCTTAATGTACCACAGTCTTCACTGTTAACAATAACATCTTGAGAAACGTCTACTAAACGACGTGTTAAGTAACCTGCATCGGCAGTTTTAAGTGCTGTATCGGCAAGTCCTTTACGCGCACCGTGAGTTGATATAAAGTATTCTAAAATTGAAAGACCTTCCTTAAAGTTAGATAAAATCGGGTTTTCAATAATAGATCCACCTCCTGCAGTAGATTTTTTAGGCTTAGCCATTAATCCACGCATACCTGTAAGCTGACGAATCTGTTCTTTAGATCCACGGGCTCCAGAATCAAGCATCATATATACCGAGTTAAATCCTTGTTGGTCTTCTCTAATACGTTTCATTGACAATTCTGTCAATTCAGCATTCGTAGATGTCCAAATATCAATAACCTGGTTGTAACGTTCGTTATTTGTAATTAATCCCATGTTATAGTTACCAGTAACACCATCAACTTTTTCGTTGGCAGCATCAATCATAGATTGCTTTTCTGGCGGGATAATAATATCTCCTAAACTAAATGATAATCCTCCTTTAAATGCGAAGTAATATCCTAAAGTTTTAATATCATCTAAGAAATCTGCAGTTTCAGGTACACTAGTTACTTTTAAAATATTACCAATAATATCTCTTAAAGACTTCTTAGTTAATACTTCATTAATATAACCTGCTGCTGCTGGTACTTTTTCGTTAAATAAAACACGACCAACAGTAGTTTCAATTACTTGAAGTACTAATTCGCCAGCGTCATTAAAGTCCATTGTTCTAACTTTAATTCCCGCGTTTAATTCAACTCTCTTTTCATTGTAAGCAATAGTTACTTCCTCTGCAGAGTAAAATGTTAATCCTTCACCTCTTACTTTTACTTCTGGTGTAGATAATCTGTGCTTAGTCATATAATATAGACCAAGTACCATATCCTGAGAAGGTACAGTAACCGGAGCCCCGTTTGCAGGGTTTAAGATATTGTGAGATGCCAACATTAACATTTGACACTCTAATATAGCTTCAGGTCCTAATGGTAAATGCACAGCCATTTGATCTCCATCAAAATCGGCGTTAAATGCCGCACATGCTAATGGGTGTAATTGGATTGCTTTACCTTCAATTAATTTAGGTTGGAATGCTTGTATACCAAGTCTGTGTAATGTAGGAGCACGGTTTAAAAGTACTGGATGTCCTTTTAAAACATTTTCTAATATATCCCAAACAACTGGTTCTCTTTTATCTATAATTTTCTTCGCAGACTTAACTGTCTTTACAATACCTCTTTCAATTAATTTTCTAATTACGAAAGGCTTGTATAATTCTGCAGCCATGTTTTTAGGTAAACCACACTCAAATAATCTAAGTTCTGGTCCAACAACAATTACAGAACGTGCAGAATAATCAACACGCTTACCAAGTAAGTTTTGACGGAAACGTCCCTGCTTACCTTTAAGTGAATCTGATAATGATTTTAATGGTCTGTTAGAATCAGTTTTAACAGCAGATGATTTACGTGTGTTATCAAATAAAGAATCTACAGATTCTTGTAACATACGTTTTTCGTTACGTAAAATAACTTCCGGTGCTTTTATCTCTACCAATCTTTTAAGACGGTTATTACGGATAATTACACGACGGTATAAATCATTTAAATCTGAAGTTGCAAAACGTCCACCATCTAAAGGCACTAAAGGTCTTAATTCTGGCGGTATAATTGGCACTACTTTCATGATCATCCATTCAGGACGATTCTCTCTGTGCTCATTAGATTCACGTAAAGCTTCAACTACTTGAAGACGTTTTAAAGCTTCTGTTTTACGTTGTTTAGACGTTTCAGTATTTGCTTTGTGACGTAACTCGTATGATAATGTATCTAAATCAATTCTTGACAATAAGTCAATTAAACACTCAGCTCCCATTTTAGCAATAAATTTGCTAGGATCTGTGTCATCTAAATATTGATTATCTTGAGGAAGTGTTTCTAATATGTTTAGATATTCTTCTTCAGTTAAAAAGTCTAATTTTTGTAAAGGCTCTCCTTCTTCATTCTTAGCATTACCAGCTTGTATTACTACATAACGCTCGTAATAAATAATCATGTCTAATTTCTTAGACGGTAAACCTAATATGTAACCAATTTTGTTTGGTAAAGAACGGAAATACCAGATATGAGCAACAGGCACAACTAAGTTAATGTGTCCTACTCTATCACGACGTACTTTCTTTTCAGTAACTTCAACTCCACAACGGTCGCAAACAATACCTTTATATCTAATACGCTTATATTTACCACAAGCACATTCATAATCCTTTACAGGACCAAAAATACGCTCACAGAATAAACCATCACGTTCTGGTTTATGTGTACGATAATTGATAGTTTCTGGTTTTAAAACTTCACCTCTAGATTCTGCTAAAATAGATTCTGGTGATGCTAAACCAATAGAGATTTTATTAAATCTCTGTACTGTATTCTTATCTTGTTTTTTTGCCATAATTCTTATAGTGTTCAGTTTGTAAAGCAGTCCGTAAAATCAATTTACAGACTGCTCGACTCACTTAAAATTATTCTTCTAATCTAATGTCTAATCCTAATCCTTTCAATTCGTGCATTAAAACGTTGAAAGATTCTGGTAATCCAGGTTCTGGCATTGGCTCTCCTTTAACGATAGCTTCGTAAGTTTTAGCTCTACCAACTACGTCATCAGATTTTACAGTTAAGATTTCTCTTAACGTTGCAGATGCTCCGTAAGCCTCAAGTGCCCAAACTTCCATTTCTCCAAAACGCTGACCTCCAAATTGAGCTTTACCTCCTAAAGGTTGTTGCGTAATTAATGAGTAAGGTCCGATAGAACGTGCGTGCATCTTATCATCAACCATATGCCCTAATTTAAGCATGTAAATAACACCTACTGTTGCAGGTTGATCAAAACGGTCACCAGTTCCACCATCATAAAGATATGTATGACCATATCTAGGAATTCCAGCTTCATCAGTTAATTCGTTAATCTGATCAATTGTAGCACCATCAAAAATTGGTGTTGCATAAGTACGACCTAAATCTTGTCCAGCCCATCCTAATACTGTTTCATATATCTGTCCAATGTTCATACGAGATGGTACACCTAATGGATTTAATACGATATCTACAGGAGTTCCGTCTTCTAAAAAAGGCATATCCTCTTGACGTACAATACGTGCAACAATACCTTTGTTACCATGTCGACCCGCCATTTTATCACCAACTTTTAACTTACGTTTTTTAGCGATATAAACCTTAGCTAACTTAATAATACCTGCTGGCAACTCATCCCCTACAGAAATAGTAAACTTTTCACGTCTTAAAGACCCTTGTAAATCGTTTTCTTTAATCTTGTAGTTGTGAATTAAATCAGCTACTAATTTATTAGTATGATCATCTGTTGTCCATGTACCACCAGTTAAGTGAGTATAATCATCAACAGCATTTAGCATTTTTAGAGTAAATTTCTTACCTTTTGGTAAAACTTCTTCTCCTAAATCATTGAAAATACCTTGAGACGTTTTTCCGTTTACAATTGTAAAAAGTTTTTCAACTAATACACTTTGTAATTCGTCAAACTTAGTGTAGTATAAATTCTCTAATTTATTAATATCTTCTTTATCCTGAGCTCTCTTACGTTTATCCTTTACTGCTCTAGAAAATAATTTTTTATTAATAACAACACCATGTAAAGAAGGTGATGCCTTTAATGAAGCATCTTTTACGTCTCCAGCCTTGTCACCAAAGATAGCACGTAATAATTTTTCTTCTGGAGTTGGATCAGATTCACCCTTTGGTGTAATCTTACCAATTAATATATCACCAGGTTTAACTTCAGCACCAATACGAATCATACCGTTTTCATCAAGGTCTTTAGTAGCCTCTTCAGAAACGTTAGGAATATCGTTAGTTAATTCTTCGTTACCTAATTTAGTATCTCTAACATCAAGAGAATACTCGTCAATATGAATAGAAGTAAAGATATCTTCACGTACAACTTTCTCAGAGATTACAATTGCATCCTCAAAGTTATACCCTTTCCAAGGCATAAAGGCTACTTTCATGTTTCTACCTAAAGCTAATTCACCCTTTTGAGTTGCATAACCTTCAGATAACACTTGCCCCTTTGATACCTTATCACCTTTCTTAACGATAGGTGTTAAGTTAATTGAAGTACCTTGGTTAGTCTTTCTAAACTTAACTAAAGCGTAAGATTTGATATCACTATCAAAACTAACTTTAGCCTCGTCATCAGTTCTTTCATATTTAATTACAATCTCATTAGCATCGACATACTGTACAACACCTTCTCCTTCTGCATTAATTAATACACGAGAATCTGAAGCAACTTGTCTCTCTAATCCAGTACCAACAATTGGTGCTTGAGGACGTAATAATGGTACCGCTTGACGCATCATGTTTGATCCCATCAATGCACGGTTTGCATCATCATGTTCCAAGAATGGAATTAAAGATGCTGATATAGACGAAATTTGATTTGGTGCAACATCAGTATAATGGATATCTTTTGGATCCATTACTGGGAAGTCACCTTCCATACGTGCAATAACCTTATCATGTAAAATTTTACCATTCTCATCAACTTTAACAGTTGCTTGAGCGATTAATTTATCTTCTTCTTCTTCTGCACTTAAATAAATTGGATCTCCTTTAATATCCACAACACCATCAGTAACTTTTCTATAAGGTGTCTCAATGAATCCCATAGAATTCACTTTAGCATATACAGATAAAGATGAAATTAATCCAATGTTTGGTCCCTCAGGAGTTTCAATTGGACAAAGTCTTCCGTAGTGAGTATAGTGAACATCACGTACTTCGAAACCAGCTCTTTCTCTAGATAAACCACCTGGTCCTAGTGCAGATAAACGACGCTTGTGCGTAATTTCAGCAAGAGGATTGGTTTGATCCATAAACTGAGATAATTGGTTTGTACCAAAGAAAGAATTAATAACAGACGATAACGTCTTAGCATTAATTAAGTCAATAGGAGTAAACACTTCATTATCACGAACGTTCATACGCTCACGGATAGTACGTGCCATACGTGCTAAACCAACACCAAACTGAGAAGATAATTGCTCTCCAACTGTACGAACACGACGGTTAGATAAGTGATCAATATCATCAATCTCTGCTTTAGAATTAATCAGCTCGATTAAGTACTTGATTATAGTAATGATATCTTCTTTGGTAAGCACCTGCTTATCCATTCCGATATCTAATTGTAGTTTCTTGTTCATTCTATAACGACCTACTTCTCCAAGAGAGTAACGTTGATCACTAAAGAATAATTTGTCAATAATACCACGTGCTGTCTCCTCATCTGGCGGCTCAGCATTACGTAGTTGACGGTAAATATGTTCTACAGCTTCTTTTTCAGAATTTGTTGGATCCTTTTGAAGTGTATTATGTATGATTGCGTAATCTCCTTGTTGTGCACTTTCTTTGTGTAAAAGAATAGTTTTCACATCAATGTCAAGGATTTCTTCAATATTATCTTTATCTAATTCTGTATCACGATCTAATACTATCTCGTTACGCTCAATAGATACTACTTCTCCAGTATCTTCATCAACGAAATCTTCATGCCATGTATTTAAAACACGTGCAGCAAGTTTGCGACCGATTACTTTTTTAAGACCAGACTTTGAAACTTTAACCTCTTCGGCTAAATCAAAAATCTCTAAAATGTCTTTATCACGTTCAAAACCAATTGCTCTGAATAAAGTTGTTACAGGTAACTTCTTTTTTCTATCAATGTACGCATACATTACTTGGTTAATATCCGTAGCGAATTCTATCCACGATCCTTTAAAAGGAATAACTCTAGCTGAATATAATTTGGTTCCATTTGCATGGAAAGATTGACCAAAAAAGACACCTGGTGATCTATGCAATTGAGATACTACCACACGTTCTGCACCATTGATACAAAAAGTACCAGATGGAGTCATGTAAGGTATAGTTCCTAAATACACATCCTGGACAATGGTCTCGAAATCCTCATGTTCAGGGTCTGTACAATATAACTTTAACCTTGCTTTAAGCGGAACGCTATAGGTTAGTCCTCTTTCAATACACTCATCAATAGCATATCTCGGCGGATCAATAAAGTAATCTAAAAATTCTAAAACGAATTGATTACGTGTGTCTGTAATTGGAAAGTTTTCCATGAAGGTGTTATAAAGACCTTCATCACCTCTTTCTTCAGATTTTGTTTCTAACTGGAAAAAATCCTGAAAGGATTTAATCTGAATATCCATGAAATCTGGGTATTCCGTTCTATTTACAATAGACGAGAAATTTAATCTTTCAGCTTGTGTTACTAACATCAATGGACGAAATTTTGATTAAAAAAAATATTATTTTATATAGTTGATCACTATATACGACAAATGGTTTAGGTCTTAAAGCGAATGCTCCAGACCTAAACCTTTGTAAAATTATTTGGTAAGCTTACTTAAGCTCAACCTCTGCTCCTGCCTCTTCTAACTGAGTTTTAAGAGCTTCTGCCTCATCTTTAGAAACTGCTTCTTTGATTGCACTTGGTGCATCATCAACTAAACCTTTAGCTTCTTTTAAACCTAAACCAGTTAATTCCTTAACTAATTTTACTACTGCTAATTTAGAAGCACCTGCTGCTTTTAAAATAACATCAAATTCAGTTTGAGCTTCTTCAGCATCTCCTCCTCCAGCTGGACCAGCTGCAACAGCTACTGCAGCAGCAGCAGGCTCGATACCATATTCATCTTTTAAAATAGTAGCTAACTCATTTACTTCTTTAACAGTAAGGTTAACTAATTGTTCTGCGAAATCTTTTAAATCTGCCATTTTTCTATCGTTTTAATTTTTTAATAATATATAATTGTAAAAGTGCGTAATGTTTGAATTATCCCTCTTTTTGAGATAATGTTTTTAAGATACCTGAAAGTGTTCCACCGCTTGATTTAAGAGCCGAGATAACGTTTTTAGCAGGAGACTGTAATAATCCTACAATATCACCAATTAACTCTTCTCTAGACTTGATGTCTACTAACATATCTAATTGGTCATCTCCTAAATAAACCGCTTCTTCAATAAAAGCACCCTTTAATAAAGGCTTCTCAGATTTTTTTCTGAAAGCTTTGATTAATTTAGCTGGAGCATTCCCAGTTTCCGAATACATCACAGATGTATTTCCCTTTAATATTGATGGTAAGTTTCCAAAATCTCTATCGGAAGCTTCCATTGCTTTTTCAAGTAATGTATTTTTAACAACAGCTAACTGTATGTTTGCTTTAAAACAAGCACGACGTAAGTCAGAAGTAGTTCCTGCATTTAAACCAGAAATATCTGCTATGTAGATATTAGAGTTATCGGCTAATTGAACAGTTAATTCTTTAATTACTTGTGATTTTTCTTCTCTAGTCATAATATAAAGTTTTTAACTACTAACCTATTTTAGTTTCTACAGCAATACTTGGACTCATTGTAGAAGACATAAAAATGCTTTTTACATAAACTCCCTTAGCTGTAGTTGGCTTAAGTTTCATTATTGTTGTTAATAATTCATTTGCATTTTCCTCAATCTTATCAGCACTAAAAGATGCTTTTGCAATTGAAGCATGAACGATACCAGTTTTGTCAACTTTAAAGTCAATTTTACCAGCCTTAACTTCAGTTACAGCTTTTGCTACATCCATAGTTACAGTACCAGTCTTAGGGTTAGGCATTAAACCACGAGGTCCTAATACACGTCCTAAAGGTCCTAGTTTACCCATAACGCTAGGCATAGTAATAATTACATCAACGTCTGTCCAACCACTCTTGATTTTATCAAGGTACTCATCTAAACCAACGTAATCAGCACCTGCTTCTTTAGCTTCTGCTTCTTTATCTGGAGTTACTAATGCTAAAACTTTAACGTCCTTCCCTGTACCATGAGGAAGAGATACTACACCTCTAACCATTTGATTAGCTTTTCTTGGGTCAACCCCTAAACGAATTGCTAAATCTACAGAAGCGTCAAACTTTGTATTAGTTATTTCTTTTACTAATGCTGAAGCATCTTTTAAAGAATATACTCTATCCTTCTCAATTTTTGCTACAGATTCTTTTTGTTTCTTTGTTAATCTTGCCATTTTTTAAAATCTTTTTAGGTTAATTTGGTGCTTCACCACCTTTAACAGTTATACCCATAGATCTTGCAGTACCAGCAATCATCTTCATTGCAGACTCAATTGTAAATGCATTTAAATCTACCATTTTATCTTCTGCAATAGTTTTGACTTGATCCCAAGAAACTTTTGCTACTTTTTTAACGTGTGGTTCACCTGAACCTTTCTTCACTTTGGCCGCTTCTAATAATTGTACTGCAGCAGGAGGTGTTTTGATTACAAAGTCAAAAGACTTGTCTTTGTAAACCGAAATCACAACTGGTAAAACCTTACCAGCTTTATCTTGGGTTCTTGCATTAAATTGCTTACAGAATTCCATGATATTTACTCCAGCAGCACCTAAAGCGGGTCCAACCGGTGGCGACGGATTCGCTGCACCTCCCCTTACTTGTAGCTTAACTACTTTACCTAATTCTTTTGCCATTTTGAATGTTTTTGTTTTGTACTTATTTTAAGTGGAAGCCTAAAAGAAGTACGCTTTATTGTAACAATTATTAAATTTTTTCTACTTGCATATAGCTTAGTTCTAATGGTGTCTTTCTTCCGAAAATCTTAACCATTACTTCAAGCTTACGCTTTTCTTCATTAATGTTTTCTATAGTACCGTCAAAACCATTAAAAGGTCCATCAATAACTTTTACTGTTTCACCTTTGGTGTAAGGTATTGCAACATTAACGTCCGCATCAACAGATAACTCATCTACTTTACCTAACATTCTGTTAACTTCAGATTGTCTTAAAGGTAAAGGATCACCACCTTTTGTAGCACCTAAAAAACCAATAACGTTAGTTATTGATCTTATAATATGAGGCACTTCTCCAGTAAGGTTAGCTTTAATCATAATGTATCCACTAAAGTAAACTTTTTCTTTGTTTACTTTTTTACCATTACGGATTTGAACTACATTTTCTGTTGGTACCAAAACCTGCTCTACATAATCCTGTAGACCTAATCTTGAAATTTCGTTCTCGATATAAGTTTTGATTTTATTCTCTTGACCACTTACAGCTCTAACTACGTACCATTTTTTTTCTCCAACTTCAGCCATAATAATCTATCCTGTTATAAGGTTAAAGTATAAACTAATAACTTTACTAAAAACAGTATCAATTCCCCATATTGCTAAAGAGAAAATAATTGAAAAAACAGCCACTAGGATCGTTAAACTTTGCGCCTCAGACCAAGGTGTCCATGTTACGTTGTTTTTTAATTCTCCAAATGATTCTTTTATATAGTTTACTATTCCAGCCATATGTCTTTGTTTAAATGTCTTCCTATGGAGCGGACTACTTTATTCTATTTTGAGGTAAACGATAATTATTATCATTTACCTCAATTTGCACGGGCGGAGAGACTCGAACTCCCGACACCTGGTTTTGGAGACCAGTGCTCTACCAACTGAGCTACGCCCGTAAATAAAAACCAAGACACCACGCGAACGAAGTGTCTTAGCTTTATATTTTATAAACTATAAATTAGTCTAAAATTTCAGTTACCTGACCTGCACCAACTGTTCTACCACCTTCACGTATAGCGAAACGTAATCCAACATTCATTGCGATCTTTTGGATTAACTCAACATGAATTGTTAAGTTATCTCCAGGCATAACCATCTCTACTCCTTCAGGTAACGCAATGTTTCCTGTTACGTCAGTTGTACGAACATAAAACTGAGGACGGTAGTTATTATGGAATGGAGTGTGACGTCCACCTTCTTCTTTTTTAAGGATATAAACCTCAGCTTTAAATTTAGCGTGTGGTGTTACAGAACCTGGCTTAACAATAACCATACCTCTAGAGATTTGAGACTTCTCAATTCCTCTTAATAAGATACCAGCGTTATCTCCAGCTTCTCCTCTATCTAATATTTGACGGAACATTTCAATTCCTGTAATAGTAGATGTTAATTTTTCAGCACCCATACCAATGATCTCAACTGGATCTCCAGTATTAGCTACACCAGTTTCGATACGTCCAGTTGCTACTGTACCACGACCTGTAATAGAAAACACATCTTCAATTGGCATTAAGAAAGGCTTGTCCATATCACGAACTGGCTCTTCAATCCATGCATCAACTTGTGCCATTAATTCCATTACTGTATCAACCCATTTTTGCTCACCATTTAAAGCTCCTAATGCAGAACCAGAAACTACAGGTCCGTTATCACCATCATACTCATAGAATGATAATAATTCTCTAACCTCCATGTCTACTAACTCTAAAAGCTCTTCATCATCAACCATATCCACTTTATTTAAGAATACTACGATTCTTGGGATACCTACCTGACGACCTAATAAGATGTGCTCACGAGTTTGTGGCATTGGACCATCCGTTGCAGCTACTACTAAAATAGCTCCATCCATTTGTGCAGCACCAGTTACCATGTTCTTAACGTAATCGGCGTGACCTGGACAATCTACGTGTGCGTAGTGACGATTTGCTGTTGAATATTCTACGTGTGATGTATTAATTGTAATACCTCTTTCTTTTTCTTCTGGAGCGTTATCAATCTGATCGAAAGATTTTGCTTCTGATAAACCTGCATCAGCTAATACTTTAGTAATAGCAGCAGTTAAAGTTGTTTTACCGTGATCTACGTGTCCAATTGTACCAATATTTAAGTGTGGTTTTGAACGATCGAAAGTTGCCTTTGCCATGTTTTAATAATTTAATCTTAGTTATATAATAATATTAGTGTATTCTTAATTTTTTATTCTTTATTCAGAGCCAATGACGGGAATTGAACCCGTGACCTCTTCCTTACCAAGGAAACGCTCTACCCCTGAGCTACACCGGCTTAAATATTAGAGCGAGAGACCGGGTTCGAACCGGCGACATTCAGCTTGGAAGGCTGACGCTCTACCAACTGAGCTACTCTCGCAATTATTTAAAATCCTTTGTCGTCTAAAATTAATTTTTCTAATTAAAAAAAAGTGGGGAGAGCAGGATTCGAACCTGCGAAGACGTAGTCAGCAGATTTACAGTCTGCCCTCGTTGGCCGCTTGAGTATCTCCCCAATTTTAAACTTTTCACTCTATTAAAGAACTTACACAAAGTTAAAACAATTTATAATTTATTTTAACTTTATTTTGAGCCGATGGAGGGACTCGAACCCACGACCTGCTGATTACAAATCAGCTGCTCTAGCCAGCTGAGCTACATCGGCTTTTATATCTCTTTTTACTTCTAAAAAAAGCCCGCTATTTCTAACGGACTGCAAATGTATAGATTTATTTAATTATTCAAAACATTTTTATGAAATATTTTTAAAATTTTCTCGTAATTTTTGTTTTCGCTTTTTTAACTGCCTTTCTAAAGAGGCTACAGCACCGTCTACACCCTCTTCAAAAGACTTACATTGTTTTTTAACAACAAAGCTATCTCCGGGTACATTTATCTTGGCTTCAAAAACTTTATTTAGTTTATTACTAGTCTTTTCGACCTTTAGATAGACTTCTGACTGAATTACCTTATCGTAATACATTTCTAATTTATTCATTCTTTTTTGAATAAATTCTAATAATTGGGGATCGGCATTAAAATTAATTGCCTGTGTGTTTACCTTCATACTTTAAATTTTTGTGGTTAAACATTTATTTTTTACTTCTAGGATGTGCTTTGGCATACACTTTTTTTAACTCTGCAATACTATTATGAGTATATACCTGAGTGGCTGCTAAACTAGAATGCCCTAATAACTCCTTTACCGCGTTTATCTCTGCACCTTGATTTAATAAATGGGTCGCAAACGAGTGTCTAAGTATGTGGGGACTTTTCTTAACCTTACTTGAAGCCTTACTAAAGTAATCATTTATAATTCTGTAGACAAGAGTTTCATAAATTTTAACGCCCTTTTTTGTTAAAAACAAATGCGTTTGATCAGTAATAACTTCTAATTTATTTCTTTCCGTTTTATAATTTGCTATGCTTTCTACAATTGACGGTAATAATGGCACAATGCGCTCTTTATTTCTTTTACCTAAAATCTTAATTGTTTTGTTTTCTAAGTCGGCATCCTTTAATTTAATGTTAATCAATTCTATACGACGCATTCCTGTTGAATAAAACAATTCTATAATTAGCTTATTTCTTAACCCTTCAAAATCTGAATTATGACTTATTTGATCTAGAACGGTTGTTATTTCGTTTTCAGAAAAAGGGATTTGAACTTTTTTACTAGTTTTAAGTGCCTTATGTTTTGACAATGGATTTATTTTAACTTCTTCTATTTTAAGTAAGAATTTAAAAAAGCTATTTAGAGCAGAAATCTTTCTGTTTATACTTCTGTTTGCTATCCCTTTTTGAACAAGACTAACAATCCATGTTCTAATTTGAGCATAATTAACCTCATTAATCGTATTATTCTGTTCTTCTTCATTTAAAAAAAACAAAAAGGATTCTATATCTTTCTTATAAGCATTAACTGTTAGACTAGAATATTTTTTTTCTAATAACAGATAATCTAAAAAGGCTTGTAATAGCATTATGTATGTAAAGTATTTAAGTCCGATAAATATACCATTTTTTGTATCAGATTACTGGAAAAACAAAAATCCCACTAAAAATTTAGTGGGATTTTATTATTAATTGCAACTGCTTACACAGCTTCTTGATCTCTTAAACGTTGCACATATTGAGCCTTTTGAACTTTAACTCTATTACCTACAGAAGGTTTTGTAAACTGCTTACGACTTTGCAAAGCGCGTCGCGTTCCTGTTTTATCAAACTTACGTTTGTAGCGTTTTAATGCTCTCTCTATATTTTCTCCGTCCTTTAATGGAATTACTAACATAGTATCTTAACCTCCTCTCTTTTAAAATTTTGAGGTGCAAATATAGAAAGTTATTTAAATTGAGCACTCATAAATTTAATTTTATTGTTTAAAAAGAGACGATCGCTTTGTTAAATCTTTAATTAGTTTTTCGTCTTCTTCACTTTCTAAAAGGGTATTGTAGTTATCCCAAAACAATTTATTGTACGGTTTAACTGAAAAAATATCTGGATCCCAATCTTGTTGCAAAGCAGCTTCAATTGCTTCTGGATCTTGAATTATCTCTGTAAACAGTATTTCTTGTACTGTATAATAAAAACGTTCTTCCTTATTAAACAACGCTTCTTCTTCCTTGTTTATCTTACCCGTTGGCTTATAACCTACGTTAACTAGTTTAGGTGTTTCATAATAGATATAATTAGGATACATTTTATCCTGATACTCCATATAAGAGATTACAAGCTTATGATTGATTTGCGTATCAAATAGCGTTTTACTCCTATTTTTTTGTGCGTCAGAACCTGCTCTAAGTTGGTATTCGATTTTTTTAATTGAAAAATTATCCCAATAAATATAAATCCAACCTTCTGCAATATATCCTTCGTTATAAATCCCTTCCGTATTTAAACCCGCAAAGTTTTCACCTTTATCAATTTTAATTTTATAAATTTTGCGCTCGTTGTCTACTAAAATAGTATCCAATTTAAATTGATGTGTTTTTAAAACATCATCACCCAATAATGCTTTTGGACTTTTAGAGTTACGGACTAAATTAAGCTTTCCCTTAAATAAGTTTTCTAATCCATTTACCCTGGTGTCATTCCATTTAATGGACTTTATTAAAGATGACTTAGCAATTGTATCACGTCTTAAATTTTTAGGCTTTAAATTAACATTAGCGTTGTACTTTAAATACATTGAATACGAGAATAAGCTATCTACATCACGTAAGTCGTAACTTTTTCTAACCTGATCTACATTTATTTTTAAGTTGTCTGCACCTCCTGTAACATAACTGGAATCGTCGTACAAAGTAATAGCACTTTCTACTAACCATTTAAATTGTTTCTTGTTTCTTTCTTTATGTCTTAAAAACCCTTTCTGAAGATAAGGCTGCTCAGGCAGGTTGTTTTCTAACCTTTCTAAAGCTCTAATTACAATATCATTACCCGTTTTAGGTCTATTTTCGGCGACTATTAAAATTTCGTCTAAAGACGCAATATCTTCTTCTAAAAGTATATCTAGTGAGTTATCAAATTGATCGATTGTTGTTTTGTAGCTTTTAAACCCTATTGAAGAAATTATAATTGTATCCTTTTCAAATGCCTTAGGCACCAATAATACAAACTTCCCATCCGCATTGGTTATTGTTCCAATGGTTGTGTTTTGAACATACACACTGGCGTTTTCAATAGGTAACATACTCATAAAGTCTGTAACCTTACTCTTAATTTCGGTTTGTGCCACAGCAAAACTTCCTACTAGTAAAAAGATAATAATTACTGAGGATTTGATCTGAGTCAATTTCATTATAAAAAATTTAAATATTATTTGTTAGCAGGATTGCTATCAGTTATAACGATTACCATTTTAGCGAAAACGCATTACCGCTTTCGCTAAAAAGCTAATCAAATTATTTCGTAGCTGGCTTATAGTCTTTACCATCAATTACCATTTTAGCGATAATTTGGAAGAATTTTCGCCAAAAAGCTAAACAAACTATTTTGTAGCTGGCTTATAGTCTTTACCGTCAATTACCATTTTAGCGATAATTTCTCTTAAAATTTCTGAAGTACCACCACCTATTGGTCCTAATCTACTATCTCTCAATAGTCGTGCCAATGGATATTCTTCCATATAACCATAACCACCTAAAAACTGAAGACAATCATAAATAACATCGTCCGCTACTTTAGTAGATTTTAATTTAGACATTGTTGCTTCTTTTACAACATACTCACCTTTACCTAATCTATCTGCAATTGTATAATTAAACGTTTTACAGATTTCTACTTCTGTAATATGATCTGCTAAACGGTGTCTTAAAGCTTGAAAACGATCTATAGTTTTACCAAAAGCTGTACGCTCTGACATGTATTGCATTGTATAATCTAAAGCAAACTCTGCTCTAGCATGTGCATTTACTCCCATAATTAGACGTTCCGTCGCAAAATGCTGCATAATATATGCAAAGCCTTTGTTTTCTTCTCCCATTAGGTTGGAAGCTGGAATAGTTACATTATCAAATGCAATCTCTCCTGTATCCGATGCTCTCCAACCTAATTTATCTAATTTAGTTGCAGATACACCCGGCGTATCTCTATCAATCAAGAAAATACTAATCCCCTTGTTACCTAATTCAGGATTTGTTTTTGCTGCTACTACTAAATAGTCGCTGTACACTCCGTTTGTAATAAATGTTTTTGACCCATTAATTACATATGTATCTCCTTTTTTAACTGCTGTAGATCGCATTCCTGCAACATCACTACCGCCAAAAGGTTCTGTAATACAAAGACACCCAATCATGTCTCCTGTAATACTAGCAGTTAAATATTTTTCTTTTATGGCATCACTACCTTCCGCTTTTAAATGCGTCATTGCAAGATAAGCATGCGCCCACATTGCAGCTGCAAAACCAGCAGAATTGATTTTTTGCAATTCTTCTAGCAAAATAATCATATAGAAAATATCTAAATCCATTCCGCCATATTGCTCCGGGTAACTAATACCAAAAAAGCCCATATCGCCAAATTTTTTCCAAATAAAGCGTTCTATACTTCCAGTTTTTTCCCATTTATCAATATGAGGAACGACTTCTTTTTTTAAAAAATCGCGTAAACTTTCTCTAAATAAATTATGCTCTTCACTGAAGTACATATTTCCCATAATACGTTGTGTTATTGTTAAGTTCTAATCTAGACGTAAAGATAACTTAATTATCTGTATTTTATTAACAGGAAAACCGTTAACTTTTGTTAATTCGTCAATGGATTTAAACCCGTCACGCAAGGTCCTTTCTTCTATTATATTGTGCGCTACTTCGTAATCTATATATTTAATAGTAACCAACTGTTCTTTAGTTGCTTTATTTAAAGCCATTTTGGTAATTGCTCTTGGTGATTTAATAACAAAGTTATCTTTTACGTTTTGAATAACTTCTGGCGTTAATCCATACACCTCTTGCAACTCTACAAACGAATGAAACCCATTTATTTTTGTTCTAAACTTTACTATACGTTTTGAATAAGAAGGTCCGATACCATATACTTTTTGAAGTTGTGCAGCTGTAGCTGAATTTAAATCTAACTTCTGACTTATAGTCTTTGGCGTATTAGAAAAGGTCTTAGAAAACGTCTTTTGTTTTGGCTTTGGATTAGTTACCCAATCTGGAAATTTAAAATAAGGAGATATTTTAGCCAATAAAGAATCTGAAATCATTGTTACCGCCTTAAATTGAGAGACAGAATTGATCCATTTATCTTGGTTTCTAAAAGCCAATAACCTATCAATTTCTTGAGTAGTCATTCCTAAAGTATAGCCTTTATAATCTGTTATAAAATTAGGATTAAAAGGATAGATTTTTGGTTTGCGCTTTTCTATTTCAATTGCTTTAAGCGAATCTACTTGTTTAATAAAAGCATCAACTTCAGCATCTTTAGAATCAAAGTCAGGAGTTGTATTTAAGAGTGATGGTAATACAAAATGAAAAAACACAAGTAGCATTAAAATTATTGATACCAATAAAAAAATCCCACTCCTTTGTTTTTTAGAAAACATGAAGTGGGATTGATTAAACATTATATAGTTTATTTATGACGCATTAAACGTTTTAATAACGCTCATATATTTTTTAAGTTCTGACTTAACTTTTGGCGCTAATAATACTAATCCAATCATGTTTGGAACCATCATAGCAAATACCATTGCATCAGAGAATCCTATTACTGAATTTAAACTTGCTGCTGCACCAATTACTACAAATACACAAAAGATTACTTTATACGTATACTCTGCTCTTTTAGTTCTTCCAAATAGGAAAGACCATCCTTGGTAACCATAGTAAGACCAAGATATCATTGAGCTAAAAGCAAATAACACCACTGCAACTGTTAACACATATGGGAACCAGCTAATAACACTACCAAAAGCTCCTGAAGTCATTAAAATAGCTTCTGCATCACTTGATGGTCCTGCACCTGCTAAAGATCCTGTAATAATTAAAACTAAAGCTGTCATTGTACATACTACAACAGTATCGATAAATGGCTCTAATAAAGCAACCATACCTTCACTTGCAGCATATTTTGTTTTTACAGCTGAATGCGCGATAGAAGCCGAACCAATACCTGCTTCGTTTGAAAACGCTGCACGTCTAAATCCTTGTACTAATACTCCAACAACACCACCTGCCATTCCTTCTGGGCTAAAAGCTCCATTCCAGATTTGAGCAAATGCATCTCCAATCATATCATATTTAGCAAAAATCACAAATAAAGATGCTAACACATATATTAATACCATGAATGGCACAATCTTATCTGTTACTTTAGCAATTTTTTTAATTCCACCAATAATTACAATACCTACTAAAACAGCCATTACTAGACCAAAAGCCCATCCATAACCATGTAAGAAAGATTGGTCTCCTCCTGTAATGTTTTCTACTAGTTGAAACGCTTGATTGACTTGGAACATGTTTCCACCTCCAAAAGAACCTCCAATTACAAATATTGCAAAAAGAACAGCTAAAACTTTTCCTAAACCACCCATACCTTTAGACTTAAGTCCTTTGGTTAAGTAGTACATTGGACCACCATATACGGTTCCATCTTCGCCAATATCTCTGTATTTAACACCAAGTGTACACTCTACAAACTTAGATGCCATACCTAAAAACCCAGCTATAATCATCCAAAACGTTGCTCCTGCACCACCAATTGACACAGCAATAGCAACTCCTGCAATATTACCTAAACCTACTGTTGCAGATAAAGCAGCAGTTAATGCCTGAAAGTGTGATACTTCTCCTTCGTGGTTTTCAACAGCTATAGTTTCTATATTATCACCACCTGGAGTAGAATCTCCTGCAGCAATCATAGACTCATGATGATCTAACTCATCATACTTACCTCTTACAATGTTTATAGATGTAAAAAAACCTCTAAAATTGATAAAGTTAAAATAGAATGTAAAATAAAGCGCTCCCAGAATTAAAGGGAACAATACCCAAAATATTTTAATTCCTCCTCCAAAATCTATTTGATAAAAAATAAGATCAACAAACCAGCCTGTAGCGTCTCCGAATTTTTCGTCGATAATCTGATCTAAACCTTTTTCTTCCTTCGCAAAGGTCAAAAGCGGTAATATTAATGTAAAAATTGAAAGAAGGTATTTCTTCATAATTTAATTATTAGTTAGTAAAATTTTAATTAAGATTAGCAAGATGCAAAAAAATGGTGAATTTTTAAAAGAAAACTTGTTAAATACCGTATTAGTCTAAACTAAAAACAGTATTCAATTTTTTAATTTGTTCCGGTCTTCCTAATACGATAACTTTAGAACCAGGTATTAATTTTAGTTCGCCTTCTGGGTTGACAATATACTCACCTGCACCACTTTTAAACCCTATAACTGTACACCCTGTTTTGTGGCGTAAGTCTAAATCTATGATAGATTTGATACCTGTATTTGGATCGTATAATTTTTCGACTTGAACTTCCTCTATATTTATATTACTTTCTCCTACGATAGCAAGATTATCAATAAATTCTATTAAATCAGGAACAACGACTAAAGACGCCATGTGATCACCACCAATACGATCTGGTAAAATAACGTTGTTAGCACCTGCTAACTTAAGCTTCTCATAGGATGTTTCTTGAGATGCACGACTTATGATGCGTAAATCCTTTTTCATTTGTCTAGCAGAAAGCACAACAAATAAATTATCTGCGTCATTTGGTAAAGCCGAAATCAAACTACTGGCACGCTCTATACCTGCTTGCAATAAGACTTCATCTTCGTTAGCATTTCCAAACACGAAAGGCATATTTTCATCTTCAAATTTTTCAATAACCTCCTTGTTTTTTTCGACAATAACAAAAGGTTGTTTGTGTGCTAATAACTTGGTTGCAGCCTGTTTTCCGTTTCGACCATAACCACAAATAATAATATGGTTATTCAAGCCATCAATTTTTTTCTGCATTTTCTTTTGTTTTAATTCTTCTATATTATTTCTGCTTAAAATAAATTCAGTAATAATTGTTAAGGCATAACCAACAATGACAACACTATTTAATATTAAGAATATTGTAAATATTTTTGAGGTATCATCCAAAGGTTGCACCTCTCCAAAACCTACTGTAGTAATGGTGATTACTGTCATGTACAAGGCGTCTATCCAAGTATAGTTAGACATAAATCTAAACCCAAAAACACCAATAACTAACAATATTAGTAATAAGGTTATGGCTGTATATATTTTAGACCTGTAGAGTGTTATTAATGGGTTAGTCATAAGTTATAGATCAAACACAGAAGAGCGTTTAGTGTATACAATATCTTTAATACGCATCCAAAATGCTAAAAATAAATACAATGCAAATCCAAAGCCAAGTGTCGCAAATGTTAAATACATAAACGTTGTACGTACGACTTTAGCTCTAATCCCCAAACGGTCAGCAATACGCTGACAGACGTGATAACCACGTTTTTGAAAATAGTGTAATTGTTTATATAAGAATTGCATATTGCAAGATAATTAATTTTGAGTAAGTATAGTATTACCAATAGCACATTTTAAACATTGGTTTGCATCACAATAATTATTTTTAAGTTGAATAACCGCTTGACTCTCCAAAGCTGATGTCACTGAAACTTCTAAGCTTTTAAATTTATCTACAATTCCGTTTTGTTCTGGATTTAATTGTTGCATAAAACTAACAATCTCTTCCTCAATAGATTTACCTTGTTGTTTTGCATAACAAAATTTAAGCGGAATAATTGTATTGATTAATAATAGATCAATAAACGACTTTGTTATCTGCTTTTTTCTGGTTTTAGAAATTTTTTCAAACGTATAATGTGACTCCCAAAAAGGTGAGGTTGACACCGAAAACAATTTATAAATAGCCTCTAGGTTTTCCGAAGCAATTACCTTTGAGAACAAATTTTGGTGCAAATGATACAAATTAGCCAATTGTGATAATCTAATAGTCGGAAAATTTGGCGGTCGCAACCTAAAAAACTGTAACGGACTAACACTACTACTATCTAATTTAAATTTTTGTTTTAAAAACGTGTATTCTTTTTGAAGTCCTATATAATAAATATCCTCGACTTCTTTATCTAACAAACTAGCCTGACCATAAAACAAAGCTTCTAAACTTAGCAGACTACTCTGTTGTTTTCTTACTACAGTAAAATCAAAACTATTAACCAAGCTAAAAAAGGAATCTCCATTAACTTTAAGTCCAAAGTTTTTGGCTAATAATTTAAACATTACCGCTTCCCAATCATTGTTTGATGTTTCTAAAATAGACTCTATAGTTTTCGCTTTTCGTTCCAGACGTTCAAAATATAAACGCTCCAACCAGTTATTAACTATAAATGGGTTAACCTCTGTAATTGTATGCTCACAATTAATCCAAGTTTGCTGACTACTAAACAATTTATGATAATTAGTTAACGCAATTTCCGAAACGTAATTTTGAAGTTCTATAGTTGGTATTTGTGAATTGTCTTTTCTAAAAACTTCTGTGTCATGCTCCCAAACAACGTGTAAAATAACATTATCATAGTTAGGATCTACTTCATGATTATGGACAAACCAATCGCTAGATTTAATATGGATTTCAATATTACCAGCCCATAATTGATTATCAATATGTATTTGTCCATTAAAAAAATCAGGACCAGCATGATGGTTGTGTGTCCCTACATGTTTTACACTTACTAACTCACCTTTAGTGGTTTGAAGATTTGAGGTTTCAAACTTTTTAAGTTTCCATAAGTAGTGTAAAAAATCTTCTTGCATGGTTTAAATGTAAGATTCGCTTTTGAGATTTACAAATAAGCGGTCATTATTTGTAAGAAAAATAAGTAATTAATCAACTAGAAGCCATAAGTTAATATTAGCCATTTGTACTTTCAACTTAAAAAGTTAAGCTAAAAAACCACTAACTTCGCTATATTAAATCAAACAAAGAACACCACTAATATTGAAACATTTTAAGTTAATACTACCTGTAATTGTAATCTCTCAGTTTTGTTGCACATGCCTATGGTTTGCAGGAAATGGTGTGATTAATGACTTGGTATTAAACTTTAATTTAAAAGTTACCGCCTTAGGTCATTTAACCTCAGCAGTCCAATTTGGCTTTATTATAGGAACATTACTATTTGCTATTTTAACAATTGCAGATCGGTTTTCGCCTTCAAAAGTCTTTTTTATTAGTGCCTTATTTGGATCTGCATTTAACTTGGGAATTATTTGGAACGGTCACACCTTGATATCTCTACTAACACTTCGCTTTTTAACTGGTTTTTTTCTAGCTGGAATTTATCCAATAGGAATGAAAATAGCTGCAGATTATTACAATAAAGGCTTAGGAAAGTCACTCGGTTTTCTGGTAGGTGCATTAGTATTAGGAACTGCCTTCCCGCATTTATTAAAAGATTTTACAACAACCTATCCTTGGAAATCTGTTTTAATTACAACCTCAGTACTTGCAATAATTGGAGGATTATTAATGCTACTATTAGTACCTGATGGTCCCTACCGAAAACCTAGCCAAAACACAAATTTAAGTGCCTTTTTTAACGTCTTTCAGAAACGAGGTTTTAGAGCTGCTGCTTTTGGATATTTTGGTCACATGTGGGAACTTTATACTTTTTGGGTATTTGTCCCTATAATATTAAAACAATACACCATAATAAACACAGATGTCACCTTTAACATCCCTTTATTATCCTTTATAATTATAGGGCTAGGAGGATTAGCCTGTATCTTAAGTGGTTATATAGCGCAAATTATAGGCACAAAAAAAACAGCATTTATCGCGCTGCTTTTATCGTGTGTCTGTTGTTTAATATCTCCATTAGTATTTACCACAACTTCGGAAACGCTATTTATTGGTTTTCTTATATTTTGGGGAATGGTAGTCGTTGCTGATTCGCCATTACTTTCTACTTTAGTTGCTCAAAATGCTTCCTCTGAATTAAAAGGAACCGCACTTACCATAGTTAACTGTCTTGGATTTACTATTACCATAATTAGTATTCAGGTTATGACTTCTCTAGTTGAGTTATCAAGCTCAAACAGCATCTATTTTATATTGGCTTTAGGACCAATATTAGGTTTGATTGCTTTGGGACGTAAACACAAAACGACTGTATTATAATAATTCATAATAGTCTATTCTATTTAAACACACTACCCAATCAACCCCTTTACCTCATCAAAATCTAATCCGCCATAATTACCACTACTCATTAATAACAACGCTTTGTTATCAAATTTTTGAGAGAATAGATAGTTTTTAAAATCTTCTGGATTGGTGTAAATAATTAAATCTTCACGTTGAAAAGCATCCGCTATTTGTTGTTCAGAAACTGAATCTAGTTTTTTAATCTCTACTGCATGCGGACTATAAAAGACAACTGCAACATCTGCTGCATCTAAAGCACCTTTATATTCCTTTAAAAACTCAGCATTTAAGCTACTATACGTGTGCAACTCTAAACACGCCACTAACGTATGATTTTCATATTGTTCTTTAACCGCATTTGTTGTTGCTTTCACCTTACTTGGCGAATGTGCAAAATCCTTGTAAGCAACACTAGTTTTACTTTCTGCAATTTTCTCTAAACGCTTACTAGCCCCTTTAAAGGTAGAAATAGCTTCATAAAAATCGTCTTCGTCAATTCCCATATGTTGGCAAATCCACTTGGCTCCTGCTAAATTGTTTAAATTATGTTTTCCAAATACTTCAATAGGCATTGGACCTTCTGGAGTTTCTAATAGTGTTTCACCATTATCAACCGTATATTCTGGTGTATTATATGCAATCTTACGGATTGGGTTTTCTGAAGCTTCAACAACACGTTTTACTTCAGGATCTTCTTCATTATAATTAATACTTCCACCTTTAACAATGCTGTCTACAAATATGCTAAACTGCTCTACATAATTTTCATAAGTCGGAAACACATTAATATGATCCCAAGCAATCCCACTTAATAATGCAATATTTGGTTTGTATAAATGAAATTTTGGGCGTCTATCAATAGGACTACTTAGATACTCGTCCCCCTCTAAAACTATAAAATCGTTATCATCGGTTAGTTTAACCATAACGTCAAACCCTTCCAATTGTGCACCAACCATATAATCTACATCACGATCATGATAATGCATGACATGCAAAATCATTGATGTAATAGTTGTTTTACCATGACTTCCACCAATGACCACTCTAGTTTTATGCTTAGATTGTTCGTATAAAAACTCAGGATAACTATAAATTTTTAAGCCTAACTCTTGTGCTTTTAACAACTCAGGATTATCAGCTTTGGCATGCATCCCTAAAACAATAGCATCCAAATTACCGGTTACTTTTTCTGGAAACCATCCAAAAGTTTCAGGCAATAATCCTTTAACTTCTAATCTAGATTTTGAAGGTTCAAAAATAGTATCATCACTACCCGTTACTTGGTAGCCTTTATTGTGTAATGCTAATGCTAAATTGTGCATGGCACTTCCGCCAATAGCTATAAAATGTACGTTCATTATACTTGTTTTGTAGAGTAATCAAAGATACTAATTGCCAACAAAAATGAAGGATTGATTACACCCTTTTTCTAAATCTTTTTCAATTTAAAAAATCAAATAAATTTGAACTTTACATTATTAGGGGTATTATTGTCTAACAGAAATAATAAATCGCTTTTATGACTTCGGAAAACATTGATCACCAAATTAGTGATCACAAGTACTTGAATCTACTTTTAAACGGTAAAGAAATTACCGGCTTTTCTGATTTTTCTAATTTAGATTTTGCTGATCAAGACTTTAAAAACCATATTGAAACACAATATATAGATAGCTTTAATACTATTTATAAAAAGTACGAAATAGACTCTAAAAACAATGCTAAAACTAGTGCTTTTTTAAGATCTCTTGAGTTTTTAGCAACGCCTAAAGTTATTGATGTTGTTGCTGCACAGTATTACCCAAAACTTAATGACGCATTAAACGTATTAAAACAGACTAAAGCTATCGTAGATGAAAAGCCTGAAAACTTTAATGTCCCTTTAGTGAATAATACATTAAATGTTTTAATCCTAAATATCTGCAATAGATTAGACCAATCTGAAGTTATTGAAAATGGCAAAAAGCAACTTATTGCGCACTGTTTATATATTTGTGATGCAATATCACATGTAAATCCTAAACACCATAAAGAGATTTACGTAGCACGAAAAGATGTTTTAAAATACATCGGAAAAATTGACAGTTACAAAACTGAAGAAAGTCATTTGTATTTTGCTCCAAAAACAGAAACCGATGAGGACGCTTCCGCAGAAGGACCTATACTTGAAAAGAAAGTAAAAAAACGTGGTGCTGGTTTCTACATTTCTATAGCCATTGCTATCGCTTACGTTGCTTACCGCTTTTTCTCTCGTATAAATTAAAGCCTATAAATTCTTTTTAAAAGAAGTAAACACATCAATACTTGGTAATTCGGCAAGCGCCAAATTAATATATTTCAAAGCATTTGTAGTGTCTTTTTTATGCTTATAAATTTGTGCTAAACGGTAATTTGCCCAAGCTTTTGGCACACCATCTTTAGCTGAGTAATTTTGAATATACGCTACCAAACAACGTTCCCCTTTTTCCAATTGTACATTATAGTCCGCACACACCTTACCTATTTGGTAATGTAAGCTATTACGTTGGTGTTTTGTTTGCGCAGCTTCGATATTAGAGACTGCTTTTTCTGGTTGTTTTTCTTTTTCATATAAAGCGGTAAGCTTTTCGTAACAAGTCAAAGACCCACCTACTTTTATGGCTTTTAAGTAATACTCTTCTGCTAATTCTGGCTCGTCATCATATTCATAAATATAACCTTTAGCCAAATAACCATCTACCTTAGATAAGTTTTCTAACTGATTAGCATACTTTAAAGACGTCTTTTTGCTTCCACCAATTATACCTGGCAATTGCATATACAACTCTACTAAAGCCCAACGTGCTTCGATATGGTTAGCATCTAATTCTGCTGCCTTTAAAAAAGAAGATTTTACATCTCCGATAATCCCTAAAGCTGATATTTTACTAACGGATAAGGCTTTCATCCCTAAAGCACCTCCTAATTTATAGTGGTAATTAGCGGTATTTGGTTTAGAGGCAACTAATTTTTTATATTCTGTAGCAGCTTCATCCCATTTTTTCTGATGTCCAAAAGCGTCACCCAATAACTCAATAGCCTGTAAATTATCGGCATGGTATTTTACGTAAGCACTTAACTCCTGCTCTGCTTTAGCAAATTGTTTATTAGTGATATAATCCTGACCTTTTTCTATAGAGGTTTGCGCTAAAAGCGCTACAGGAAATAATAAAGCGATTAAAAATAATTTCATGTATTTATAGATATTGATTTAATATGTGCTTTTTATGATTGAATATTAAAGGTTTACAAAAATAGTATTCTATTGGTATTGTTTTTGTATTAATTGGTTAAATATTATTTAACTTTAAATCCGTGACACGTTACTCATTCAAACGTCCACTTTACGCATTTATGTTTTCAACAACTAAAAAACTAAAGTACTTTGCTTAAAAATTAATAAAATGAAGCACATATCCACTTTTTTAATGATTTTACTTTTTGCTACCTCGCACTCTCAAACCAACAACTATTCCAAACTTTGGAATCAAGTTGAGGCGCACGAGATTAATGGGCTACCTAAAACAGCGCTTGAAGCTCTTAAAGTCATAGAGACCAAAGCTATAGCAGAAAACAATACAGACCAACGTATTAAAGTTTTATTGTTTAAAAGTAAGTTTGCTTTATTATTAGAAGAGGATGCACAACTAAGTATTATTAATAGTTTTAAAGCAGAAATTGCTAAAAATCAAGCTCCAACAAAAAATGTATTAGAAAATATGTTGGCGACTTTATATTGGCAATATTTTAAACAAAACAGATATCAATTTTATAGACGTACCAAAACCGAAGTCAAGGCAGATGCTATAGATTTCCGTACTTGGGACTTAGAGACACTTTTTACTGAAATAAAAACACATTTTGATAACTCTTTACATAATGGTTTAATATTACAACAAACGGATATTAGTCAATTTGAAGCCATCATCACAAAAGAGAAAGATACCAAAATCTACAGACCAACATTATTCGATTTTTTAAGTCATAATGCTATTGAGTTTTACAAAACATCGGAAAACAGAATTACACAGCCAGCTTATAAATTTACGATAGACAATGCTTCTTACTTAAATGCTTCAGAAGCATTTTCTAAGATAAACATCACCTCTAAAGATTCCACTTCACTACAGTTACAAGCCTTAAAAGTATATCAGGATTTAATTAAATTTCACCTAAAAGACAAAACCCCATACGCTTTAACCGACGTTAATACGGAGCGTCTAGACTTTGTTTATTACCACAGTCCTTTTAACAATAAAGACGCGATTTATTTAAAGGCATTACAAGCTGAAGCTGAAAAACATAAAGGACATGAAGTTTCTGCCTTGTACAACTTTAAAATAGCGACGTATTACAACACGCAAGGTCATAGTTATAACAAAGACACTAATCCTGATGTAAGGTTTAAAATTAAAGATGCTTATGCTATTTGCAAGCAAGTTATTGCAGATTTCCCAGAAAGTAAAGGTGCTAGCTTGTGTAAAACGTTACAGTCGCAAATAGAGCAACCTAATCTTACTATTACTGCGGAGCAATTTGTACCTATCAAAACACATACGCGTTTTTTAATTAGATACACCAATGTGGCGCAATTAACCTTTAACGTCCACTTGATCTCAAAAAAACAACGTGATGCCTTTTCTAAATTATATAAAGAAGATGAAAAGAAAGCCTTTATAGACAAACTTAAAGTTGAAAAAACATGGACATCGACTTTAAAAAACGAAAACGATTATCAGCAACACACTACTGAAACCTTAGTGCCAAAACTAGATAATGGGCTGTACCTTATTGTAGGACAATCTACAGACTTAGATACCAACTTTTTTGCAACAGCGTTAACGCAAGTCACTAATATTGCAATAGTAAATTTTGAAGATCAAAACCAAGAATTTTATCAAGTTATTGATCGTAATAACGGACAACCTTTAGCTAATGTAACAGTAGCAATCGATTATATTTACCGTAATAAAATTTTAAGTACCACAACCAGCACTACAAGTTCTAAAGGGATAGTTACACTTAATAAAACCAACACCAATAAGCGTAATCAAATAGCCTTAACTATCAAATCGAAATCAGATACCGCCCATTTTGGCAATTACTACTTAAATAACTACTATAAAAATCGTGATAATAACGACACCAATTATCGTGCATTCATTTTTACAGATCGTAGTATTTACAGACCATCGCAAACCGTTTATTTTAAAGCCATCGCATTAAAAAACAAAGTCAATACCACTAATGTAATCGCTAATCAAAAACTAAACGTTATTCTGTATAATGTTAATGGCGAAAAAGTGAGTGATTTAGACCTTATAACTAATGACTTTGGATCCATTTCTGGGGAATTTATTTTACCCAACGATGGACTGACCGGTAATTATAGCATTCAGATTAACGACAATAAGATTTATGGAAACACTACTATTTCTGTTGAAGAATATAAGCGTCCTAAATTCGAAACCAACTTTAATCCAATTACAGAAACTATAAAAGTAAATGATAGTGTTACCGTAAAAGGTGAAGCTATAGCTTTTGCAGGAAGTAAAATCACGGATGCTAAAGTGGTATATCGTGTAGTCAGAAATGTACAATATCCTGCATGGTACAAATGGTATAGACCAAGTTACAATAGTGACGCGCAAGAAATAACACATGGCGAAACTATAACTGATGCAGAAGGTAATTACAATATTATTTTTAAAGCTATTCCAGATGAAAAAGTAGACAAATCAGGCTTACCTATTTTTAGTTATGAAGTTACAGCAGATGTCACAGATATTAACGGAGAAACTAGAAGCACCTCAACTATTGTAAAAGTAGGGTATCATGCTTTAACAGCAACTATTGGCATTACTCCTGTTATTGACAAATCTAAAAAGGATAATCAAATTACTATTACAACACAAAATCTAAATGGTCAATTTGTTGCTACAAAAGGGACTTTAAAAATCTATAAGCTACAAGCACCAAATACTGTATTGAGACCACGTCCATGGGTTGCTCCAGATTATGCTGGATTTACTGAAGACACTTTTAAGGACTACTTTCCGCATGATGCTTACACTAATGAAGACAATCCAGAACATTGGAAAAAAGGCGACTTAATATTAAGTGAAACCTTTGATACTGAAAAGTCTAAAACGCTAGATTTAAAAAATACTAAAAAATGGTTATCGGGAGCTTATATATTAGAGCTTGAAACCAAAGACAAGTTTGGACAAACGGTTAAAGACAAAGCTAAAACCATGTTGTTTTCAGATAAAGACAACACCTTAGCAGATCACCAATTAATTACAGTTACGACAGACAAAACAAGTTATGACATTGGCGATACCGTAACACTAACTTTAGCAACTGCTGCAAAAGATATTACTGTTACCGTAAGTGTAGAACGCGATTATCAAATCGAACAAAATTATGTCATCCAATTAAATCAAAACAAAAAGACGGTAACCATACCTGTAGACAAAAACGATTTAGGAGGTTTTGGGATCCATTATAGTTTAGCTGCTTTTAATAGTTATAAAGGAGGCAGTATGACTATTAATGTGCCCTATCCTAAAACAGAATTAGAGATTGAAACTTTAACATTTAGAGATAAGCTACAACCTGGAACTGATGAAACTTGGAGCTTTAAAATTAAAGGCACTAAAGGCGAAAAAATAGCCTCCGAGTTTTTAGCTAGTATGTACGATGCCTCTTTAGATCAATTTAAATCTCACAATTGGAACTACTCTAGCTTTACACCAAGAAGTTACTACGCATCATACCGACGTAATAATGGTAATAGCTTTGGAAGCACTTCGTTTAGAGTTAATAGACCGTATACTTATGACACCTTTGATAATTCAAAAAGCTTTGATCAATTTAATTGGTTTGGCTTTACTATTAATAATAACCGTTGGGTGTACAATCAGTATTTAAATAAACTTAGAATTGATCGCGTTGTAACGTCCTATGATAGTACAATTAAAAAAGGTTATGTCTCAGGAACAGTTATTGACGCAAACGGATTACCTCTCCCTAGTGCAACAATACAAGTAAAAGGAACGGATACAGGAACAAGTACTGACTTTGATGGAAAGTATATAATTAAAGTAAAAAAAGGAGATGTTTTAATTTTTAATTATGTCGGTTATTCAGTTATCGAAAAAACTGTTGGTTCTGATAATGTTATTAATATTAGTCTTAATCTAGATAATAACAGTTTAGATGAAGTAGTTGTCACTGCTTATGGCATAAAAAGAGAGAAAAGATCTCTAGGGTATGCTACTGCTCCTGCTGCTATGATGGAAGTCCAAGAATCTGAATTAATGGTGGACGTTGATTATGAAGAGTCAGATATTAGAATTAGAGGAAATGCTTCAGTGGACGCTTTATCAAATCCTTTATATGTGGTCGATGGTGTAATATTCAATGGAGAAGTCTCAGACTTAAATACAAATGACATATTAAGCATGTCTATTATAAAAGGAACAGAAGCAAGCGCTTTATACGGAAGTAAAGGCGCTAACGGAGTGGTAATAATAACCACAAAAAATGGAGAAAAAGAAGCGTTTTCTGACGTAAAAGCAAGAACCAACTTACAAGAAACTGCTTTTTTCTTTCCACAATTAGCCACAGATACAGAGGGGAATGTATCGTTTAATTTTACAACTCCTGAAGCTTTGACTAGATGGAATCTTAATTTGTTTGCACATGATAAGCAAGGTAATTATGCTAAAAAAACTTTGCAGACAGTCACACAAAAAGACTTGATGGTGCTACCAAATGCTCCACGTTTTTTACGTCAAGGGGATCAAATACAGATTAGCACAAAAATCTCTAATCTTAGTACAAAAGATTTAACGGGTACTGCAGTGCTTCAGTTGTTTGATGCATTGACCGGGAAATCTATAGATTCGGAATTAGCCAATACTATAAACCAGCAATCATTTTCCGCGAAAGCGAAAGGCAACACACAAGTCACATGGACGTTGTCTATTCCTGATAATGTAAGTGCTATACAATATAAAATATTAGCTAAATCAGGCAATTTTAGTGATGGTGAACAAAACGCTTTACCCGTTTTAACTAACCGCATGTTAGTAACAGAAACCTTACCAATGTGGATTAGAAGCAACGAGAGCAGAACCTTTACTTTAGATAAATTAAAGACTAACACCTCTACCACTTTAAAGCACCATAAACTAACCTTAGAAATGACTAGCAATCCTGCTTGGTATGCAGTACAAGCGTTACCATACTTAATGGAATATCCATATGAGTGTAACGAGCAAACGTTTAGCAGATTTTACGCTAATGCCTTAGCTAGTCATATTGTAAATAGCAATCCACGCATTAAAGAGGTGTTTAGCCAATGGAAAAACACTGATGCTTTATTGAGTAACCTTGAAAAAAACCAAGAATTAAAATCTATTTTAATTCAGGAAACACCTTGGTTACGTGATGCTCAGTCAGAAACGGAACAAAAAAAACGTATCGCATTATTATTCGATTTAAATAAAATGAATAGCGAATTAAAACGTGCCAAGAAAAAACTACGTAACAACCAAATGAGCAACGGTGGTTGGTCTTGGTTTGGAGATTACCGCGTTAACCGCTACATCACACAACACATTATTACAGGTTTTGGACATCTTAAAAAACTAAATGTGGTTAGTGATAAAGATGAAGACATTACTGACATGGTTGAAAATGCTTTAGATTATTTAGATGCTGCATTTGAAAAAGAATATAACGACTTAACAAAGTATACTAATGACGTGGATTATACCAAAGACCATTTAAGTTATACGCAGTTACATTATCTATACATGCGAAGCTTTTTTCCGGAATACAAGTTATCTAAAAAACAGCAAGACATACACCAATATTATTTATCTCAAATTAGAAATTACTGGCTAAAACGTCCTTTATATGCAAAAGGAATGATGGCACTAATTATGAATAGAAACGAGGATAAAACAACGTCTAATGCTATTTTAAAATCGGTAAAAGAAAACAGTATTACGTCTGACGAGTTAGGTATGTACTGGAAAGAAAACACCAATTCTTACTACTGGTATCAAGCGTCTATCGAAACACAAGCCTTAATGATTGAAGCTTTTGCCGAAATAGATTTAACAAGTACTGATGTCAAACTAAGTGCTATCGAAGCGCAAGCAGAGCAAACAAAAACTATTGACAATCTTAAGATCTGGTTACTTAAAAATAAACAAACCAACCGATGGAAAACAACTAAAGCAACCACAGATGCAGTGTATGCATTACTATTACAAGGTAATGATTGGTTAAGTGTTACCGATATGGTAGATGTGGTTTTAGGTGACGAAAAAATAACCCCTGCGACTTTAGAAGATGTTAAAGTAGAAGCTGGAACAGGTTACTACAAAACGTCTTGGACCAGAGCTGAAATCACACCAAAAATGGCAGATGTCAAGCTGACTAAAAAAGGAGATGGCATTGCTTGGGGAAGTTTATACTGGCAATATTTTGAGGATTTAGATAAAATAACCTCTGCTGAAACCCCTTTAAAACTGAAAAAGCAATTGTATTTAAAAACCAATACAGATACCGGTGAGGTTATTACTGCAATCACTAAAGACAGCAAACTAAAGGTTGGCGATTTAGTGAGGGTCCGTATAGAGCTAAGAAGTGATCGTGCTATGGAATTTGTACACATGAAAGATATGCGTGCTGCAGGTTTAGAGCCTATAAATGTATTAAGTAAATATAAGTATCAAGATGGTTTGGGATATTACGAAGCCACTAAGGATGCGTCAACAAATTTCTTTTTTGACTATTTACCAAAAGGTATTTATGTTTTTGAATATGATTTACGTGTTAACAACGCTGGTAATATGAGTAACGGTATTACAACTATACAAAGTATGTATGCACCAGAATTTAGCAGTCATAGTGAAGGTGCGCGCATTGAGGTGGAGTAATTAGTGCGCCATCAAAAACTTAACTGATCTTTAAATATATAGGACTGTCTTCTTGAGATTTCAATTTCTTCTCCAGAATTCAGTTCTATTTTTAATTTTCCATTAAACCAAGAGACTACTTTTTTAACGTGATTAATATTTATAATCTGTTGTCTATTGGCTCTAAAAAATATGTTTGAAGGCAGTTTCTCTTCTATCTGAGCAAGCGATTTATAAATTAATGGGGTGTTACCATCAAAAAAGACTCGGGTGTAATTACCAACAATTTCAAATAACGAGATATCCTGCACTTTTACCAACCAACATTTTTCGCCATCCTTGATAAAAATCTTTTTATCCAAACTCAAGCCTACTTCTTTGGTTTCTGTTTTTGGAGCGTCATGACTTTGTTCCAAGACTTTTGTTATTGTTGAAGAAAAGCGTTTTTGATTGATGGGTTTTAATAAATAATCAAACGCATTATACTCAAACGACTTAATAGCATATTCGTCAAAAGCGGTTGTAAAAATAGTAGTTGGTACTTCGTCTAGCATTTCTAAAAGCTCAAACCCGTCTTTTTCCGGCATATTAATATCTAAAAAAAGCAAGTCTGGATTAGTTTCATTTATAAGCTTAAACCCCTCGTCTACGTTTTCAGCTTCGCCAATAAGCTCAATTTCTTTATGTGCTTTTAAAAGTTCTTTTAACTCATTTCTAGCCAATCTAGAATCTTCAACAATAACTGCTTTTAATATTTTCATAGTAATGGCATTTTAATAGTGGCAACCACCTGGTTATCTATTTCGTTTAAAGAAAATGTTGCGCTTTTATCATACAGCAACTCCAAACGTCTTTTGATATTTTTCAAACCTAATTTGGTTGAGTCTTCATGGGTTTGTAATGTCCCAGAATTAGATACCTCAATTTGCAATTGGTTATCCTTTATAGTTGTAGATAAACATACTTGCCCTCCTTTTTTTAAATTTGAAATACCATGCTTAAGTGCATTTTCTACCAACATCTGAATAATCATTGGTGGGATTTGCTTATTTAAAGAAGCCTCGTCAATATTAGCTGTAAACTGCAAACGATCTTCAAACTGAATTTTAGAAATTTCGATATAATTTTCTACCATCTCTAGCTCGTCTTCTAACAAGATGGCATTTTCTTCACTTTTGGTTAATGAATACCTTAAGGTTTCAGACAAATTGGTTAGCATATTTCTTGCTCTATCAACATCTTCTAGCATCAATCCACGAATATTATTTAAGCTATTAAACATAAAATGTGGGTTAATTTGACCTTTTAAAGTATTAAGCTGAGACTCCTTTAAACTAGTCTCCAATTCCAAACGTTTCTCTCTTGTTCTATTAAGCTGCATTAACCCTTTGATAGCGACATAAAACACAGTCCAAACCATAAAGTAAATACCGTAATTTAAAAATAAAATAATATGATTTTTTAAACTTTGAGAAGCATGATTTAAAACATCTACCCGATCATACAAAAAAGTATAAGTCAACCTGATATAGATGGTGTACGAAAAGATTAAAAGTGCACTAGCTAAAAACAAAAGCCCCATAATTTTAAAACCATCGACTACTTTTAGCGCATCGAATTCTAAATATTTATTTATAAATTTTTTAAGCAAATGCGTTATTAAGATAGATAAAATTGCTAGTGCCAGAAAATCTAAGAGTAATTGCCAGATCTCTAATTTAAATTCGTTGCCTGAAATCCAATAAGAGAAAGCAGCAACTCCGCTTAATAAAGACCAGATTATGATTTGCAGTGACCAGTAGTAAATTGATTTAGTTTTCATTAATTTTCTATTAGATTACAGTTATCTACTATAAAACGCTGGTCTTGACCATTAGAATTTTTAACTATAAATTGAAAGTTATAATCTTCACATATACGCTCTTTAACTAAGAGACTAACAATATCAGATTTTAAATCAGATACAGAAGGATAATCACAGTTTGACAACATAAATACGAAAGCATTAGTATGTTTCTTCATTTTTTCTTGATCAACAAGCATTGATTCTTTGAATTGCAACTTTACACTTTCAATAGTTTCACACTTACATTGTTTATTAATCGTGTTTTCTATTCTAGCGGATGTGTAACCTTTTCCCATACCCAAAGTAAAGGTGCCCACAAAAAAGAGTCCCACTAAAAACAGAGCAAATACAGTGATTAAAAGAAATACGCGTTTAGAATTTATTTTCTTCATTAATAACAGGACTTATAAGATTAAGCAATCGTAATATATTACTATTCTAGTATTACTGAGGCTTATTTTTTAATGTAATTTCCAATAATTCAATATTACTATCTACTTTCTTAAAAGCTAAAAAACCTAAAAAAGAAACTAAAGCTAAACTAATTAAGCATACAGAAATCACAATAGTTATAGACTTATATCTTAACGCAAAAGGCACCAAGGTTATCATATAGAAAGCCATAACAGGCATTTCGTATTTTTCACGTTTTAATATGTATTGTTTAAACTTTAAGACACCACTATTTAAAGAGGTTTGTGTATATGATTTTTGTTTTATATTATTTGTTTGCAAATATTTAATGGTATAAATTATTTGTGCCAATGCTCCCAATAGCAATGGAATTGCCTGCTCTAAATTATTTCGAGATATAAAAGCAGCCCCTACTGAGAATACAGCTAAAATTATAGAAGATACTTCTGCCATTTTTGAGCCACTTAATAATGCTTTGAAATTTTTTAATTGGTCTTGAAAAAGGTCTGTTCTGTTTGTTTTTGATGTTGTCATGGTGTATTGGTATTAGGTTAATTATTAGTTTTAATTTAAAACGACGTCAATGATTAATTGAACGACTGCTTTTACTAGATTGATCATAACACTGTTGTTTTTGATTGATAATTACTACTCACTTTTTATTGATAGTATAAATATACAGCCACATTAGACATTTAAAAGTGATAATATGACGAGTGGTAAATAGATTATGCTAAGCGGAAACAAGAGGTTTTAAGTCATAAAAAAACCTTTTAAGATTACGCTTAAAAGGCTTTTTACTAACTAATTGATTGGTTGGTTTTGATTGGTTTTGATTGGTTTTGATTGGTTTTGGCTGGATTACTTTAAATGTTGTGCAAAAAAACCTAACATCGCTTTGTACAATGCCACTCTATTTTCTTCATGAGAAAAGCCATGTCCTTCATCATACTTTACCATATAAGGCACCTCTATATTTCTAGCTCTCATACTTTTTACAACTTGATCAGATTCGTCTATATTAACTCTTGGATCATTAGCACCTTGAATTACAAATAATGGTTTAGTAATTTTATCGACGTGTAAAGCAGGAGATACTTCTGTCATAATCTTTTGATCATTTTCATCCTCAGTATTATACCACTGCTCATTAAATTGTGGCATGTAAGGTTTCCAATATTCTGGAAAAGACTCAAAAAAGGTAAACAGATTACTAACACCTACATAATCTATCCCACAAGTATATAAATCTGGAGTTTTAACAAGGCTACCTAAAGTTGCCAGTCCGCCGTAACTTGCTCCATAAATAGCGGTTTTATTTCCATCAATAAAATCTAAGGTTTTAGCATAAGCTACTGCATCTTCTAAATCGTTAAGCATTTTTCTCCCAATTTGCTTATTTCCTTTTAAAAAGAATTCTTTTCCATAACCACCAGATCCTCTATAATTAACCTGTAAAGTAGCATACCCTCTACTTGCAAACAATTGCGTTTCTGGATTAAAACCCCAATAGTCTCTAACACCATAAGGTCCTCCGTGAGGATTTACAATTAATGGCACTCTTTGTCCCTCTTTAATATTATTTGGTATTGTGATGTAACCATAAACTTTTAAACCATCTCTAGATATAAAGTTAATAGGTCTCATTTCTGCCATATCTTCCTCATGCAGTTGTGGCATTAAATCCAATAGTTTTGTAAACGTATCACTTTTCACGTCATAAGTATAGTATGTTCCATAAAGCTTATCTGTCTGTATTATTACCAAATACTTATCCTCGTCTTCTGTTTTATCCACAATAGAGAACACTTTATCTCCAAACTCTTTTTTGAATTTTTTATCTAGCTTTTTGTAATAATCACTTACCGGTACAATGTGTGTTTTTTCTCCTGTATAAAAATAGTAATCCACTTCATACCCTCTTTTTTTAGAACGACTAACACCACCTACATCAAAAGTTGGATTACTATACACCTTTTCTATTATTTCTTTTTTTGCTAAATCGTATAAAACCAATTCGCTTGTGTTACTCTCTAAATTGGTTAATACAAAAGCATCATGCTTATAAGGTGTATTATAATTAAAAGCTACGATAGAAAAAGAATCTTTCCAATTAGTAGTTACCACTTCATTAAAAGGTTGATCAGCTTCTGTTCTGTAATTTAACACATACTCCACTCCATTTTGCTGTTTTGTATAGCCTCTTAAATTACCATCTTTATCAAATTCATAACCCGCAATAGGTGAAGTTGCGTCTTTATTTTCAAATAGTTTTTCCATATCTCCCGTTACAATATTGATTTTGTAAGGCTCAAATATTTGCTTATTATCTTTATTCATCATAATAATAACATGATCTGGCTGATCCTCTAAAAGGTTAGAGAAATTAACTTGCACATCATCAAACGGTGTTAATGCTTTTGGATTACTTCCATCAATATTAGCAGCAAACAGTTGATAGTTTTCGTTACCCCCATTATCTTTTACATAAACTAATCTATTATCATTAGCCCAACCATAACCTCTAATTAACTCCTCACCTTCTTCTATGGCAAGTGTTACCTTATCAGTTTTAGTATTTTTTACATACACATGGTTTTTCCCATTAGCGTCTTTCTCTCTGTATGAAAAGTAATTTCCTTTAGGCGAAAATTGAAAAGAGCTAGTTGCTGGATCTTCAAAATAATCTTCAGCAGAATATTTATATGTTCCATTATCAAAAGCAGACAACTTATCTAAAGCATCTTTAGAAGATGGCAAAGACACATCGCCTGGTTTGGTTTTTATGGTTTTTGTTAGATTTAAAGGAAACTCCATCCCGCCTTGATAAAATATTCCATTAATAGCTTCTTTATCTAAAACACCAACATATTTAATACCGCCTTGTGTAAAAGTGATGGTTAATTGGTTATCTTCAAAAATGGTTTTATCCATAGGAATCCCTGTTGCACCTTGCGAAGGACTATCCATTGTAGATGACAACACGCCACTATCGTTTTTTACATTAAATAATAAAGGGATATCTTGACCTTGCGCAGTCAATGTCCCTTTCCAAGATCCAGAAATATCTTGAGCAAATGTGCTAATGGATAGCAGTAAAGCTAAAATACTTAATACTAATTTTGTGTTTGGTTTTTTCATGATGGTTGCTTTTTATTATTAGTAGTTACCTTATTAGTAATCAATTACAGTAAATTGTTACATTTGTTTTTATAAAGATATATCCAGAATCTGCTTTTAAAATTGAAATTATGATGAGCGGTCAACTAATAATGATAAACGGAAATATCAAGTAAATCCATTAATATGAAGCCTTTAAAAAAAGTAATATCCTTATTAACGTTGTTTATTTACACGATATCTTTTGCACAAACCGAAAAGCCACAAACACCAAAAGGACCATTTGATTATATAATTGAAGACGTCACGTTTGTAAATAAAGACGCGGATAGTATAACGTTAGCTGGCACATTAACAAAACCAAAAAATATAAAACAACCGCCAGTTGTTATATTAATAAATGGTTCTGGCGCACATGATAGAGATTGTACCATGATGGCTCATAAATCGTTTTGGGTTATAGCGGACTACTTAACCAATCAAGGTATTGCTGTGCTACGCTTTGACGAACGTGGTACTGCTAAGTCCGAAGGTGATTTTAGTAAAGCAACCACTTTTGATTTAGCCAAGGATGTAGAAGCGGGTATAAACTACTTGAAATCTAGAACAGATATTGACGCTTCAAAAATTGGGTTAATAGGCCATAGTGAAGGTGGGCTAATAGCACCTATCGTTGCTTCTACAAATCCTAATGTTGCCTACATTATTATGCTTGCAGGACCTGGAGTTAATGGTCAAAAAATACTACAATCGCAAAGTAAAAAGATAGCAAAACTACAAGGAGCTACGGATGAAGGTATTGCTTTTAATAATCAATTAACCACTATTGCATACCAAGCTATGTTTTCTGAAACTGAGGTTGAAAAACAAAAAATAGCTATCGAAAATGCTTTAAAAGAATTTAAAGTCAAATTAGAAACTGAGGAGAGCCCTTTTAAAGTATATGTTAATGATTATACTATTAATCAATTAAAAACACAACTTTCTAATCCTTGGTTGCAAGCGTTTATAAAACTAGACCCTAAGCCTTATTTAGAGAAAACCAACTGTCCTATTCTTGTTTTAAACGGATCAAAAGATGTACAAGTGTTACCTGAAATTAACTTGCCTGAAATTGAAAAACATCTTAAAACTGCAAATAATAAGGATGTCACTATAAAACAATTAGAAGGATATAATCACTTATTTCAAACAGCTAAAACAGGGCTTTTAAATGAATATTTTACAAACGAAGAAACCTTCTCTCCTGTTGTTTTAAAAATAATGTCAGATTGGATTAATGCTAGATTTTAAAGTAATTATTAATATTGTATAATATAGATTCTGTATCGTAGCGCAGAATGACAAATTCTATAAACACAAAAAAAGCTTCCAATAGGAAGCTTTTTTATATAATAATTGAATACTTAGTTAAGCATTTTCCAAAGCGAATCTTTCAACTCAGTTAACCCTTGTTGTGCTACACTTGATATAAACTGATAAGGTATTGGTAATACTTTATCTAATTCTTCTTTCATTTCAGCTTTAAGCTCATCATCCAACATGTCTGACTTAGAGATAGCGATCATGCGATCCTTATCTAACATTTCCGGATTATAACGTCTTAATTCATCTAACAAAATCTCATACTGAGCATTAATATCTGGTGCATCTGCCGGTATTAAAAATAGTAAGATAGAGTTACGTTCTATATGACGTAAAAAGTAGTATCCTAATCCTTTTCCTTCTGCTGCTCCTTCAATAATCCCAGGGATATCTGCCATTACAAAGGTTTGAAAATCTCTGTATTTTACAATTCCTAAGTTAGGTTTTAGTGTCGTAAACTCATAATCAGCAATTTTTGGTTTTGCTGAAGTCACTACAGAAAGTAATGTAGATTTTCCTGCATTTGGAAAACCAACTAAACCAACATCTGCTAAAACTTTAAGTTCTAAGGTTATAAAACGTTCTTCTAACGGAATACCAGGTTGTGCGTAACGTGGTGTTTGATTAGTAGGTGTTTTAAAATTCCAGTTTCCTAGACCTCCTTTACCTCCTTGAGCCACAATACGCTCTTCTCCTTCTTCAGTAATTTCAAAAAGGATTTCGTCAGTTTCAGTATCTCTTACAACAGTACCTAATGGCACATCTGCGTACATATCTTGACCGTCTTCTCCAGAACTTCTACTTTTACTTCCATGCCCACCATGTCCTGCTCTAATATGCCTTTTAAATTTTAGATGCAATAGTGTCCAAAGGTTAGAGTTTCCTCTTAATATAACGTGTCCTCCACGTCCACCATCTCCTCCATCTGGTCCACCTTTTGTAATAAATTTTTCGCGATGTAAATGCACAGATCCTTTTCCTCCGTTACCAGAAGAGACGTGCATTTTTACGTAGTCTACAAAATTTCCCTCAGTCATAATTTAGTTAAAAAGTTAAAACGTTAACAGCTAAAAGTTTTCACTTATACTTATTAACTCAAACAAACATGTTTGTATTACAATTTGTCAATTACAGTGTTTAAGCGTTTAGTAATATCTTCAATACTACCAATACCATCTACTCCAAAATATTTATTTTGTGCTGCGTAGTAGTCTTTTAAAATTGCAGTTTCGTTATAATAAACTTTAATTCTATTTCTAATAATAGACTCGTCAGAGTCATCTTTTCTTCCACTAGTTTTCCCACGTTCTAATAAACGTTGTACTAATACCTCATCTTCAACTTCTAAAGCAACCATTGCGCTAACTTCAGAATCTTTAGCAGTCATGATTTTATCTAATGCTTTAGCCTGTGTTTCGTTTCTTGGAAAACCATCAAAAATAAACCCTTTAGCCCCAGCATTACGTTCTACCTCTGCTTCTAACATATCGATAGTAACTTGGTCTGGCACTAAATGTCCTTTATCCATGTAAGATTTAGCTAATGTTCCTAAAGCCGTCTGATTTTTGATATTATATCTAAAGACATCTCCTGTAGATATGTGTACTAAATCATACTTCTCTTTTAAAAAATTTGCTTGAGTTCCTTTTCCTGCACCTGGAGGTCCAAATAGCACTAAATTAGTCATGTGTTGTGTGGTTTTTAATTGATATACTGCTGGTAAGTCCCTTCCTAATCCATCATAGTCTAATCCGTAGCCTACAATAAATTTATTAGGTATTTCTATACCAACATAATGCAACTTAAAATCTTTTTTGTAAGCTTCTGGCTTATAAAATAAGGTTGCTATTAATAATTGTTTTACGTTTTCGTTTTCAAAAATGCGGTGTACTTCAACCAACGTGTTACCAGTATCTATAATATCCTCTAAAATAACTACGGTACGTCCGGTCAAATCTTGTGTTAAACCTATTAAGCGCTGAATATCTTCTGTAGATTTCACACCTTCATAAGACGCTAATTTAATAAATGTAACCTCACAAGGTTTTGGATATTTTTTCACAAAATCACTAACCAACATAAACGATCCGTTTAAAATCCCAATAAACACTGGTACTTCGTCTCCTAAATCGTTAGCCACTTGATTAGCCATTCTTGTTACCGCATCATCTAATTCTGTTTCAGAAATAAATGGCTTAAACTGTTTGTCGTGAAGCGTAATAGTTTGCATTTTATAAATTTAAAGCGCAAATATACGCATTTGTGACTGCTTTACAGATATTTGAATTCGATTTTTAGGCACTGTTTTGGTTTTAAAATGTATTTTTGTAGCTAACACGTTTTATCACTAATGAATTATTTTTCTTCAGACTTTAAATTAGGTATTTTAGGTGGTGGCCAATTAGGCAAAATGCTACTTTATAATACAAGAAAATTTGATATACAAACTTATGTTTTAGACCCAAGTAGTGAAGCGCCAAGTCGTATGGCTTGCAACGTTTTTGAACAAGGTGATTTAATGGATTTTGATACCGTTTATAAATTTGGTAAACAGGTGGATGTCTTAACTATCGAAATTGAGAATGTTAATGTTGCTGCTCTAGAAAAACTAGAAAACGAAGGAACAAAAGTATATCCATCATCAAAAACATTACGTCGTATCCAAAATAAAGCGACTCAAAAATTATTTTACCAAGATCATAATTTACCAACAGCACCATTTAGCAGATTTGCTTATGCGTCAGAAATTGAAGACGCTATTGATAATGGAGGCGTAACCTTACCATTTGTTTGGAAAGCAGCACAATTTGGTTATGATGGTAATGGTGTTAAGATAGTACGCTCTCTTGCGGATTTAAAAGATTTGCCTAAAGGCGAATGTATAGCAGAGCAATTAATACCTTTTAAAAACGAATTAGCAGTTATTGTATCAAGAAGCGCTACCGGAGAAACAAAAACCTACCCTGTGGTAGAGATGGAATTTCATCCAGAAGCTAATCAAGTAGAATATGTTATTTGTCCTGCAAGAATTAGTGAAGACGTCGCTAAAAAAGCACAAGAAGTTGCACTAAAAGCATCTCAAGCTTTTGACCATGTTGGTTTATTGGCAGTAGAGTTATTTCAAACAGAAGACGATAAAATATTAATTAACGAAGTTGCTCCAAGACCACATAATTCTGGGCACCAAACTATAGAGGCTAGTTACACCTCACAATTTGAACAGCACATACGTGCTATTTTAGGCTTACCACTTGGTAAGACTGATAATAAAGTTGCTAGTGTCATGGTTAATTTAGTTGGAGCAGAAGGTTATACAGGGCAAGTACATTATAAAAACATAGAGTCTATAATGGCTATGGATGGAGTTACACCGCATATTTATGGTAAAAAAGAAACACGTCCTTTTAGAAAAATGGGACATGTTACTATTGTGGATCAAGATTTAAGTACAGCACGTCAAATTGCTGAAGAAGTAAAAAAGAGTATTAAAGTAATAAGTTTATAACACAATGAACAAAGTAGCAGTAATAATGGGAAGCAATAGCGATATGCCAGTCATGCAAGACGCTATAGATATTTTAAAAGAATTTAAAATTGAAATTGAAGTTGATATTGTTTCGGCACATCGTACTCCAGAAAAATTATTTGACTTTAGTAAAAATGCTCATAAAAGAGGTATTAAGGTAATTATTGCAGGAGCCGGAGGTGCAGCACACTTACCAGGTATGGTTGCTTCATTAAGTCCTTTACCAATTATTGGTGTCCCTGTAAAAAGCAGCAACTCTATTGACGGGTGGGACTCAGTATTATCCATACTTCAAATGCCAGGAGGTGTTCCTGTAGCCACAGTGGCTCTAAATGGAGCAAAAAACGCAGGTATACTAGCTACTCAAATTATTGGAGCTTCTGATCCAGCGGTATTGGATCAAGTTATTGCTTATAAAGAGGGTTTAAAATTAAAAGTAGAACAAGCTGCAAAAGATATTAAATAGCTAAAAACAGAAAACCCCAACTAGGTTGGGGTTTTCAATCGCTATTAATCTTTTTATATATGAGGTAAATAAACCCACACCAAAAAAACTTATATCAAAGGTCTTCTTAATCCTTCTGTTTTGACAATTAACAAGTCAATTTTTCAACGTTTTCGGTAAAATGCAAAAATAAACGTTTAAAGGCGAAAATTAAATAAAATAAAAAAGCCCCAAAATAAATTTGAGGCTTCCATCGCTATTATTTTTCTAGTCAATGTGTATATAACACATATCAAAAAAACAGATACAAAAATGTCACTTTTATTAAAATAACAACATATTTGTTGAGAAACATTTTTTCTTTTAGATTAAAGGAGATAATATTAAGACGAGTAGCAGAAAAACATGAAAATAAGCAAAAAAAAGCCTCAGAAGAATCTGAGGCTTTTTATCGCTATTAATCAATAATTTTTAAGTGAGTAACCAGCTCACGGGAAAAAATCAAGGCAAAAATAGACATTTATATAATTAAAACGCAATTAAAACAGTAATTTTAACATCAAATATTTTATTTCACCATTATAATGAATATACTACTAAATACTTTCGATACTAAATACAACACGGCTCCTTTTGAATCTATAAAAAATAAAGACTATAAACCCGCCATTTTAAAACTTATTGAAGAGGCTAAAAAAGATATTGACGCCATAGTAAATAACACAGCTGTCCCAACGTTTGAAAACACCATTGAAGCGTTAGAGTTTTCTGGACAACAACTAGAACGTGTTACTAGTATATTCTTTAATTTAAACTCGGCTGAAACAAATGACGAGATTCAGAAAATCGCGCAGGACATCTCTCCTATTCTAACAGAGTTTGGAAATGACATTACATTAAATCAAGCGTTGTTTACAAAAGTTAAAACTGTATTTGACTCTAAAGACAGTTTAGATTTAACAACAGAACAAAATACATTATTAGATAAAAAATACAAAAGCTTTTCTAGAAACGGTGCAAACTTATCTGAAGACAAAAAACTAAAATTAAGAGCTATTGACAAACAGTTAGCTAGTCTTAAATTAAAGTTTGGAGAGAACTTATTAGCAGAAACTAATGCTTTTGAAATGCTACTAACTAAAGAGGAGGAAGTCTCTGGCTTACCTGAAGGCGCAAAAGAAGCTGCCAAGCAACTAGCAGAAAGCAAAGACAAAGACGGTTGGCTAATAACATTAGACTACCCAAGCTACATACCTTTTATGACGTATGCTGACCGTAGAGATCTACGCGAAAAATTAGCAAAAGCTTCTGGAGCTAAAGGTTTTAAAAATGATGCTTTAGACAATCAAAACAATGTATTAGATATTGCAAGATTACGTTTCGAACGTGCTAATCTTCTTGGGTATAAAACGCATTCGCACTTTGTACTAGAAGAGCGCATGGCAGAAACGCCAGAAAAAGTAAACTCATTTTTACAGGACTTATTAGTAAAAGCTAAGCCTGCTGCGGAACGTGAGTTTGCCGAATTAGAAAATTTCGCAAAAGAACTTGATAATATTGATCAATTAGAAAAATGGGATTCAGCTTACTACTCTGAAAAATTAAAACAAAAACTATTTAATTTAGATGACGAGCAACTTAAGCCTTACTTTAAATTAGAGAATGTTATTGATGGTGCTTTCCAAGTGGCTAACAAATTATTTGGACTTCAATTTAAAAAAATTGACACCATAGATAAGTATCATGAAGATGTTATGACCTATGAAGTTCTAGATGAGAACAATGATTTAGTCTCAATATTCTACGCTGATTTTTTCCCTAGAGCAGGAAAACGAAATGGTGCATGGATGACTTCTTACAAGCCTCAATTTATTAAAGATGGTATTAATGAAAGACCACACATTTCTAATGTCTGTAACTTTACGAAACCAACCAAAAGCAAACCATCCTTATTAACGTTTAATGAAGTAACTACTTTGTTTCATGAGTTTGGTCATGGATTACATGGTATGCTTGCAAATACTACTTACCCAAGCTTATCTGGAACAAGTGTATTTTGGGATTTTGTAGAGCTACCAAGTCAAGTGTTAGAAAACTGGTGCTATGAAAAAGAAGCTTTGGAGTTATTTGCAAAACACTACGAAACTGAAGAAGTGATCCCTATGGTTTTAGTTGCAAAAATTAAAGAGAGTGCGACGTTCCAAGAAGGGATGCAAACCTTAAGACAGTTAAGCTTTGGTCTTTTAGACATGAGCTGGCATGGTATAAATCCATCTGATATTACAGATGTAAAAACACACGAATACAAAACGTTTGAAGACACTAACTTATATCCTGACGTAAAAGAAAATTGTATGAGCACTGCTTTTGCACACATCTTTCAAGGCGGATACTCTTCTGGGTATTATAGCTATAAATGGGCGGAAGTTTTAGATGCTGACGCATTTGACTATTTTAAAGAAGAAGGTATTTTTAATAAAGACGTAGCAAAAAAATTCAAGGACAACGTGTTGTCTCAAGGCGGTACAGAAAACCCAATGATATTATACAAACGTTTTAGAGGTCAAGAACCAAAACCTGAAGCGTTATTAAAACGTGCTGGACTGATTAAATAATCCATATTTAAACTAAACAAATCAAGCCATTCTTAATTAAGTTAAGAGTGGCTTTTTTAATTATACTAATTAAACTTTCAATAATTACTGAAAGTTTAAAAATAAGTTATATATTTGTAACATGGAATATCAAGAAGCAAAAGATAAATTTATTAGTACTTGGGGAAGTTTAGGTTCTTTATGGGGAATAAACAAGGCTATGGCACAAATACAAGCGCTTCTTTTTATATCCACTAAACCATTATCTATGGAAGAGATCATGGAAGATTTAAAAATCTCTAGAGGTAATACAAGTATGAATCTAAGACAATTAATGGATTGGGGTATTGTTACCAAAACATTAGTTGCTGGAGAGCGTAAAGAGTTTTTTACTACTGAAAAAGACGTACAAGAATTAGCAAGAATTATTGCAGTAGAACGCAGCAGAAGAGAAATAAAACCTGTAGTAAAAGTATTAAACGATGTGTCTAGTATTACAGATGATGGAACAGCAAAAACTAAAGAATTAATTAAACAAACCAAAGCACTTCACGAGTTAACCGAAACTATGGACGTGATGATAAATAAATTGGTAAATCAAAAACAAAACTGGATTACTAAATCTTTACTTAAACTATTCAAATAAAAAAATTTACAATAAACTTTCAGTAATTTCTGAAAGTTTTATAAAAACTATAACTATGAGAATCATCTATTTAATTAACAAGATTGCGTTAATAACAACACTAATACTTTACCTAACTATTTTCTTGGGACTCTATGCACAAATAGTATTAGGCACACTACAAGTAATAAGCGCTTTAGGTCTTTTATTTATTTGGAATAAATTATCTATTAAAAACAAAAAAGAATTGCTGGCCTATTGGTTATTAACAATAACCTATGGTTTAGGATGGTTAGCTGCAGATAACTTTAACAATGGATTTATCGCTGTCTTTCTAATCATAATAATACCAATAAGTATTGCTATATATTTTGTTACAATACTTCACTCAATAACAAAAAAACTTCATGAAAAACACATTCACGTTTAACCTAGTTACCTACCTATTTGTCATTTTACTATTCTTAGTAGAAATAGTATATGGTGCACTTGCACAATTAGCACTAGGAATAATACAACTAATTATAGCACTATATCTACAAACTAAATCATACCAATACTCCAAAGCAAACAAAAAACTACTAAGTTACTATTGGATACAAATTGCAATTTGGCTTATCTCTTTTGTCGTATTTGCAAACCTGTTAACTCTAAAAGATTACAACGCTATTTTTCTATTAATAATCCCTATGTGTATTGGACTGTACTTGGTGTTTGTTAATTACCAAATCTCAAAAGAGTCCTAAGGTTAATTTTAAGATTATGAAAAACGTATATCAAGTCAATTATTGGTCAGTCTTAATAACCATATTACTTAGCTTAACCTTTTGGGGCGGAATAATAGCATTACCTATTTTAGGGACTATACAAATAGTAATAAGCCTAATTATAATTAACAGATTTAAAACGCTAACTAAAACAAACCGAATACTTTTTACTAGCTACGCAGTGCTAACAGTGTTTCTGATTATATTTTTTAAACAATTAAAAGGTGAAGAATTAGGTATTTTATTTATGTGGGCAATAGTGTCCTTATTCTTAGCTTGTTTCCATTTATATATAACTTATAATATCTCAAAATCATGACAATTCAAATTCCAAATTGGTTAATAATTTTAGGAGGCTGTGGCCAAATATTCACTGCTCTTATCTATCCTTATATCCGTCATAAAGTTTTTGATTGGTATAATGATGTTAAACAACTAAAACCGTTAAATCAAGAAATTGCTAAAACTTATGGGCGTTATATCCAAGGTTTAAACTTCTCTTTTGGATTAATAGCAATTCTAATACCTACAGATTTAAAAAACGGAACACACATAGCAATCGCATTAACAGGACTAATCGCTGCCTATTGGGTTGGTAAAGTAGCTACGCAAATAGCTTATTATCCAATGTATGACATTCCGAAAAAAACAATCTTTAAAATTGGAAGTTACTTTATGAATACCCTATTTGTGACATTCGCAATTATATATACTTGGCTATTCATTTTAAATATTTGTAATTAATTAAAAAGCAGGACTTATGAAAACAATACTCACAGCACAAGTTGAACAGTCAGAAAAAAACAAAATAGAAATGGTTGACTTTTATAACGAAGCAACAGAAGACTATGAGTTTTGGAGTAAAGATTTTAATATGCATTTTGGATACTACATTCCTTTTAAAACAAACCCTTTTAAAAGAGACGCAATGTTAAACCAAATGACAAATCAAGTGATTAGTCGCTTTAATTACACAAACAAAAAAGCAACTTTAATTGATTTAGGTTGCGGTATGGGTGGCTCCATGCGATATGCTATTAAAAAACATAAAAACCTGACTGCATTTGGTGTTACATTATCCAATTTTCAAGTAAAAAAAGGAAACCAATTACTAAAAGGCTTAAAAGGAACAATCCTAAATGAAAACTACAATCACACCTCATTTAAATCTAACAGTTTTAATTCGGCTTTAGCCATAGAAAGTTTTTGTCATTCTGGTCATAGCAAAACAGCACTAAAAGAAGCTTACCGGATCTTAAAGCTAGATGGTAAATTAGTTATTGCTGATGCTTTCTTGAAAAAAGAAGAAACAGAATTATGTTACGGTGGTAAATACGCGTGTCACAAACTGTGTAGTCATTGGAGTTTGGAAAAGTTAGAAACCAAAAATAACATGGTTAAAAAGCTTCAATCTGTTGGCTTTAAAAATATCAAAATAGAAGACGCTTCGCTTAGATTAGCTCCTTCTGTATTGCATGTTCCGTTTACAATTATGGGGTTCTTCATAAAAAATATAATAACCCTTAAAGGTTTAAAAAAAGAAAGTCTGCATAACTTGCAAGGGTCTTTTTATGCACTATTATCTGGACTACACATGAAAAGTTTTGGGTATTACATTATAACTTGTACTAAATAAATTAAAAATGAAAAAAATAATCATAGCAGGCGGTACGGGATTTTTAGGGCAAGTCTTAAAAACTCATTTTACAAAACAAAATTATACTGTTTTGATTCTAAGCAGACAACCAAAATCTGAAAACGAAATTTATTGGAATGGATCAGAACTGGGTGATTGGACTAAACATTTAGAAAATGCAGACGCATTAATAAATCTATCAGGAAAATCTGTGGACTGTAGATATACAGATAAAAACAAAAAAACAATTTACAATTCCAGAATTGACACCACCAATTTACTTGGCTTAGCTGTCAACCTGTGTGACAATCCACCTAAGTATTGGTTTAACTCTTCCACTGCAACAATATATAAAGAATCTTTAGACACTCCAAATACCGAGAAAAACGGAATAATAGGCGATGATTTTTCTATGAACATCGCTAAATCCTGGGAACAAACTTTTAACGCAATAACAACCCCAAAAACAAAAAAAGTAATCTTACGCACCTCTATTGTATTGGGTAAAAATGGTGGTGCAATAATCCCTTTAAAACAATTAACACGTTTTGGACTAGGCGGTAAACAAGCCTCAGGACAACAAAAAGTAAGCTGGATACATGAAGATGATTTTACTAGTGCCATTCAGTTTTTAATGGAACAAAAATTAGAAGGTGTATTTAATCTTTGTGTACCTCAACCCACAGATAATAAAACACTAATGCAAAGTTTAAGACATGTATTAAAAGTTCCGTTTGGAATATCTCATCCTTTATGGCTTTTAAAACTTGGAGCATTCTTTATAGGCACAGAAACAGAATTGGTTACAAAAAGCAGAAATGTCTTACCTGAAAAATTACTACAACATGGGTTTATTTTTAAGTTTGAAAACATAAAAACAGCATTAGAAAACGTATTAAAAAAATAAAACTTAAGGTTTATTCTAATTTTACTATTTTTAGCCTGAAAAAGAAAAATTATTTATATGCCTAATCACAAAATAGATCCCAATAAATGGATTGATTTATACAGCGATTACCTGTTTAATTACACCATTACGCGTGTAAATGATAGAGCTATCGCGCAAGATTTAGTCTCTGAAACATTTTTAGCTGGTCTAAAAAGTATGAAAAATTTTAAAGGAGAAGCTAGCGAACGTACATGGTTAGTTTCAATTTTAAAAAGAAAAGTCATTGACCATTATCGTAAAATCAATTCTAACAAAGGAAAAGCAGAAGTTAGAATGTCCTATAATAGTGACAGCGAAACCGAAGGCGATTGGCTAGAGGAACGCGTTGCTGATCCTTACGATAAAACAGCAGAAGACAACATTGAAAATACCGAACTAGCCGATGCAATTGATAATTGTTTATCAAAATTGCCAAAAAAGCAAGCTCAGATATTTGAAATGAAAACAATTTTAAATTACGAAACGGAAACTATTTGTAATGAATTAGAAATTACTGCGTCTAATCTATGGGTTATAATACACAGAGCCCGAGTATCTATGGCAAGTTGCCTACAAAATAATTGGTTTTAAAAATGATGAATAAATTTATGATTTCTTGCGAGGAATCCGGTCACATCTGTGACAAAGCACAATACGATGAAGCGTCATTCATTGAAAAAATAAAATTTAAATTTCATAGTTTAATGTGTGCTGTATGCAGGCAACACTCAAAAACAAACGATAAACTTACTGCACTAGTTAATAAAGTAAAAGCAAATAATTTATCTTCTAGAGAAAAAGACACCATAAAGTCGTCTTTTGAAAAAGAGTTAAATAAGCATCAACACTAGCCAAAAGACAGGCAAGGCTTCCAACCAAAAGGACGTATAATATTTTGTCCTGTTTTGGTTAGCAAATAGTATAAATATACCTAACACTAAACAGACTATTAATTGTGTTATTAAATAGTCTGTTTGAATGGTATCTTTAAAAAATTCTGATAAATAAAATATAAGTAACAAAACAAGACCTAGTAGTTTTGTGCGCTTCACTCCTATTTTCTGAGGTATTGTCGCCAATTTTAGACTGTCATAACGTAAGTCTATAATTTCAAAAGGCAACATTAAAGCAATTACAAATATAAAAACTTGTAAAACGGACACAATCACGTCCTCACTAAAGCCCACTTCATTATTTACTAGTGGCAAAATAACGGTTACCCCACTCCACACCAAAGCAATAATATATACTTTTAACCCACTAATATCTCTCAGGTTTTGTTGGGCATCTAAATACCATTTTTTTGGTAAAAAAGGAATGGCGTATAAAAAAGTAACACCTCCAAATATAGCAATCAAAACCAACGACTCTTCCACTAATTGTAATGCATAATAGCACATTAAAATAAAGCAACCCAAAGAAAACACTTGTGTGACGCGCAACCAACTAGCCAAGCTTCTATGATGCCACTTGGCGATCCCAAAATATTTTACAAAATTATAACCCGTTATTGTGGCATAAAAATTAAACCACAACACACTGCTATCATAATTTATATCAAACTTTTTTAGAGTTACCCAACTTAGTGCATACACTGCTAAGGCAACATGCACGCTGCTATTAATGTAAAAATCTAAAAGTTGTTTTAACACCTTCATTAGGCAAAAATAATTAATCTGTTAATAAAGCAGCCTAATAGTTGAAAACTTTCAATTTTTAACAAAACTTTCTATTAGTTTTTGTTAATTTTGCAATCATTAAAAAAGCAACTAAAATTTATTGTCAGTCCTCCAAAATAGGACATTAACAACACAACACAAATGAATACAAACGCTTTCGCATTACGTCACATTGGTCCTAGAGAAAATGATCAAAAACTAATGCTTCAAACAGTTAATGCAGATTCTATAGAACAACTAATTTCTGAAACCGTTCCTGCACCAATTCGTCTTAAAAAAGAATTACAATTAGACGAAGCAATGACAGAATATGAATACTCAAATCATATTAACACCCTGTCAAAACTTAACAAAACTTATAAAACCTACATTGGATTAGGGTACCATCCTACAATCCTTCCGGCTGTTATACAACGTAACGTTTTAGAAAACCCGGGTTGGTACACAGCTTACACACCTTATCAAGCAGAAATTGCGCAAGGGCGTTTAGAAGCATTGCTTAACTTCCAAACCATGATTACTGATTTAACAGGAATGGAATTAGCAAACGCCTCTTTATTAGACGAGAGTACTGCTGCTGCAGAAGCTATGAGTTTGTTATTCTCGGTTAGAGCACGTGACCAGAAAAAAGCAGGGATTTGCAAGTTTTTTGTAAGTGATGCTATTTTACCGCAAACACTTTCATTATTGCAAACCAGAGCAACTCCAATTGGAATTGAGCTAGTTATTGGTACAGAAGCAACATTTGATTTTTCGTCAGACTTTTTCGGAGCTATTTTACAATACCCAGGAAAAGATGGTCAAATTACAGATATCAAAACTTTTATAGAAAAGGCAAATGCTAATAACATAAAAGTAGCAGTAGCTGCAGACATTTTAAGTTTAGTAAAATTAGAAGCGCCAGGTAAATTTGGTGCAGATGTGGTAGTTGGTACTACACAACGCTTTGGTATCCCAATGGGTTACGGAGGTCCACACGCCGCTTATTTTGCTACTAAAGAAGCTTACAAACGTGATATACCTGGTCGTATTATTGGTGTTACAAAAGACGCTAATGGCAACAGAGCTTTACGTATGGCTTTACAAACTAGAGAGCAGCACATTAAACGTGACAAAGCAACCTCTAACATCTGTACTGCACAAGTACTATTAGCAGTTATGGCTGGTATGTACGCCGTGTATCATGGACCAAAAGGTTTGACGTTTATAGCTAATAAAGTACATAATGCAGCCTCTACTTTAGCTAATGCATTGACTAAAATGGGAATCGAGCAAGTAAACACTGCCTTTTTTGACACCATCCAGCTTAAAGCTAATGCGTCTGTAGTAAAAACAATTGCAGAACAACGTGAGGTTAATTTTTATTACCCTAATGATACTACAGTAACGGTTTCTCTAAACGAAACGACTTCTGTAAAAGATTTAAACGAGATTATTTCAATTTTCGCTGAAGCGGAAACAAAGCCGGCAGTAACAATAGATGGTTTTACTGACGCAAACAATATTCAAGATTCAATCCAACGCCAAACGTCATTTTTAACTTTAGACGTTTTTAATACGCACCATTCTGAAACAGAATTAATGCGTTACGTAAAAGGATTAGAGCGTAAAGATTTAGCATTAAATCACTCTATGATTGCACTTGGATCTTGTACAATGAAGCTTAATGCAGCCTCAGAAATGCTACCTTTAAGTAATCCAAACTGGGGAAGTATTCACCCATTTGTGCCAATAGATCAAGCCGAAGGTTACCAACAAATGTTAAAAGCATTAGAAGACCAACTAACGGAAATCACAGGTTTTGCGGGGACCTCTTTACAACCAAACTCTGGTGCTCAAGGTGAGTATGCTGGATTAATGGTTATTAGAGCGTATCACGAATCTAGAGAGGATCATCACAGAAACATCTGTTTAATACCAAGTTCTGCTCACGGAACCAATCCTGCAAGTGCAGTAATGGCCGGGATGAAAGTGGTTGTTACTAAAGCAGATGAAAACGGTAATATCGATATTGACGATTTACGTGAAAAAGCAGAATTACATAAAGATAATTTAGCTGCCTTAATGGTAACCTACCCGTCAACACATGGTGTTTACGAGTCAGGAATTAAAAATATAACACAAATAATACACGATAATGGTGGTCAAGTCTACATGGACGGTGCCAACATGAATGCGCAAGTAGGCTTAACTAATCCAGGTAATATTGGTGCAGATGTTTGCCACTTAAACTTACACAAAACGTTTGCTATACCTCACGGTGGTGGTGGACCTGGTGTTGGACCAATATGTGTTGCTAAACAACTAGTGCCATTTTTACCAAGTAACCCAGTAATCAAAACGGGAGGAGATCAAGCCATTACTGCTATTTCTGCTGCACCTTTTGGATCAGCTTTAGTCTGTCTAATATCTTATGGTTACATTAAAATGTTAGCTACAGAAGGTTTAAAAAAATCAACTGAAATTGCCATTTTAAATGCAAATTACATCAAGCACAGGTTACAAGGTGCTTATGAAACGTTGTATTCTGGAGAGCAAGGTCGTGCAGCCCACGAAATGATTATCGACTGTCGTCCGTTTAAAGAAAATGGTATCGAAGTTGTAGATATTGCAAAACGACTAATGGATTATGGTTTTCATGCACCAACAGTGTCTTTTCCGGTTGCAGGAACGATGATGATTGAGCCAACGGAAAGCGAAAGCAAAGCAGAAATGGATCGTTTTTGTGATGCTATGATTTCTATTAGAAAAGAAATTGATGCTGCATCAAAGGATGACGATAATAATCCGTTAAAAAATGCGCCACACACATTAGCGATGTTAACAAGTGACGAATGGTTACTACCTTACTCTAGAGAAAAGGCTGCATACCCATTGGACTACGTGATAGACAACAAGTTCTGGCCTTCTGTACGTCGTGTTGACGATGCTTACGGAGACCGTAACTTATTTTGTACTTGTGCACCTATTGAAGCATATGTAGAGGCAAATTAAGCGTTGAACATCGTAAAAAAATAATCATTTAAAATTGCCTTTAATATTTACTGCTTATCTTTGTAGTTAAATAATTAAAGGCAATTTCTTTTTATATGAATATTAAGATTACAGGCACAGGAAGCTTCATCCCGAGTACGATAGAAAAAAATGAAGATTTTTACAATCACGAATTTTTAAATGCAGATGGTTCTAAAATAAATAGCCCAAATGAAGTTATCGTAGAAAAATTTAAAGCGATAACAGGTATTGAGGAAAGGCGCTATGCTAAACCTGAATTATCAAACTCTGACATTGCTTTTTTTGCAGCCGAAAAGGCTATTGCAAACGCAAAAATCGATAAAGAAACTTTAGATTATATTATCGTAGCACATAATTATGGTGATGTAAAAATAGACTCGGAACAAAGTGATACTGTCCCTAGTTTAGCCTCTCGTGTAAAACACCTTTTAAAAATTAAAAACCCTAAATGCGTTGGATACGATTTGCTTTTTGGTTGTCCAGGCTGGATAGAGGGCGTTATACAAGCTAATGCTTTTATTAAAGCAGGCATCGCTAAACGCTGTTTGGTTATTGGTAGCGAAACCTTATCTAGAGTGATAGATGCACATGACCGTGACTCTATGATTTATAGTGATGGTGCTGGTGCTGTTATAGTTGAAGAGACTACTGAAGAAGGTGGTATTTTAGCTCACGAATCTGCAACTTTTGCTTATGACGAAGCACATTATATTTTCTTCGGAGAAACTAACAAGCCTGAGTCTGATAGTAAACGTCGTTACATTAAAATGTATGGTCGTAAGATTTACGAATTTGCTTTAACAAACGTACCATTAGCTTTAAAATCATGTTTAGAGAAAAGTGGTTACGCTATAACAGATGTTAAAAAGATTTTGATTCATCAAGCTAACGAAAAAATGGATGAAGCTATTGTAAAACGTTTTTACAAATTGCATAACATGAAAATGCCTGAAGGAATTATGCCTATGAGTATTAACACTCTTGGTAATTCTAGTGTTGCGACAGTACCTACTTTGTACGATTTGATTTTGAACGGTCAATTAGAAAACCAAGAAATTAACAAAGGAGATGTTATCCTTTTTGCTAGTGTTGGTGCAGGTATGAATATTAATGCTATAGTTTATAAACAATAAAAAGTCTGAATCTATTTCTGACTAAAATCTATTTTTGTGTACGAACAAACCTTTCCGCATAAACGCTTTAAACTAACCTATCAATTTTTAGAAAAGCATATTTCTAAATCTGAAACAGTGTTAGATTTAGGTGTAGAAAACCCGTTTACCAAAATTTTAAAGGACCACGCATTTGTAGTAGAAAATACGACAGGGGAAGATCTAGATTTTGACACATCAGCAATTAAAAACTCAGACGCAACAGTAGTCACTGCTTTTGAGATATTTGAACATCTATTAAATCCTTTTACTGTTTTACAAAGTATAAAAGCAGACAAATTAGTAATAAGTGTACCTCTTAGATTATGGTTTTCTTCTGCTTACAGAAGTAAAACAGATAAATGGGATAGACATTATCACGAGTTTGAAGATTGGCAATTAGATTGGTTATTAGAAAAAACGGGATGGAAAATTATAGACAGACAAAAATGGACCAATCCAACAAAAAAATTAGGAATTAGACCAATTTTAAGATGGTTTACCCCTAGATATTATATTATTTATGCTGAACGCGCTTAAATACATCTAACTTTAAATTCTAATATTTTCTATTTTGAATTTCAGCATTATCATTCCAGCACACAACGAAGAATCTTCTATTGGATTAACACTACAGTCTTTAGCAGACCAAACGTTACTTCCTAAACAAATTGTGGTGGTTAATGATAACTCTACGGATAACACAAGAAGTATTGTAGAAGACTTTCAGAAACACCATGACTACATCACTTTAGTTAACGTTACGTCATCAAACAAACACTTACCAGGAACTAAAATAATCAACGCCTTTTACAAAGGCTATGAGGTTTTAAACACCAATTACGATGTACTTTGTAAATTTGATGCCGATCTTATTTTTCCTTTAAATTATTTAGAAACATTAGCGCTTCATTTTAATAAAAGCAAAACCATTGGGATGGTTGCTGGTTATTGTTATATTCAAAAAAATAATGATTGGGTTTTAGAGTCTATAACTGGAAAAGACCATATTAGAGGTGCACTTAAAGCCTACCGCAAAGATTGTTTTGAAGCTATCGGACAACTTAAAAGAGCAATGGGTTGGGATACTATTGACGAGTTATTAGCTAAATACAATAACTACGATATTGTATTAGATGAGACATTACACGTTAAACATTTAAAACCTACAGGCGCAAGCTATAATAAAGGTGCAAAATACCTGCAAGGTGAAGCGATGTACAAAATGCGCTACGGTTTTACACTTACACTCATAACAGCCTTAAAAATGGGCTTAAAAAAGAAAAGCTTCCGCTACTTTAAAGATTATATTATTGGTTACTTAAAAGCTGTAAAAAACAAACCAGAACAACTAGTATCTATTGAAGAAGGTCAATTTATTAGAAACTTGCGATGGACCGGAGTAAAGAAAAAATTAAATTAGAAAATACTGATTAGAAATTACAGAAAATCACTTAAACAGTAAAAGAATCATTTTCGCCAAATATTACTTTTCAGCTTCTAACTTTTGCCTTAAAATTTCAACATAAATATCAATCTAAAAGCTCCAGCCTTTATAATCACTAGAGGCTTCTAATCTATTCTCTGTAGCATCATCTAATTCTGAAAAGAAATCAATTCCGGTTAAATTTTCAATAGTATCAACTGAAGTTACAAATTTATATAATGGCTGATCAGACTCTTGATGAGGCATCAAAAATGCGATAACTTTAGTCTTACCAGAATTATTATCTATTAATACTTTATAAAACTGATTAGGCACAGCCACTTTTTCTGTTCCAATAGTTTTCATTTTCCCTTTTAAAACACCTCCAGAAACCACAAAAACACCATCATATTTACTAGCCCAATACCTAGTCTTTTGTTCTAATCGATTCCAAACACCTGCATTAAAATCATGTCGTTGAGGAGAAATATTACTAGTCAAAAAAGTTTCGTCATGCGCAGCTTTACTATATTTCCTATCTCCAGCAGGACACAAATGGCCACGATCATAACCTGATTTTTTATAATTACGCCAATGTGCAGCACCTGTTTTTACAGCATTGTCTACTTCAAAATAAGGTCTTTTAAAGTCACTTTTTGATAAGTGAGACTTTTTAAGCTCATAAGCTACCCACTCTGCTTGCTCATGTGGCTCGCTATAACTCAAACTATAACCATCATGATGCACAATTTGCCCAGTAGTGCTTGTTGGTAAAAAGTATTCGTTAGTGTCTGATTTAACCGCTTTACCTTGTGCTACAACTTCCGTTTGTTCCTGAACATTAATATACTCCTTAGCACCATAAGTTAATATTACAACCAGCGCTGTTAATAAAGAATATTTTGTTTTATTTGACATATCTAACTATTTGTCACAATATACAGTTTTGAAATAAAAAAAGCCTTTCCAATTGAAAAGGCTTTTTAAATCATATATAATATCAGTCGAAATACCAGATTTGACTTCGACTTAAAAAATACTACTCCAACTGCGACAATAATTTCAGAGCTTCGTTATACTTGTAATTACTGTTGTCTTTTGTTATTAATTTTAATTGCGCTATCGCATTAGAATTATCTTTTACTTTTAAATACACCAACGCTTTATACCAATAGCCTTTAGAAAAATCGATACTATCACTGTCTATTACCTTATCAAAAGTTGCTAACGCGTTCTTGTTTTGATTTAATTCTAATTGTGTAATTCCTAAATATAAAAATACGTTAGTATTATTTGATTTAGTTTCCGTCAAATACGTTCTATATAATTTGTTAGCTCCAGCAAAATCTTTAGCGACAAACTTAATTTCAGCATTTTCTAATATTGCACTTTTAACCTCACCTCGCTCTATCATAGAAGGTAACTCAGTCCAAGAATTGTAACTATCATAAATATCAGAAGTTCTATTTAAAAAGAATAAACCAACAAGTAAAATTACAGATGCTGCTATTGCCAAAAACGAGAACAACCTGCCATTATTTGCCTTACTAGATTCACTAATTGTTTTATGTTTTTTTGCTGCATCATTTAGCGCGGACTTTAATGCTATTGCCTCATCACTTTTAAAATACGTCTGTAAGTCTTTGGTATTTTTTGAATCCGAATCCTCTATAAATTGCCAGTCCGTATCACTAAACTGAATACTCATTTCTTTGTTAATTGCTACGTAATCTGCCAATTCCGCATTACTATTCAGTTCAAGTAAAAAAGCACTTAATTCGGGTTCGGTCAACTTATTGACCAAATACTTATCTGCTTGTAATAGTAGGTGTTCAGATAAAATCATAATGTTTTTAATTGATTATAACGATTGTCTTCTTTAATCATTTGGGTTAATTTATTCTTGCACTTAAACACACGTTGTCTAACCACATTGTCGTCACTATAATCTAACTCCTTGGCAATATCTTTATAAGGCATTTTTTTAAAAAAACGTTTTAAAATTTCTTTACAATTTCCGGAGATTAACTCTAACTTTTCTTGAAAAAACTCCCATCGTTCTTGCTCTAAAACAGACTGTGCCATATCATTAGCTTCAACCTTAAGTTCAATAGGTTGATCAAATGTTACCATCCGTTTTGATTTATTTAACTCTCTACGCCACAAATTTTTACAAGCGGTAAACAAAAACCCATCAAAAGTAGATTTAATAACTACGTTTTGAACCTGCACTCTAGCCATAATTTGGATTATTGCTTTTTGAAACACATCTTGTGCATCTTGTTCTTGTCCTGAATTTTGAAGTACAAAACGCCTCACGTTGGGATAAGAATTAGTGTAAATCTCTAGTATTACTTTTTCGTTTTGGGTTTTTAAACCGTTAATAAAGTAATTAGTATTGCTCATTAAAAAGAATAGTTGGTTAAATAAATTTAAAACATCAAAAATGATACCCTAAAAAAATTGATATATATATTTACAAATAAAATTTTTGAACTTGGGTAACAAATATATATATTTCGAAACGTTTTAGTATTAACATATAAAACTAAACATCATGAATACGACCAAAAGCAACTATTACACTATTAAACTAATATTACTAATATTTAGTATTTGTACTTTTAATAGCTGCTCGAAAAATGACATTACTATTGAAGAGGCTATAAGTGAAACAATTGACAAAAAAACAACCGCATCAGACGCACAAAACAACCGAATGATAGTTGCAACTTACAAATATTTAAAAGTAGATTACAGCTCTCCATCTTACAAACAGTTAATGAGAAATAGTTTTCACGCTTCAACAACTACAAGCCACAGTATAGAAAATCTAGATGCAAATACGGATATTTGGATTTTTGATGAAATAGACCAAGCTTCTGTTGATGGATTATTTATAGGTATTGATACTTGTATTGTTTGCCCAGTTACTCATGTGGAATATCTTACTGTCTTTGAAATTGAATTCGAAGCTTTTGTTACGGATGCAACAAAAACATTAATTAGAGGTGATTTTGAATTAGACTTAGGCAATCTTGACACCGAATTAATACAACATCAAAATACATTTATAAACACTGAATTGTGGATATTTAGAGGATGCTGCAAAAATGACCCTATTAGAGATAGAATCGCTGCTCTTTTTGATGTTGAAATAAAAAGAACTAAACTTATAACGGAGTAACTTATAATTGAATTTATTAATCACATTTTTTTTACTGATTATCAGTCTCAGCTCTAATTTGGCATGTTTTAAAACTAAGGCCAAAAGAGCTGAAACTTATACTTATATAAAAATTAATAATAATAATTTAGAAATAGCACAATCTTTATTTGACAACAAAACATATAAAAAATGTATTGATTTTTGTTTATCAAAAATAGAAACCACAAGTAACTCAAAAAACGAGATTGAATATTTAAAATTAATTGCTAATAGCTATAATGCTTTAAACGATTACTACAACAGTATTTATTATTATGAAAAATTAATATATAAAACTCACAAAAAAAACCCAGAATCTAATATTAAAAACTATATTGAAATTGCACATATACACCGGAAATTAGAAGATCAAAACAATTTAGACAAAGCTATTTTCTACTTAAAATTAGCAGAGTCACACTCCAATTCAAAAACACTAGACTTTGACACCCTTTATAGTATAAATAACAATCTTGGAGGCTATTACATGTTATCTAATCGTAAAAAAGAAGCCTTAAAACACTATAACAAAGCATTAGAATACATAAAAAGTAAGGGAGACCTAAGAAGACTTCAGATAAACCTGATAAACCTAGGTATGTTAAGTTCTAACGGTGTAACATCAACACAACAAGAATTAGAACTTTCAAAAAAATATTACCAGAGAGCTCTAGACATTAATATCCCAACACATTTTAGTGTCCTTTACAAACTTCTTGGAATCAATAGTTATCTTCAGGATAACCCAGAAAGCGCACTAATTTATCATAATAAAGCCATAGACGAATTATTAAACACAAATTTAAAAACACCAAAACAACTACCGCATATAGATAAAATTAGCAACGAAAATAAAAAGAAATTACTATCTATTTTATACGAAAAATATTATGCTTGGATAAAATATTTCATTCATACAAAAGACAAAAAACATTTAAATCACGCTTCCGAAACACTTGAGTTATCAGACCTTATTTTAGATGATATTTTTACAGAAATAAAAGATGAAGACTCTCAAATACATTGGAGACAAGAAGCCTCCTATTTTTACTATTTAGGAGCGCACTTATCACACCTAACCAACAATACTACAAAAGCATTTTACTATACTGAAAAAAACAAAGCTTTACTTTTATTAAATAATGCTACAAGAATAAGAATACAAAACAACCTAAGTCTTCCTAAAATAATATTAGATACAGAAAATAATATTAAAAAAGAAAGCTATGCTTTAAAGAGACTAATAAAAAATAAAGCTAATGATAGTATCAGGTTACTACTAGTAAACAAGAAAGAACAGTTAAAAAAACTAAAAGACTCGCTTCAATTTAATTACCCAGAATATGATAATTACCAAAAAATTTCTAAAGTCCTTACGTTAAATGAAATTCAAAACCAAATTACGGACAGTACATTATATATAACTTTTATATGGGATAAAACAGAAAATCAATTTGATGCACTTTATGGGGTAGCTATTACAAAGCATTCTTCTGAAATTTTCAAAATAAACAACCTGACTACTTTTAATCAACTGGTAAAACAATTTCAAAAATCTATTTCTAAACCATTTAGTAACAAAGAAAAGCTCAAACAATTTAAACTAAACGCTTTTAAACTTTACGACAAACTATTCCCAACCCAATCAATTAAAACGTTAATAAACAAACACAAAAAGCTAATAATAATTCCTGACAGTGACTTATCTAAAATACCATTCGAAGCCTTAATCACAGATTTAAATGCTAATAGTTTTTTAATAAAAAGTCACGAAATAAGCTATGCTTATTCACTATCTTTTCTTACCAAAAACAATAGTCTTGAAAGAAGTGCAAAAAAAGATTTTTTGGGTTTTGCTCCAACTATTTTTAATTACGATAATTTACAAAACTTACCAGAAAGCAAAAACGAAATTAAGGCTACAGAAAGAATAATAAATGGGAAAAATTATCTAAGCAATAACGCAACAAAACAAGCCTTTTTATCCGAAATGAATAAATATAAAATTATTCATTTATCAACGCATGCAAATGCTAATGATTCAATTTCACCTTGGATTGCATTTAAAAACCAAAAACTATATTTAAACGAGTTATACACTACAAAAAATCAGGCCGAATTAGTAGTTCTGAATGCTTGTAATAGTTCTATGGGAGAACTAAATAACGGGGAAGGTGTGTTTAGTTTAGCACGTGGGTTTTTCTATTCAGGTGCCAAAAGTGTTATTTCTTCTTTATGGAATGTTAATGACAAATCAAATACTGAAATCACACTCTCTTTTTATCAACACCTAAAAAATGGTAAATCTAAAAGTGCCGCTTTAAGAAACGCAAAACTTGATTACTTAGCTGTACATAGCTTAAGCGAAGCATCTCCTTACTACTGGTCTTCTTTGATTTTAATTGGTGATGATTCTGTAATAAAACTAAACAACGACTCATTGTATTACATTATTCTAAGCGTTCTATTATTAATCCTGTTGTTTTTTATTTTAAAAAAAAGAAAATAGTGGGTAACATATCTTAGACTTAAGGAACAATTAAGAAAACAACTAATTCTTAATTATTTTGAAAGACACTTTATCCTTTTTAGAAAAATACCTTCTTCAAAAATCAAAAATTACTAAAGATCATTTAGATAACCAGAAACATTTTTTTTACTTGAATTATCTTTTATCTATAGGATTTAGAACACCTATCAAAGCTCCCCCTACATAAAAAAATAGAGACAAAATTTAATTATCGTTAAATACAAAACAACAAAACAAATTATAAACTAATAAACTTATAAACCAAAATGACTTATAACATAAAAAAAATAATTAAAGGAACCTTAGCAATTTTTACTATCAAATTAATACTAATAGGGAGTATAATAATATTCCAATCTTGTCAAACAGAAAACATTGATGAAAACGATGAAATTAGTAGTACTGAGAAAAAGAGTTTTTTAGAATCATTACATGAGACTAGAGAAAGAATAATTGATATACCAATCATTAAACAAACGAAAACTAACCAAGCTGAAACTTCCAGACTTTCACCCGACTCCTATTTAAGTTTCTGCATACAAACAATTGACGGACAATTTGTTAGCACCCCAATAAATAATTCCCTAAATAGAATTGACGGACAACCTGTTAGCTCTAAAATAAGTAATTTCATAAATAGATTACCAAGTTTTCAATCCTTATTACAAAATGAAATACAGAAAAACACCCTTTTAGAGGCAGCTCCAACAAATAACACAACCACAAATACATCATTAAATGTAAATACCACAATTACTAATGAAACAACCCCTTTTGACACTTCTAACTGCACATTTATAATTCAAATATCCCTTGAAACTATTAATAGTGCAATCGATCCATCGATACAAACGGCGAAAGACTTTCTATTATCAAGAGACTTAACCGATAATGATATTCTTGAAATATTAGATGGTGAAGATGATTCCGCATTAGTACCTCTAGTGCATGGTATTATAACAGTTGAAGAAGAAGCCGAGAGTTTAACCACTATCATTAACCCTTTATCAATACTAGGTATTCATACTGCAAATGCACAAAGTTGGGGTACAATTAGCGGTTGCGCTGTTTCCGCTCTTGGATTAGATTCATTGACAACTTTAAGAGATGCACTGCAAGGAAAAAAAATAACAGGTAGAGCTCTAAAAAGAGCAGCAAAAAAGGTTGTAAAGAAATTTGCTGCTGGTCTTTCAGGCTGGGGCACTATGATAATGGTAGCCGAATTTGCAATCTGTGCTGCTATGGGCGATTAAACTATAAATATGACTTTTTGGACTAACTTTGTTATAGGGGTAATCACTTTACTAATAATACGCCTAACTTTAGGGAACTATTTAAGAAATAAAAATAAAAACCAATAGCACAATCAATCAAAAACCATAAAAGCCTTTCCAATTGGAAAGGCTTTTTAATTTTATAATACTATTATGCGTGTCCATTACAAACAAATGTAATGCATCATCTCTTAGTAGTTATAATATATTATTTTACAGCTAAAGTTAAGGTCTTAAGATATAGCAATTACAACTTAAATAAAAAACACCAACCCAAGAATAAATTCAGCTTGACATTTTTTTATTTATTTAAAACTAATCAATTATTATTCTCTTATATATTTCTTCTTTATTAGTTTAGATATTTAATACGCAAAAAGAAGATCAGAAAATTAATTCAAATTAAAAAAAAACAAAAACCTGGGTAACATTTTTAAAGATCAAGGAACCTATTTGTAGTTAGTTATTTATTAAGGGGACTAGTCAAAATCAACCAATAACCATAAAAGCCTTTCCTAACGGAAGGGCTTTTTAAATTAACACAAAAAATGGCATTTGTTTTTCTACTATATATTACAATTTCAGGTATAAATACTCAAAATGATACGCTTAAAAAAAGCGTAAACGTTATAAATACTGAATGTGCGACTTCTAAACTAGTAGAAGAATGCCATTTAGATAAAAATGAATTATCAGAATTGATTTGTAATGAGATTATAAATTTATTAGATTAAAACAACAAAATATGTTATAACTAACATGTTATATGCTTAAAAATAAAAATACAAGTCACTAATCTACAACTCTTTATGAAGTTTAATTTAAAAAAATTAAAAAAAAGGGTAACATTTTTAATGATTAGGTAACTAATATGTAGTTAGTTATTTAAGGGAAATAATCAATAGCAATTAACCAATGACCTGAATAACAAAAAAGCCTTTCCAATTGGAAAGGCTTTTTAATTTTATAAAGCATATCGACTACGCTTAGTCTATTTTAACTACTTCAAACTAGCTAAACTAGATTTTAAAGTTTCGATCTTCGCTAAAGCATCTGCTTCTTTCTTCTTCTCAGAAGCGACAACTTGTTCTGGAGCTCCAGCAACAAAGCGCTCGTTAGACAGCTTCTTTTGTACTGATTTAAGGAAACCTTCAGTATAGTTTAACTCTTCTGTTAACTTTACAATTTCAGCCTCTACGTCTATTGCGCCATCCATTGGTATAAAGTACTCGTTAGATTTTACTCTAAAAGTTAAAGCGCCTTCAACAGGTTCTTTTACATAATCGATAGCTTCTAAATTACCTAATTTTGCAATAACGGTGTCAAACGCTGTATTTAAATTTTCATTATTTATTACAGAAAAACCAATAGCATCTTTAAAAGCAATATTCTTTTCTTTTCTTACCGTTCTTATTCCAGAAATAACTTCCGAAGCAAATTCGAACTGAGAAATCAATTCTTTATTTACAGGTTTAGCTACCGGCCATTTTGAAACTATTAATGCTTCCTCTGGAGTCCTTTCAGCAATATATTGCCAAATTTCTTCCGTTAAGAAAGGCATAAATGGATGTAATATTTTTAAGTTTTCCTCAAAAATAGCCATCACTTTATTATACGTTGCAGCATCAATGGGTTGTTGATATGCTGGTTTTACAATCTCTAGCAACCATCCACAGAAATCGTCATAAATCAGTTTGTAAATAGACATTAAAGCATCGCTTAAACGGTATTTACTAAAATGATCTTCAATCTCTAAAAGGGCTTCGCTAAATTTAGCTTCGTACCAATCTAAAGCAATTTTACTTGAGTCAGGTTGCGCTATTGTATCATTAACCTCCCATAGATTAGTTAAGTTAAAGGCGTTCCAAACTTTGTTTCCAAAACCTTTTCCTTGTTGGCATAAAGTTTCATCAAACATTAAATCGTTTCCTGCAGCACTACTTAATAGTAACCCAACTCTAACACCATCTGCACTATACTCTTCAATTAATTTTAAAGCGTCTGGTGAGTTCCCAAGAGACTTACTCATCTTACGACGTTGTTTATCACGTACTAGACCTGTTAAGTATACATTGTTAAATGGCTTTTGATCTTTATACTCATAACCTGCAATTATCATACGTGCTACCCAAAAGAATAAAATATCTGGACCGGTAACTAAATCGTTAGTAGGATAGTAATATTTAATTTCTTCGTTTTCTGGATTACGGATACCATCAAAAACAGACATTGGCCATAACCAAGAGCTAAACCATGTATCTAAAGCATCTGTATCTTGCTTTAAATCTGTTGCCTTTAAATCTGCTCTTCCTGTTACCTTTTGTGCTTTTAAAACAGCGTCTTCTAATGTTTCTGCAACTACAAAATCTTCTTTTCCATCGCCATAGAAATAAGCAGGAATTTGTTGTCCCCAAAGTAATTGACGTGAGATATTCCAATCACGAATATTTTCTAACCAGTGACGGTATGTATTTTCAAATTTCTTCGGAAATAATTTAATCTCAGCATCTTCTCCTAAAACGGCTTCAATTGCTGGCTTTACCAACTCTTCCATTTTTAAGAACCATTGGTCACTTAATCTTGGCTCTATAACTGCTTTTGTACGTTCTGAGGTCCCGACTTTATTCATGTGCGTTTCAGTCTTCACTAAAACACCAATTGTTTCTAATTCTTTTGCTACATTTTTTCTAGCAACAAAACGATCTTGACCTTCAAATTGTAATCCAAAGCTATTTAATGTGGCATCTTCATGAAAGATATCAATAACTTCTAATTTGTGTTTGTCTCCAAGATTCTTATCGTTTTCGTCATGAGCAGGCGTTACTTTTAAACACCCTGTTCCAAATTCGATATCAACATAGTCATCTTCGATTATAGGAATAACACGATTAGAAATTGGCACAATGGCTTTTTTTCCACGTAAGTGTGCAAACCTTTCGTCTTCTGGATTAATACAAATTGCTGTATCTCCAAATATTGTTTCAGGACGTGTTGTAGCGATAGTTAATGTATCATCACTTCCTTCAATTTTATAATTTATGTAGTATAAGTTTCCTTGACGCTCTTCATGGATAACCTCCTCATCAGACAACGTTGTCTTTGCTTCCGGATCCCAGTTTACCATGCGGTAACCTCTATATATTAATCCTTTGTCATGTAGGTCCACAAATACTTTAATTACAGCTTCAGACATGTCGTCGTCCATCGTAAATTTTGTGCGTTCCCAATCACAAGAACATCCTAATTTTTTAAGTTGTTCAAGGATTACGCCTCCATATTCTTCTGTCCATTCCCAAGCATGTGCCAAAAACTCGTCCCTTGTCAGGTCATTTTTGTCAATACCTTGCCCTTTTAATTTGGCAACAACTTTAGCTTCAGTAGCAATTGATGCGTGATCTGTACCAGGTACCCAACATGCATTTTTACCTTGCAAACGTGCACGACGTATCAAAACATCCTGAATAGTATTGTTAAGCATATGTCCCATATGCAAGACTCCTGTTACGTTTGGTGGAGGGATTACAATGGTATATGGTTCTCTGTCATCTGGCGTAGAATGAAAATAATTATTCTTCATCCAGTAGTCATACCATTTGTTTTCTGCTTGAACAGCATTATATTTTGATGGAATTTGCATACTTTGGAATAGTTTTTGAAATATAGATTACAAAAGTACTTATATTTCTGTTTTTGTGAAATTATAACGATGAATAATGTATAGTTAAATATGTTATAAGTATTTGCAAGTATGCATTACATCTAATAACTTTGCAAAAGGAATAAAAAGTAATTAGATTTACAAACCAATAAAATCAAAATACAATGAAAAAATTATTTACAATATTATTTATCGGACTTATTAGTTTATCGATGAATGCTCAAGAAAAAATGGCCAAAATAGAGTTTAAGGACACTACTATTGACTACGGAACAATTAACAAAGGTGATAACGGAATTAGAACTTTTGAATTTACTAATACTGGAGATGCGCCTTTAATAGTATCTAAAGTTAGTTCTAGCTGTGGTTGTACTGTGCCTAAAAAACCAGAAGCACCAGTAATGCCAGGACAAACTGGAGAAATTGAAGTAAAATACGATACACAAAGAGTTATGCCAATTAGAAAAACGATTACTGTTTTATCTAATGCTGAAACGCCAACAGTATCTCTTAAAATAAAAGGGGAAGTTATTGACCCATCCAAAACAAGTGTTTTAGAGAAAAAAGGAAAAAGTGTAATGGAGAAATAATCTTTATTAACATTTATACAAAAAAGCCGAAACATTATGTTTCGGCTTTTTTTTTGTTATTGTTTTACAATTAACTAATTGTTTTTCCAGGTTAAAAAAAGTTTAACAATATCGCTTTTTTAAAAGACCTTTTTTATTAGGAAACTTATCAATTATTTTCGCAAATTTGTAATCTAAATAATTTGTAATGCCAAAAATTTCTAACAAAGGGCTATCCATGCCACAGTCACCAATAAGAAAATTAGTGCCATTTGCAGAAAAAGCTGCAAAAGCCGGTAAAAGTATCTACTACCTAAACATAGGTCAACCAGATATTAAAACACCAACTATAGCAATGCAAGCTGTAAAAGATGCTGATATAGAGGTGTTGTCTTATTCAAGATCTGAAGGATCAGAACAATACCGTACAAAAATAGCCAACTACTACAAAAACAATGACATCCACGTAAAACACGATGACATTATTGTAACTACTGGTGGTAGTGAAGCCTTGCTTTTTGCTTTTGGAAGTATTATGGATGTAGATGACGAGGTTATTATACCAGAACCATTTTATGCTAACTACAATGGATTTTCTACTGCTTCTGGCGTAAAGGTTGTTCCTGTAATTTCTAAAATTGAAGACAATTTTGCTTTACCTCCAATTGAAGAGTTTGAAAAATTAATTACACCTAAGACAAAAGCAATCTTAATTTGTAACCCAGGTAACCCTACAGGTTATTTATACTCTAAAGAGGAAATAGAAAAACTAGCTGCAATTGTTAAAAAACATGATTTGTTTTTAATTGCTGACGAGGTTTACCGTGAGTTTGCTTATGATGGTGCAACGCACTACTCTATCTTGCAAGTTGATGGATTAGACGACAATGCTATTGTCATAGATTCTGTTTCTAAACGTTACAGTATGTGTGGCGCACGTATTGGATGTTTAGTCTCTAAAAACAAAGACGTAATTGCAACTGGTTTAAAATTTGCACAAGCACGTTTAAGTCCTCCTACATTAGCACAAATTGCTAGTGAAGCCGCTTTAGAAACACCACAAAGTTATTTTGATGATGTTATTGAAGAATATGTAGAAAGAAGAAACGTTTTAATTGAAGAATTAAATAAGATTGAAGGTGTGCAAGTTGCTAATCCTAAAGGAGCTTTTTACTGTATAGCACAATTGCCTGTAAAAAATAGTGATGTTTTTGCGCAATGGCTTTTAGAAGATTTTGATGTAGATGGCGAAACTGTTATGGTTGCTCCTGCTGCAGGTTTTTATAGTACGCCAGGCGTAGGTTTAAATCAAATCAGAATTGCTTATGTGTTAAATACTGAAAGCTTAAAAAAAGCAGTAAATATTTTAAAAGAAGCTCTTAAAGTATACAAAGATTAGTGCAAATTTTAAACAACATATCTCTAAAACCATACAATACTTTTGGTATTGATGTTAATGCAAAGCAATTTGTCTCCGTTAAAAACATAGCCGATTTAAAAGCTGTATTTTCTACTAACAAAATTGAAGACACCTTTATCCTTGGTGGTGGTAGCAATATGCTACTAACCAAAGATGTGGATAAGCTTGTAATACATCTAGATCTAAAAGGTAAAACTATTATCTCAAAAACAGAGACTGAAGTTTTTATCGAATCTCAAGCTGGCGAAAACTGGCACGAGTTTGTATTATGGACTTTAAATCAAGATTTTGGAGGATTAGAAAACCTATCCTTAATCCCAGGTAATGTTGGCACAAGTCCTATACAAAATATAGGCGCTTATGGTATTGAGTTAAAAGACAACTTTTACGCTTGCTCCGCACTAAATCTAAAAACTTTAGAGTTAGAAGAATTTAGTAATGCAGACTGTAAATTTGGATACCGTAACTCTATTTTTAAACAAGAAGCAAAAGGACACTATATTATAACAAGTGTGGTTTTTAAACTTAGTGTTAAAAACCACACTTTACATACTAATTATGGCGCTATCACAGCCCAATTAGAACAAAACAATATTACGCAGCCTACAATACAAGAAGTGTCTAATGCTGTTATTGCTATTCGCGAAAGCAAACTACCTAACCCTAAAGAGATTGGTAATTCTGGTAGTTTTTTTAAAAATCCAGTCATTTCAAACACTGCTTTTTCTAAACTTCAAGAAAACTTTCCAAATGCACCGCATTATACAATTTCTGATACAGAAGTTAAAGTTCCTGCCGGTTGGTTAATCGAAACCGCGGGCTTTAAAGGCAAAACATTTGACAATTATGGGGTTCATAAAAAACAAGCGTTAGTCTTAGTTAACTATAGTGATGCTAAAGGAAATGACATATTAAAGCTCTCAAAATTGATACAAAATACTATTTATCGTATCTTTAATATTTCTATTGAAGCCGAAGTCAATATTTTTTAATGACACACAACACCTTCAATTCAAAATAATTAAACTAACAACCCTTAATTACTAAGCTTGAATTTTTCATTAGAAGAACATATTATAGCTCACCTTAAAAATGGTGATAAACAAGCAATAAACTTGTTGTATGAAAACTATGCTGATGCCCTATTTGGTGTTATTAAGAAAGTAATCTCTGATGACGATTTAGCACAAGACGTACTTCAAGAAACACTTATAAAGGTTTGGAAGAAAGGAAAAAGCTACAATCCTGATAAAGCTAAATTATTTACTTGGTTATATCGTATTGCTTACAACTCTGCAATAGATAAAATTAGATCCGTAAATAATAAATCTAAAAAAGAAGTCCAAATAGAAGATTCCAACGTATATAAACTGACAACTAATAGTTTAAACGAGGATGTTTTAGATATTAAAAAGCATTTAAACACTCTAGATTTAAAGTATCAGGTTGTTGTTAACGCGCTCTTTTTTGAAGGAATGACGCAACAAGAAGCGAGCGAAGAATTGGAAATACCTTTAGGTACTATAAAATCTAGATTAAAAATTGCGTTACGTGAATTGAAGAAAATTTACAACCCTTAATTGTAAAGTGATGAATGACAAAATAATTACATTTTTAAACTCTGACTTATTAAACAAGTATTTAATAGGTCAAACTAATGCTTCTGAAACCTTAGAGGTTGAGCATTATATTTCTGAATTTCCAGAAGTAAAAAAAGCATACGATACACTACAGGATAAATTAGAATTTAGCTCGCAATTAAATACCGTTAAAGCACCTAAGTTAGTTTTAAGTAATGTGTTAGATGCATTAGATGACAAGCCCGTAATTGCATTAAAACCTAAACGCACAAGAAAATGGTACAGTTTAGCTATTGCTGCTAGTCTTACAGCTCTAATGCTAGGTGTAAGCTCTGTGTATCTTTATAACCAAAACAAGCAATTATCAAGCGAAAATCAGACAATTGCAGACGAAATATTTGATCTAAGAAGTGACATTGCAAACAACAACAGCACATTAACACAATTATTAGAGCAGTTTAAGCAATTAAACAATCCTGAAACAGAAAAATATGTCCTAAAAGGAAATACAAGAGCTAAAAATTTAAAAACAGTAGCTTACATTAATCCTGAAGAAAAAAAATCAATGATTGATGTAGTATCATTACCTCAATTACCAGACAATAAGGTATATCAAATTTGGGCAGAACTACAGGATAAGATGGTTAACTTAGGTGTTTTAAGCCAAGCTGACAGACGTCTTCAAGAAATCCCTTATACGGAAGATGCTTTAGGTCTAAGTATCTCTATAGAACCTAAAGGCGGTAGTCAGGTAAGGTCAAACGACACGCCCGTTGCCGAAATATCTTTAAAGATTAACGATTAAAGACAACGCATAACAACACAAAAAAGCCTCATTTATTAAGTGAGGCTTTTTTGTTTAAACTAATATAAGTTAGTCTTTACTAAAAAAGGATTTGTGTATCAATCCCGCAACAATTGCTCCTGCAATTGGAGCTAACCAAAACAACCATAGTTGTCCAAGGTAATCTCCACCTTCTGCAAATAATGCTTGACTTGTAGATCTTGCAGGATTAACAGATGTATTTGTAATTGGAATACTAATTAAATGTATTAATGTTAACGCTAATCCAATTGCAATACCTGCAAAACCTTTAGGCGCTTTAGGATATGTACTACCCAATATAATTAATAGAAAAAACATGGTTAATAAAAACTCTGTAACCAAAGCAGACATCATAGAATACCCGTCTGGGGACAAATCTCCATAACCATTAGCTGCAAAACCACCCACATCTGTAAAACCAGCTTTACCAGATACAATATACATTAATGCAACTGCTGCCACTATTGCACCAACTAATTGAGCAATTATATAACCTGGTAATTCTTTAGCAGGAAACTTTCCTCCAGCCCAAAGTCCTATAGATACTGCAGGGTTAAAATGCGCTCCAGAAACATGACCAACAGCATAAGCCATGGTTAAAACTGTTAAACCAAACGCCAAAGCCACACCTACAAACCCAATACCTAATTCAGGGAAGCCAGCAGCAAAAATAGCACTACCACATCCTCCAAAGACCAACCAAAAGGTTCCAAAAAATTCTGCAAATAATTTTTTCATAATTTAAATTGTTAAAAAGTTAGAGCAGTAAATTATAAAAAAAATAAGAATTCCGACACTTTACATCCATCTAAATGAGATTTTCGTTAAAAAACTGATTTTAATGTTCAAAATAATGTGACAAAGATTATTGAAACGTTAAAAGTGATCTTGTTTTTCTAAAAAACCGTATCTTTGTACATCTAAAAAAGCAACTATTTTGAAACTTTTATTACTTACTATAGGCCTATTAGGTTTAGGTTTTGCAGGAATTGCAATTAAAATTTGGGCTAAAAAAGACGGTAAATTTGCAGGTACTTGTGCAAGTCAAAATCCTATGTTAAATACAGAAGGAGAATCTTGTGGATTTTGCGGAAAAACGCCAGATCAATTTGAGAATTGTACCGACACTCAACACTCATAAAGCATGCTAATACTTGAGGTGTTATTCTACAGTTTTGTAACTGTAGTGGTTATTCAAGTATTATATTACGCCGTACTTTTTGGTAGTTTTGCTTTTTCTAAAAGCGATTCTAAGCCTGTCAAAAGCACTCCTGTTTCGGTCATTATTTGCGCTAAAAACGAAGCTGAAAACATTAAAAATTTTCTGCCTACTATTTTAGAGCAAGATTATCCTGTTTTTGAAATTGTATTAATTAACGACTCGTCTCATGATGATACGCTTGATATTTTTGAAGATTTTAAATCTAGACACGATAACATAAAGATTGTCAATGTTAAAAATATAGAAGCTTTCTGGGGAAATAAAAAATACGCCCTGTCTCTGGGTATTAAAGCTGCTAAATACGACCACTTATTATTCACAGATGCAGATTGCAAACCGTTATCCAATCAATGGATAACACAGATGAGTGCAAACTTCTCAGATCAAAGCACAATTGTCTTAGGTTACGGAGCCTATAATAAAATTAAAAACTCTTTATTAAATAAAATCATCCGATTTGAAACCCTAATAACAGCAACACAGTATTTTTCGTTTGCCAAAATTGGAATTCCATACATGGGTGTTGGAAGAAACTTAGCGTATCACCGCGACGAGTTTTTTAAATCTAACGGATTTATTAAACATATGAAAATTAGATCTGGTGATGACGATTTATTTATAAATGAAGTTGCTAACTCTAAAAACACAAGTATAAGTACAACCCGGGAAAGTTTTACAACGTCTATTCCTAAAATGAGTTTAAAAGATTGGTTTAAGCAGAAACGAAGACACGTATCTACTGCCAAACACTATAAAGTTAAGCATCAATTTTTATTAGCACTTTTTTATATAACGCAGGTTTTATTTTGGACATTAGGAATTTCGTTAGCCATTACAACTTACTTATGGCCTTTTGTAGCAGGACTTATTATAATTAGATTTATAACGCAATATTTATCCTTAGGGTTTTCAGCAAAAAAACTAAACGAATTAGACACAATTCTACTATTACCTTTTTTAGAAATAACCCTGATTATACTTCAATTTAGTATCTTTATAACTAACAAAATATCAAAACCAAATTATTGGAAATAGACGAAGCAATAATAAGAGCTAAAAAAAACGACCAAAAAGCGTTTAACTATCTACTACATAATTATTGGGATAAAGTTTACGGGTTTCAGTTAAAACGTATTCAGAATGAAAATGATGCAGAAGACATCACCATTCAAACGTTCTCTAAAGCTTTTGATAAAATTGAATCTTACGACAATACCTACGCTTTTAACACTTGGTTGATTACTATTTCTAAAAACATTCATATTGATATTATAAGAAAGGAAAAAAACAGTATTAAACAAGCCCTGTCTCAAACAGAAGAAAACGAAGTTTATTTAGTGGCAGATGAGTCTCCATCTGTTGAAGACAAACTTATTACAGAACAAAACTTAGCCAAATTATTACGCGATATTAAAAAATTAAAACCGCATTATCAAGCAGTTATAAATCTTAGATACTTCCAAGAATTAAGTTATAAAGAAATTTCGGAAGAATTAAAAGAACCTATAAATAATATTAAAGTTAAATTACTTCGTGCTAAAAAATTGTTAGCAGAAATTATTCAAAAAAAGTAAGTCTAACGCGTATTGACTTTAAGACTTCTACTTAAATTTTAAACAAAATACTTCGTATCTTTGCGTATAGAAAACTGCAATTATGAACACAGAAACTGCATCTAATATTTTACCAAAAAGACAACCTAAACCAAAATGGTTACGCGTAAAATTACCTACGGGTAAAAAATACACGGAATTAAGAGGTCTAGTAGATAAATACAACCTAAATACAATTTGTGCGTCAGGAAGCTGTCCAAACATGGGAGAATGTTGGGGAGAAGGGACTGCTACATTTATGATTTTAGGTAATGTATGTACACGATCTTGTGGCTTTTGCGGTGTTAAAACAGGACGTCCAGAAGATGTGGATTGGGACGAGCCAGAAAAAGTAGCACGATCTATAAAAATCATGGGTATTAAACACGCTGTTTTAACAAGTGTGGATAGAGATGATTTAAAAGATATGGGTAGTATTATGTGGGCAGAAACTGTAAAAGCTGTCCGAAGAATGAACCCTGAAACAACACTTGAAACTTTGATTCCGGATTTTCAAGGTGTAGAGATGCATATTGATAGAATTATTGATGTAGCTCCAGAAGTTGTTTCTCACAATATCGAAACTGTAAAAAGACTAACAAGAGAAGTCCGTATACAAGCTAAATACGAAAAAAGTTTAGGTGTTTTAAAATACTTAAAACAACAAGGACAACGTAGAACAAAATCTGGTATAATGCTAGGTCTTGGAGAAGAACGCGAAGAAGTGATACAAACACTGCATGACTTGCGTGATAACGATGTAGATGTTGTTACTATTGGCCAATACTTACAACCAAGTAAAAAACACTTACCAGTGAAGCGTTTTATCCTACCTGATGAGTTTAAAGAATATGAAGAAATTGGTCTAAAATTAGGATTTAGACATGTCGAAAGTAGTGCTTTAGTACGCTCTTCTTACAAAGCTCAAAAACACATTAATTAATATGATTACTGTTGCCATTAATGGTTTTGGACGCATAGGACGACGTGTTTTTAGATTACTTCATAATAATAAAAACATTAAAATTGTTGCTATTAATGATTTAGCTGATGCTAAAACACTTAGCCATTTACTAAAATACGACAGTATTCATGGTGTATTTCCTGCTGTAATTAAATCAAAAGAAACAGATATAGTTGTTGACGGTGTTAGCGTTCCGCTTTTAAATCAAAAACATCCTGAACATATTAATTGGGCACCTTTTGCTCCTGATTTTGTTATAGAATCTACTGGAAAATTTAAAACCACTGCAGATTTACAACATCATATTACTAATGGTGCAAAACGTGTTATCCTAAGTGTTCCGGCAACGGAAGATGACATAAAAACAATTGTGTTAGGTGTAAATCAAACAGAATTGGACGGTACGGAAACTATAATATCCAATGCGTCATGTACCACAAACAATGCCGCACCAATGATTGATGTCATTAATGAACTTTGCGGCATTAACCAAGCTTACATAACAACAATACACTCTTACACCACAGATCAAAGCTTACATGATCAACCGCACCGCGATTTAAGACGTGCCAGAGCTGCAGGACAAAGTATTGTACCTACAACAACTGGTGCAGCAAAAGCATTAACTAAAATATTCCCAGAACTATCAGATGTTATTGGTGGTTGCGGAATTAGAGTACCTGTTGCTAACGGATCACTTACAGACATTACTTTTAATGTCAAAAAAGCGGTTACTATACCTATGATAAATGATGCTTTTAAAAAGGCTTCGGAACAAAAATATAAAGGCATATTAGAATATACTGAAGATCCCATTGTATCTATTGACATTGTAGGAAATCCGCACTCATGTATTTTTGATTCGCAAATGACTTCTGTTATTGGCAATATGGTCAAGATAATTGGTTGGTACGATAACGAAACAGGATATTCTAGTCGAATTATAGACTTGATATTCAATTTGTCGGCAAAAAAATAACTTTTGTCGGATAAATATTTATATTTGTTTTCATAAATGAAATAAATGAAGTCCCAAATAATTAAAACTTTCGCTTTCATTATCTTCTTTTTTGCAGGACTAAATCTGCAAGCACAAGATATTACCCAAAAAGAAGAAGAGGTTATACAAAGCACTATTAATTACAACATTAGTATTGCTCAAAAAAACATAGACAATAACGAATTCTACAAAGCTCAAAGCGACTTAGATCAAGCGCTTGACCTAGCCTATCAAATAAAAGACCACAGGAGTATTGGATTAATCTATTCTAAAATAGGTAAAATTCAATTTATATCAGAAGAGCCTGTTGAAGCTTTAAAAACACTATTTAAAGCTGTAGAAAAACAACGCTTTGCTGAAGACAACCTTAATATAGCTGAAACTTATAAAACAATAGGTAATGTTTTTATGAGTCGTAATGAATATAGTAGAGCTTTAGATTATTACAATTCTGCACAAGGTGCTTTTGAACAAGAAAATCTATATGATTATATAGCAGAAACCAAAATGTACAAAGGTGACGCTTACTACAATCTAAAGCAATTTGATAATGCTATAGAGCAATATGAAGAAGCTATAAGCTTAGCAAAACGTTACCAAAACAATAAAATACTAAGTAGCATTTATCTTAATCTTGGTAAAACAAAAGCTGAGTTAGGAGACTTAACGGACGCTGAAAACACAATAAATCAAGGACTAACATTAGCCATAAAAGAAAAACACAGAGGTATTGTTAATAATGCATATAAAGCTTTAAGTGATTTATACACTAAAAAAGAAGACTACAAACAAGCTAATTCTTATTTACAAAAACACTTAGTCCTTAACGACTCTATCTTAGCAGTAAAACGCAGCTATCTTTCGCCAGAAAAAAGATTAGACAAGCTTTACAATAACCCAATAGAATACCAATTAGAAAAAGAAGCCGATTTAGAAAAAGAAGCGAGTTCGACATGGTTAGAAAAACTGACTACAATTTTAAGTATTGCATTAATTACTATTTTATCATTGCTGACATTATCACTATATAAAAACAATAATATTAGATTAAAATCTAATAACATTTTGCACAAGAAAAATGCAGAATTAACAATAGCAATGGAAAAAGCTGAATTAGCAACAAAAACCAAAGCTAACTTCTTATCTACAGTAACGCACGAGCTTAGAACGCCTTTATATGCCGTAACAGGATTAACCAATATGCTATTGGAAGAAGACCCGAAACCTGCTCAAATACAACACTTAAAATCGTTAAAATTCTCCGGAGATTATTTATTGACATTTATTAATGACATCCTTCAGATTAACAAAATTGAGGCTAATAAAGTTGATATAGAACCAGAAGTGTTCAACTTAAAAAAGAAAGCAGAAAATGTTATTTCAGCATTAAACAATTCGGCTTTAGACAACAACATAAAATTACACTTAGAATACGATAGAGAGCTTCCAACTAATTTTAATGCAGACCAATTAAAAATCTCACAAATACTAATTAACTTAATCGGAAACTCTATTAAATTCACCAAAGATGGAGACATTTGGATTAGAATTATCAAGCAGAGTCAAAACGACAATAACTATGAAGTTAGATATGAAGTCGAAGATAATGGTATTGGAATAAGTGAAGAAAAACAACAAAATATGTTTGAAAGTTTTTCTCAAGGATCTATCCAAATTAACAGAAAATATGGTGGTACAGGTCTTGGTCTTTCTATTGTAAAAGGATTAATAGATATTTTAAAAGGAAAGATTTATATGAAGAGTGAGTTAGGAAAAGGAACAACCTTCTTCTTTGAAATACCTATGAAAAAGAGTAATGAGGTTATTGTTGAAAAGAAAGCCAATTACTTTAATGAAGTCGATGAAATTGAACTAAGTAATATTAAAATATTAGTTGTTGAGGATAATAAGATTAATCAAATGATTACAAAAAAGATCCTTAATAAAATGAAACTATATTGTGATGTTGTGGATAATGGTGAAGATGCTGTAGAACAAGTTAAAACAACAAAATATGATGTTGTCTTAATGGATATTCATATGCCAGGAATTAGTGGTATGGAAGCCACTAAAATTATTAGATCGTTTGATAAAGAGCTTACTATTTTTGCACTTACCGCTGTAACTATAGAAGATAAAATGCAAGAATTTGACGAAGCCGGTTTCACGGATATCATTCCAAAACCATTTAAGCAAGAAGAGTTTGAGAAGAAGCTATTTAACGCATTAATGCTAACTGAAAAAGAGTAAGCTTAAGATTTCCTAGTTATTAATTGCAAAGTCTTTAATTAGCGTATTAAACTGCTCCGGTCTATCAATTTGAACTTCTATTGGTAGATAATATAACTTACCTTGTAAAGATGGCTCGCTTTTTAAGCGCATATAATCTTTTTCCGTTGTAACAATACAGGCATATTTAGACATCTCATCAATTTCACCACGACTAAAACTATGATGGTCTTTAAAAGCTATATGTTCAAATTCTGAACCAATTGTATTTAAATAATCTACTAAAGGTGCTGCATTAGCAATACCAGTAATTAATTTAAATGCAGGTAATTGTTTTAGACTAATAGGTTTCTTATCCCCTAAAATTACATCGGCACTATATCTAATTACACTAAAAAACACCTCTTGGTGTGCTAAAGGTTTAATTTTAGATATAATATCTTGTTTAATCTGATCACTTAAATCGCTAGGACATTTAGTAACAACAACTATATTAGCGCGTTTAGCCCCACTTTTAGGCTCTCTTAAATTACCCGTTGGTAAAACAAAATCATCGGTATATAAATTGTCATAAGTAGATAATAACACATTAAATCCTGCTTGTACTTTTCTATGCTGAAAAGCATCATCCAAAATAATAACATCAGGCATGGGATTTTGCTCTAATAATTTAGCAATCCCTTCTTGCCTATTACCATCAACAGCTACCAAAATATCTTTATTAAATTTGTTGTAAAACTGAAACGGTTCGTCCCCTAAACTTAAAGCATCAGACGTCACGTTACCTAATACAAAGCCTTTACTTGATCTACCATATCCTCTGCTAAGCGTTGCTAACTTAGTATTACCCTTTAACAAGCGGATTAAATACTCCACCATAGGTGTTTTTCCTGTACCTCCAGTACTTAAATTACCAACACAAATAATAGGGAAATCGTAGCTTTTAGACGCCTTATATCCTTTGTCAAACATTAGGTTTCTAAACCAAGTTATAACATAGTAAATAGGTACAATGGGTAATAAGATAACACGTAAAAATTTCATTAAAACAATGTATAGTCTATTAAACAAAACAGCTACATTTAATTTAAAAATGAAATGCAAGCAACATTAATAGTAACGAAAGTAAATATTTTATATTTGTTTTAAATAATAAAGACAAAAAAGTATGTTAGTTAAAGACCTGATAAATCATCTAGAAGAAATAGCACCACTTAACTATGCCGAAGATTTTGACAATGTAGGGCTTCTTGTTGGCGATAAAAACACGACAGTAACCAATGTACTTGTCACTTTGGATACCTTAGAAGAGGTTGTAGATGAAGCTATTGCTAAAAAATGCAACTTTATTTTAAGCTTTCATCCAATAATATTTAAAGGACTAAAAAGCTTAACAGGAAAAAACTATGTGGAACGCACCGTTCTAAAGGCTATAAAAAATAACATAGCTATTTATGCCATACATACTGCTTTGGATAATGATAACAATGGTGTAAACGCCATGATGTGTAATCAATTAAACTTGATAAATCAGCGTATTTTAATTCCGCAAAAGCAAACTATAAAAAAATTAACAACTTATGTTCCCGTTGCTGAAGCTGAAACATTAAGAACAGCATTATTTAACGCTGGCGCAGGACAAATTGGTAACTATAAAAATTGCAGTTTTAATGTCAATGGTATTGGGACTTACAATGCCACAGAAAAAGCGAATCCTGTAATTGGAGTTATTGGTGAAAATCATAGCGAAGCCGAAACGCAACTAAACATTACTTACGCTAAACACGTCGAGAAATCTGTATTAAAAGTACTATTTGAAACACATAGCTACGACGAAGTGGCGTACGAGGTTACAACTATAGAAAACACCAACCAAAATATCGGTATGGGCATGATTGCAGAGCTAAAAACAACACACACAGAAACTGAGTTTTTACATTATTTGAAAGAAAAAATGGACATTTCTCTAATAAGACACTCAAAATTATCCGATAGACCAGTAAAAAAAGTTGCAGTTCTTGGAGGATCAGGAAGTTTCGCAATAAATGCAGCCAAAGCAGCAGGAGCGGATGCTTTTGTAACATCAGATTTAAAATATCACGACTTTTTTCAAGCCGAAAACGCTATTTTATTAGCAGATATAGGTCATTATGAAAGCGAACAATACACAAAATCTGGTTTAGTAGCAATACTTACGAAAAAAATTCCTAATTTTGCATTTATTTTATCAAACACAAATACCAATCCTGTTAAGTATTTTTAATATATGGCAAAGACAAAAGAAGCAACAGTAGAAGAACGTTTAAGAGCGTTATACGATCTACAATTAATAGACTCTAGAATTGACGAAATAAGAAACGTTCGTGGAGAATTACCTCTAGAGGTTAGCGATTTAGAAGACGAAGTTGCAGGATTAAAAACTAGATTAGAAAAATTAGAAGATAGTTTAAGTTCTGTTGATGCAGATATTACTTCTAAGAAAAACTTAATTGAAGAAGCTAAAGCTTTAATTAAAAAATACTCTGAGCAACAAAAAAATGTTAGAAATAACAGAGAATTTAACTCTTTAACTAAAGAAGTTGAATTTCAAGAGTTAGAAATTGAATTAGCTGAAAAACATATCAGAGAATTTAAAGCTCAAATAGATCAGAAAAAAGATGTTATTGCTAAAACAAAAGAGCATAACAAGCAACGTGAAACTCACTTAAAACATAAGAAGAGTGAATTAGATGCTATCTTAAAAGAAACTGAAAAAGAAGAAAAAGCACTTATTGAAAAAGCTGACGATTACAAGAAAAAAATCGAAGCGCGTTTAGTAAAAGCTTATAACCGCATTAGAGTAAACGTAAAAAATGGTTTAGCTGTTGTACCAATCGAGAGAGGAGCTTCAGGAGGATCATACTTTACAATTCCACCACAAGTACAAATGGAAATTGCTGCACGTAAAAAAATTATTACGGATGAGCACAGTGGACGTATACTTGTTGATGCAGCTTTAGCTGATGAACAAAAAATTAAAATGGAAAAATTGTTTTCAAAATTATCGTAAACATTTCCTAACGTATAAAAAAAGCCTTTACAATGTAAAGGCTTTTTTTATACCCTAAATTTAAAACAATTAAGAAATATTTATCACATTTAAAATTTAGGTTTGAGTATTTTAAACGTCTAATTGAAAAAAGAAAAATAAAATGAAAAAATTAATCCCATTACTAATATTAACAATACTGTTTAGCTGCAACAATCAAGCACAGACTAATCCAAAGCAAGAAGCTCTAAAAACAGCAACACCTGTTAGCGTACCTTTAGAAGACGGTATGGCAAAAGCATACTTTGCAAGTGGCTGTTTTTGGTGCGTAGAAGCTATTTACGAAAGTGTAAAAGGAGTAGATGAAGTTATAAACGGTTACGCTGGAGGTTTTACAAAAAACCCAACATACGAGCAAAGCAATACAGGACGAACAGGTCATGCAGAAGCTGTAGAAGTAATTTACAATCCTGAAATAGTTAGTTTTGAAACATTAGTAGATGTTTATTTTGCATCTCAAAACCCAACTCAAGCCAATGGACAAGGTCCAGACAGAGGAAGTCAATACCGTTCTATACTATTCTTTCAAAATGACGACCAAAAGAAAATAATAACACAGAAGAAAAAGGCTTTAGCCGAAAAACTGAATGCTACAGTTGCTGCAGAAGTATACCCGTTTCAAAAGTTTTGGATAGGTGAAGATTATCATCAAAATTACGAAAAACTGCACCCAGAAAATCCTTATATTCAAAATGTATCTATCCCAAGATTGAATAAATTTAAAGCTAAAATGCCTGAACTATTAAAAGATAAACATTAAAAAACAACACTTCATCGGTCAAATTTTGTATTTTAGCGATTAAACTAATATGTAGTTAGTCAGTAATTTAGATTGCTTACAAGCCAATTATATTTACTGACTAACTCTATTTAACTATTATACCTATGAAGAAATCTTTACTTTTTAGTATTGTTGTATTACTTAATCTTTCGGCTTTAGCCCAAACTGTACCAGACGCTGTCCCTGAAACGCCACAATATTTAGATAACAGCAAACAATACATCGAATACATCCCTGGTAATTTACCAATAGTAATATCTGCACCACATGGCGGAAAACTAGTTGCCAGCGATTTACCTACTAGATCAGGTTGCGGTACTAACGAGGAAGACAACAACACGGACATCTTAATTCGTGAAATACAAAAACAATGTTATGCACTAATGGGAGGATATCCTCACATTATAATCAATAATTTAAGTCGTTCTAAATTAGACCCAAATAGAATTGAGTCTGTTGCGACGTGTAACAACGCTGCAACTGTGCCTTATTTTAATGCATATCATGATTTTATAGACACTGCTGCAATGCAAGTCATGACCGATTATGGAAAAGGCTTTTATATTGATTTACATGGGCAAAGTCATACTCCAAAAAGAATTGATGTTGGATACAACATATCAACTTCTACCTTAGATAATGGAACATTAAGCAATAGTATTGCATATTCTACAATTGAAAACTTAAAAAACGATAACCTGCAAAACTTAACATTAGACCAATTAGTTAGAGGTAGCCAAAGTTTAGGCCAACTTTTTCAAATAACGGGTGGTGATTTTTACAATACAACAAGTAGTGGTACTTACCAACAGTGCGGAAGAACAGTAGGCTATAGAGCTGTACCAAGTAATTACAATTCTGGAGGTTGTGATGACACAACCCCAAATGGATCTGCATACTTTTCAGGAGATTATTACAGTAATGTACGTCATGGATCTGGAGACTCAAGCACATCTACTGCACTTTCTGGTGGAGGAACAATAAACGGTGGTGGCGGAACTGTTGACGGAATGATGACCGAAGTCAACAGAGATGTACGCCATTTAGGATCTGTTTACGCTGGTAGCGGTAGTTATAACAGAACTGATACAAAAAGTCCAACATTATTTTATTTTGCTCAAGACTACGCCTCTGTATTGGTAGATTATGTTACTGCACATTATGATGATTTTACAGGGTTTAACTACGACAACACCTTGTATGATAGCACAACGGATAGCGACCCTACTCCTACGTTAACAACAGGTGTAGCAAATGGAATTTATACTAGTACCGCAGGATTAGTTATAGATCAAACAACAGGAGAAATTGACTTAGCAGCTTCAGATAACGGAAACTACGTTGTGACCTACTCTTTTGGACCAACATCTTTAACGGATGCCCCTGTAAAGTATTTTTCTACAACACAAAATATAGAAATCACAACAAGTACTTTAGGTACTTCAGAATTTGATAAATTAGCGTTTAGCGTTTACCCTAACCCCGCTAACAATACTATCAATTTTAAGTCTAACACTACTATCTCCAATATTAAATTATACAATTTAATTGGTCAAGAGATATTAGCAAAAGACATAAACGATAGACAGTCATCAATAGATTTATCAACCTATTCTAGTGGTTCGTATTTACTTTCATTTTATGTAGAAGGTAAAAAAGTAGACACAAAATATATTATAAAAAACTAAAGTTTAGTTGCTTTTATTTCAAAAACTAAAGGAAACAATTTATCTTTTGTAACATATTTGCCAGATTCAGTTTCGACTAAATCTGGCAAAATATTATACGGACTTTCGTTATGTTCGTTTAAAAATTCTATGTGTAATCCTGCAGTAGTCAAAGCATTTATTACTTCGCTTAAACCATGATTCCAACCATACTCTTTACTAATCATTTTTGAAGTTGTATCTGCATATGTCCCTTCGTATTCTTCATAAATAGCATCGTCTTGCATATAACCATAAGTTATTACAGGCTTACTTTTTAGATAATCAAACATCCAAATTATTGGATGAAACTCGACCATATAAAAACTCCCACCAACATTTAAACGATCTGCAATCATTTGACCCCAGGGTTTCAAATCAGGCAACCAGCCAATAACACCATAACTTGCATAAACAATATCAAAAGTTGCTTTTACATACTTAGAGGTATCTAACACATTACAACATATAAAGTTTGCATCTAAATCCAGCTCTTGGTTTAGCTGTTTTGCTAACGCGATACCAACATCACTCAAATCCACACCTACACACTTTGCTCCTAGCCTACTCCAACTTAATGTGTCCTGTCCAAAATGACATTGTAAATGTAAAAGTGATTTCCCATTTACATCACATAAAGCATTTAATTCGTATGACTTCAAAGAGGTTTCTCCTTTTTTAAAAGCATCCATGTTATAAAATTCACTTGTAGCGTGCACCTTAACTTTTGTATTCCAAGTAGCTTTATTTATTTCGAAGTAATTTGTTTTCATTGCTAATTAATTATACCACTAATGTAATATTTCTATTTTAAACAGAAACGCTTCCTTATATTTGCAAAAAATTAAAAGATGAAAAAATTACTACTTATACTTATTACAATGGTTTGTTTTTCGTGTAAAACAGATACAAAAACAGCAAAAGAAACTACAACCTTAACTACCGCTGATAAAATAGCAAACGCACATGGGCTTAGCAACTGGGATAAAGTAACTCAAATTGACTTTACATTTAATGTAGATAAAGACAGTAGTCATTTTCAACGCTCTTGGTCTTGGAAACCTAAAAAAAATGAAGTTTCTTTAATTGTTGGACAAGACACCATTAATTATAATAGAGGTAAAATAGACAGCTTATCTATACAAACAGATCAAGGATTTATTAATGACAAATATTGGCTTTTAGCACCTTACCAATTGGTTTGGGATACAGATACCAAAATAACCGATTCTGTTAACAAAATTGCACCTATTAGTAAAGTTGCATTAAATAAATTAACCTTAGCTTATGGTAATGCTGGTGGCTATACTCCTGGTGATGCTTACGATTTTTATTATGATGACAACTACATGATCAAAGAATGGATTTTTAGAAAAGGGAATGCTGCAGCACCATCAATGATAACGTCTTTTGAGAATTACGAAGATTTTAATGGTATTAAAATAGCTAAAGATCATAAAAAATCAGAAGGCAACTGGAACCTTTATTTTACTGATATTTCTATAAAAACAGAAAAATAAACATCTAAATAACAGGTTACAAACGTATATAAAATAATTCCGCTTTACGCGACACTATAACTTTGTTGGGTTTCATAAACTAGTTTTATGAAACCCTTTTTTATGCAGTAATATTGGGCTTCATTTCTAAATTAATAATTCTTATTTTTGTGTAAACCCGAAAAACCACACATCGTGTCCAACTACAAACAAGGTCTAGATTACGCTAAGCAAGAAGATAAAAACGATCCGTTGTCGCAGTACAGAACTCAATTTCATATTCCTAAAGACAAACAAGGAAACGATTGGTTATACTTTACAGGAAACTCGCTTGGTTTGCAACCAAAAGCTACTAAAGATTATATTAATCAAGAGCTTGAAGATTGGGCAAATCTAGGTGTAGAAGGTCATTTTGAAGCAAAAAATCCTTGGATGCCTTATCATGAATTCTTAACAGAATCTATGGCGAAAATTGTTGGAGCAAAACCAATTGAAGTTGTTATAATGAATACCTTAACGACCAACTTGCACCTATTAATGGTAAGTTTTTACCAACCAACAAAAACAAAATACAAGATTGTTATAGAAAGTGATGCCTTCCCAAGTGATAGATATGCGGTACAAACCCAATTAGAGTTTCATGGTTTTGATGCTAGTGAAGGCGTAATAGAATGGAAACCAAGACCTGGAGAAGAGCTTTTAAATATTGAAGATTTAGAAACTATTCTTGAAGAGCACGGGGATGACATTGCGTTATTACTAATTGGAGGCGTAAACTATTACACCGGACAATACTTAGATTTAAAAAAAATAGCAGCACTTGGTCATGCAAAAAACTGCAAGGTAGGTATCGATTTAGCACATGGAGTAGGAAACATAAAACCCGAGTTACATGATTCTGGTGTAGACTTCGCTGCTTGGTGTACCTATAAATATTTAAATTCTGGACCAGGAAGTTTAGGTGGCGTTTTTGTCCATGAAAAACATGCACATAATAAAGATTTAAAACGTTTTGCTGGTTGGTGGAGCCATAATAAATCAACCCGATTTAATATGCGTCAACCGTTAGATGTTATTCCGGGAGCAGAAGGCTGGCAACTAAGTAATCCGCCAATTTTATCCATGGCTGCTATAAAAGCATCTTTAGATATGTTTAACGACGTTGGTATGGATGCCATCCGCAGAAAAGCAGAAAAACTTACTGGTTATTTCGAGTTTTTAATTAACGAACTGAATAACAATAAAATCAAAATCATCACACCTTCTAATCCCAAAGAACGTGGTTGCCAGCTATCCATTCAAGTAAAAGATGCTGACAAAAATTTACATACAAAATTAACCGAAGCACATATTATTACCGACTGGAGAGAACCAGATGTAATACGCTGCGCTCCGGTGCCATTATACAACACATTTGAAGATGTGTATAGAATGGTGGAGAAGTTGAAAGAGATATTGAATTAAATAAAAAAACACTAAGATTTCAGATATACTAAACATAGTTAATATTCAAATCCTAAATCAATTCACAGATTTGAACATTGAAATGCAGAAATAATGAGCAAAGGTATGGTGCTGCAAAGCGAAACTTTAAGCACATAATACCGAAAGAAAATGTTCCGCAGGAATTCCCTATTTTCGCTATGCTTTTTGGCTTTGTATTTAGAATAAAATGTCTACCAGATATTGCATCCTAAATAGTGTATCAAGACAAATTAATTGTAAAATAAACACTTCGACTGCGCTCAGTGTGACATTTTGCAATAGAAAAAGAACAACAAATAATAAAATCCTGAATCAAGATTAGGATAACGAAGACTAATACCAAGTCAAAGACAACACTACTGATATGAGCAAAAAAGACAACATACTAATTATTGGAGCAGGGCTTTGCGGCTCTCTCCTAGCCTTACGTTTAGCGCAAAGAGGTTACACAGTAAACGTCTACGAAAGCAGACCTGATTTACGTACCACAGATATTTCTGCAGGACGATCTATAAACCTAGCGCTTTCTGACCGCGGACTAAAAGCTATGCGATTAGCGGGTGTTGAAGACAAAGTAAAACCGTTATGCATACCTATGTTTGGTCGTTTAATACACGATATAGAAGGCAATACATTTCCTTCTAATTATTCAGGAAGAGATAACGAATACATAAACTCTATTTCTCGTGGAGAACTTAATGGTTTGCTATTAACTGAAGCCGACTCGTACGATAATCTGACTATTCATTTCAACAAAAAATGTAACGGTATTGATATCGAAAATAATACTGCCAGGTTATACGATTATGAAACAAAAATAGAAACAGAAGTTAAAGGCGATGTGCTTTTTGGTACAGATGGTGCAGGGTCTTCATTAAGAAAAAGCTATTATCTAGAACGTAAATTTTTATTTAGTTACTCGCAAAACTACTTAACGCATGGTTATAAAGAGTTAGAGATTCCCGCTTCCGCTGAAAAAAAGCATCAAATAAGTAAAGACTATCTTCATATCTGGCCAAGAGGTGACTACATGTTAATTGCACTTCCTAATTTAGACGGAAGCTTTACGGTTACACTATTTTTGAGTTATGAAGAAGGCAAATACAATTTCAACAATCTTACTACAGAAGACACCATAAAAGAATTCTTTGCAACACAATTTCCAGATGCATTAGCATTAATACCAAATATAGCAGACGAGTTTTTTAACAACCCAACAGGTGCTTTAGGAACCATAAAATGTTCCCCTTGGCACTACCAAAACAAGAATGTGTTATTAGGAGATTCAGCACATGCTATTGTTCCATTTTACGGACAAGGTATGAACGCTTCTTTTGAGGATGTCACTGTTTTTGATAGTATTATAGAACAATACGAAGGTGATTGGGAAACCATTTTTAAGGTTTACGAAAAAACAAGAAAAGCAGATACAGACGCTATTGCTGATTTAGCAATAGACAATTATTACGAAATGCGTGATCATGTTGCGAACCCTATTTTTAAAGAAAAACGCGCGATTGAAATGGCTTTAGAAAAAGAATTTCCAAATGATTATTTCTCAAAATACTCAATGGTAACTTTCAAAGAAGACATCCCATATCATACAGCAATGACAAAAGGAAGAGCGCAAGACAAAGCTATTTTAAACTTACTAGCAGATAAAAAAATTAACACAACCGATAATTTAAGTAGTATATTTAAACAAGTAAAGGAAGAAACCGAAGCTATTTTACAAGACGATAGAGTTGCAGGATTGAAATAGTGAGAAGTGAGAAGTGAGAAGTGAGAAAAAAAATAAAATAGTTTGGCCTTAAGAGCAAAATTAATTGAAATAAAAGTCCCAAAATCAATTCGAAAGAATTGAAACATCAAGGCGAAGAATAGATGAAGAAAAGCTCCGAAAACAGGAGAACGCAGTTCGACGCGGAGTTTTCAAATCGGTTTCAGTTTAAAAAAAAAAACTGAAAATTCCTTGGCTTGATTGTGATTTTTCGGCTTGGTTTATCCTGAGCGTAGTCGAAGGGTTTTGCATCAAGGCAAAATGAACAGAAAGAAAGAATAATGAGATCCTGAAACAAGTTCAGAATGACGAGATACTGGATAAAAAAAAGCACTTCGACTGCGCTCAGTGTGACATTTTAAATTAGAAGAAGAAAAATAATGTGATCGTGAAACAAGTTCAGGATGACGTAAAAATATAAAATCAATGAACGAAGGAACTAAAGTAACACCAAGAGGAGCCTATCCACACGTAAAACAAGTTGGCGATTTCATTTTTGTTTCAGGAACAAGTTCACGTAGAGCAGACAATACCATTGCAGGAGTAGATATTATTGACGAAATGGGAACTAAAAAATTAAACGCCTACACACAAACGCAAGAAGTTTTAAAAAACATAGATACCAATCTTAAAAAAGTTGGCGCCAGTTTAAAAGACGTTGTAGATGTGACTTCCTTTTTAGTAAACATGAATGACTTTGCAGATTATAATAAAGCTTACGCTGAATTTTTTGATAAAGAAACAGGACCAACCAGAACTACAGTTGCCGTACATCAATTACCGCATCCCGATTTGGTTGTTGAGATTAAAGTTATGGCCTATAAGAAACAATAAATGAATATTCAAAACTACATAAACGGAGCATTCCACAATCCAATTCAAAACCATTGGATAGATAACTACAATCCTAGTAATGGAGAAGTTTACGGACAAATACCAAACTCGTCAAAAGAGGATGTAGAAAACGCATATATCGCTGCGAAATCAGCTTTTCCTAGTTGGTCACAAACTAGTATAGAAGTGCGTAGTAGAATATTAATAAAGATTTCAGAGTTACTAGAAGCTAACTTACAACGCTTTGCTGAAGCAGAAAGTAAAGACAACGGAAAACCGATTAGTTTAGCAAAAACAGTAGATATACCAAGAGCAGCAAGTAACTTTCGTTTTTTCGGAAATGCCATAACACAGTTTGCTAGCGAAAGCCACGAAAGCATCGGACAAGCCATAAATTACACCTTACGTCAACCTATTGGAGTCGTCGGTTGTATTTCACCTTGGAACCTTCCTCTCTATTTATTTACATGGAAAATCGCTCCAGCAATTGCAGCAGGAAACTGCGTTGTTGCCAAACCAAGTGAAATAACTCCAATGACCGCTTATTTATTGGGCGAAATTTGTAACGAAGCCGGTCTTCCAAAAGGCGTTTTAAATATTGTACATGGCTTAGGGGGTTCAACTGGACAAGCCATTATAGAACATGAAGACATAAAAGCCATTAGTTTTACAGGAGGAACAGCAACAGGAGCACATATTGCAAAAGTAGCAGCTCCAATGTTTAAAAAACTATCGTTAGAATTAGGCGGAAAAAATCCAAATATCATTTTTGCAGATTGCGATTATGAGGATATGCTAGACACAACAGTACGTTCGTCTTTTGCCAATCAAGGTCAGATTTGTTTATGTGGAAGTAGAATATTTGTAGAAGCATCTATCTATGAGAAATTCAAGAAAGATTTTGTTGCTAAAGTAAAAGCTTTAAAAGTTGGTCATCCATCGGAAGCATCCACCAATATTGGAGCATTAGTCTCCAAACCACATTTAGAAAAAGTAAAAGAATATATAAATATCGCCAAAACAGAAAACGGAATAATCCTTTGTGGCGGAAATGAAGTGACTTTAAAAGGTTATGAAAACGGTTACTATTTAGAACCAACAGTTATTGAAGTACCAAATGATGACTGCAGAGTAAATCAAGAAGAAATTTTTGGACCTGTAGTTACCATTATGCCTTTTAATACAGAAGACGAAGTATTGCAAATGGCAAACAAAGTAAAGTATGGTTTGTCTGCAACATTATGGACCAACAACTTAAAACGCACCATGCAAATGAGCAACCAACTACAAGCTGGAATAGTTTGGGTTAACACTTGGATGATGCGTGATTTACGAACACCATTTGGTGGTATAAAAGCTTCTGGAGTTGGTCGTGAAGGTGGTTTTGAAGCGTTACGCTTTTTTACTGAAGCTAAAAATGTTTGTATAAAATATTAACTGCTATTAAAAAAAGTCTATAATAGATTAAAAAAAGAATTTTATTCGCACGTCATTCTGAACTCGTTTCAGAATCACATCATACAAGTTTTGTCTAGATTATTTAAAAAACAAGCATTTAACACCTTAGCAAACCCAACAAATCACTTCTTTACAAAAAAAATATTGAAATCCAATAAAGACATAAGTGTAAAACAAGCCATTACCAAAGGGCAAATCATGGTCAACGTCCCCGTGTTTTTATGCTTAATTGACATACCTCTACTTACTTTACTCCTAACAACGCAAGGCTTACTACCTGAATGGACTACTTTAACTGGCATATTTTTAGGCTTTGTATCAGGATGGATAACGTGGAGTGTTTTAATAACAAAATGGCGCATTTGGGCATTTACTAATGTTAGAAATGTGCACGCATTAAAAAAAGAAGCCATACGCAGCATGCTTATTTGGGAAGACGGAACCTCTTTTGAAAAAACAGAATACCGATCCAAAAAAGACAAAATAATCTTAGATACACTTGATAAAAAATTTCTTCAGGAAGACTTGGTCTATGAAGATCCAAAAGTACCTCAAGAAACAAAAATTTACTTTTCAATTACTACAGCTTTTTTTATTGTTTTATTTTTATCAATAGGGGTAACCTCTGGAGCTTATTTAATGTTTGAAGAAAAAAACAAAGATTTCCTGATAGGCTTATTTTTGTTTATAATCTGCTTATTTATTTTAACACAAGCTTTTAAAAAATTAATAAATAGAAAACCTCAATTAATTTTAAACCATAAAGGAATTACATTATCCGACAACACTTTTGTAAGTTGGTCTGAGATATACGAATTAGAAATATTAAGAGAAGGTTTTGGGAACTCTGCTCAACATTATTTAAAATTCTGTGACAGCAATTACAACTATTCTAAAATAGAGATTGATAGTTTTAATCTATCTATCAGAAAATTAGAAAACAGTTTACAGACTTACCAAATACGCTATAACAACAACAACAATAAAGTTTAAAAACATGAATCTAGACTTAAACAACAAATACGCATTAGTTTGCGGAAGTACAGCAGGAATAGGAAAAGCAACAGCTTTAGCATTAGCTGAAGAAGGTGTACAAGTAACACTTATTGCTAGAAATGAAGACAAGTTAAAAGCTACGTTGACCGAGTTACCTCAACATAGAAATCACGATTATATAGTTGCCGATTTTTCTAACCCGAAGGAATTAAAAGAAAAAGTGGAAGCTTACATAAAAGAGAATCATGGGTTTCATGTATTAGTAAATAATACAGGAGGACCAAAAGGAGGGCCAGTATTTTCGGCAGATGTAGACGAATTTGAAGCTGCTTTTACTCAGCATTTAAAATGTAATCACGTGTTAGCACAAGCAGTAGTTCCGTTTATGAAAAATGAAGGCTTTGGTCGCATTATAAATGTAATTTCTACATCAGTAAAACAACCTTTAGATGGACTTGGCGTGAGTAATACCATTCGTGGTGCTGTTGCCAATTGGAGTAAAACCTTAGCTAACGAACTTGGTCAATTTGGTATCACGGTAAACAATGTTTTACCTGGTGCAACAGGAACCGATCGTTTGGCTGAAATTATTAAAAACAAATCTGCTAAAACAGGAAATACCGAAGAAGAATCTGCAAATGCTATGAAAAGTGCGGTTCCTGCAAAACGTTTTGCCAAGCCTGAAGAACTAGCTGATGCAATTACATTTTTAGCAAGCGAACGTGCGAGTTATATTAACGGAATTAATCTTCCGGTTGATGGCGGAAGAACAAAGTCATTATAATTCTATCTATCATTGCGAGATTTTTTCTTTTCAAAAAATCGTGGCAATCTGTTCAATTATCATTAATTTTATTGAATTGATGAATCCGCGTTAAGGATTACTCACTGGTTAATATTTAAATATATTGATTTCGTGAACCTGAAAGCTTGAAGCGACATCCTTTTTTAAACGTCAGTTCGAGTGTTTTGTGAAGTATGAACAAAATGTATCGAGAACAAGTTTAAAAAAAGATATAGTGTAAAGCCTGACCCTATTTAGGGAAACGCCCAAAATATTATAATATGAGTAAATTATTTCCCCCTATAAATTTTAAAGCTTGGATCGAAGAAAACAGACATCTTTTAAAGCCACCAGTTGGTAACAAAGTGGTTTGGAAGGATGGTGATTTTATTGTTATGGTTGTTGGTGGACCAAATAATAGAAAGGATTACCATTACAACGAAACGCCTGAATTTTTCCATCAAATTGAAGGTGATATTATTTTAAAAGTAATTGAAGACGGTACGCCAAAAGACATTCATATTAAAGAAGGTGAAATATTTTTATTACCTCCAAAAGTACCGCACTCGCCACAACGCGGTGCAAATACGGTTGGTTTAGTCATTGAATACCCAAGAGAAAAAGGTGTGCAAGATGCTTTACTTTGGTTCTGCGAAAATTGTACTACTAAATTGTATGAAGAAGATTTTACAGTAAAAAATATTGAAACCGATATGCCAAAAATATTCGATAAATATTATGGCGATTTAGACAAACGTACATGTCCAAACTGCTCGGCTATAATGCAACCACCACAAAAAGTAAAGTTAGAAAACTAGTTAGCAGTTAGCAGTTAGCAGTTAGCAGTTAGCAGTTAGCAGTTAGCAAAAAAAACAAAGATGGGATTAAAAATAACATTAGCTTAATTGAAAGTCCCCAATCAATTTGTAAAATTGAACGCCAAGGCGAAGAATAGATAAAGAAAAGCTTCGAGATCAGGAGAACGATGTTCGACGCGAAGTTTTCGTATCGATTTTCAGTTTAAAACTGAAAAATTCCTTGGCTTGGATGTCTTTTTTTGGTTCGTTTTTTGGACAAGCAAAAAATGAATAGAATAAATAATTTAAGACAAAGATTGCCACGTCTTAAGACTCGCAATGACAAAACATATGGAAAAACGCAAACTTAGAATTAACGGTCACTCACACTTATTGCCATATCCAGAGGAAATCCCTCAGTTTATGCAAGACAAAGAAATTTTTTGGGTCGATAAAGACCGAAAATTTATGCTTCAAAAAGATTGGAACAGACCAATTACAGATTCTAGTTTCTTTTTAGATGAAAAACTAGCTTGGATGGAACGTTTTAAAATTGACCATGCAGTTGTTTTAAATTTATCGCAATTATACGGTAACGGTTTGCGTGTGGAAGAAATGAAGCAAGCGCTTAAATTTCAGAACGATTTTAATGCCAAAGTACAACGTGAAAACCCAAGTAAATTTACTTGCGGTTTTGTAGTACATCCTGGTTTTGTTAGAGGAGCCTGTTGGGAAATTGAACGTTGTGTAGAAGAATTAGGCATGCAATTATTATGCTTACCAACCCACTACATGGATACTATTGGAACTTGGCGTTGTATTTTTGATGAAGAAAACGAGCCTATTTTTGAAATGGCTAACAAGTATAATCTAGCTGTAGAAATACACCCGTATGATGGTGAAAAGTTTATAAAACTAGAAAACACGTCTTGGCGTTTTCACTTAATATGGATGCTAGCACAATGTGCCGATGCTTACCACTTTTTAACTTTAAATGGTTATCAAGATAAGTACCCAAATATGAGAACTTGTTTTGCGCATGGTGGACAACTAGCACAAATAAACTTAGGACGACGTATTCAAGGTTTTGATGGTAGACCCGATTTATTTGAAGGTAAAAGTCACCCAAGAAAAGCGGTTGGACATAAAAATATCTTTTTTGACACTTTAGTACACGATACTGGTGGATTAGATTTATTATTAAAAAACCAAGGTTCTAAACAGGTTTTAATGGGACTAGATGACCCTTACCCTTTAGGGGAAATGGAAAGCGAAAAACAAAGTTCTTACCCCGGAAAAATTTTAGATTTAGCTATCGAACGTAAAATTATTACAGAAACAGAACGTGATGCTATTTGGGAGGATAACGTGATCCAATGGTTATGTGGAGATGACCAAGCAGCTAAAGATAAACTTGTTAAACGTATTTTAGGATAATGTATTTTTTACCAGAAAAATTAGACGACTACGTTGTTGCTCACAGTCAAGATGAGCCCAAGCTATTACAACAATTAACTAGAGAAACGTATCAAAAAATATTACAGCCAATTATGTTGTCTGGACCTTACCAAGGTCGCGTACTAAGCATGATTTCTAAACTAATTAAACCTAAATCTGTTTTAGAATTAGGTACTTTTACCGGCTATGCAACCCTGTGTTTAGCTGAAGGCTTACATCCTGAAGGAGAAATACACACCATTGATGTTAATGAGGAGTTGGAAGATTTTCAGCGTAAATATTTTGATAAATCAGAATTTGGGCAGCAAATACATCAGCATTTAGGAAGCGCAATTGATATACTTCCAAAGCTAGACAAATCTTTTGATTTGGTATTTATTGATGCTGACAAACCTAACTACGTCAATTACTTTCATTTAATTATTGACAAATTAAGACCTGGCGGAATCATATTATCTGACAATGTTTTATGGCACGGGAAAGTAGTTGAACCAGTGGATCCAAAAGACGTTTCTACAAATGTTGTTTTAGAGTTTAATACACTTTTAAAAGAAGATCCAAGAATCGAAACCGTTTTATTACCTATTAGAGATGGTTTAACTATTAGCCGAAAAATATAATATTACTAATGAGTAAATTAGATATAAGAACCGTTGATGTTACACAATACATAACACCTCTAAGAGAAGGTGGTTCTTTACCTGCTATTGTAAAAGCAGATGACGACTTTTTATACGTGCTAAAATTTAGAGGTGCTGGTCAAGGAAAAAAAGCATTGATTGCCGAATTTATTGGTGGCGAATTAGCACGCGCTATTGGCTTAAAAGTACCCGAATTGGTCTTTATGAATTTAGATGATTCGTTTAGTAAAATGGAACCCGATGAAGAAATACAAGACCTACTTAAGTTTAGCGTCGGTTTAAACCTAGGACTACATTATTTAAGCGGTAGTATAACCTTTGATCCATTGGCGTCGATTGCAGATGCTAAAACAGCTTCTAAAGTCGTTTTATTAGACAGTATCATTAGTAATATAGATCGCACTTCTAAAAACCCGAACATTCTAAATTGGAATAAGGAATTATGGGTAATAGATAATGGTGCTAGTTTTTATTTTCATCATAATTGGGATACTTGGAAAAGCCATTTAACAAGAACATTTCCGTTAATAAAAGACCACGTCCTTTTAAGTCGTGCTACAGATTTGGAAAATGCTTCAAAAGAAATAATTAAAGCTTTAGACAAAACCACTATTAAAAACATTATCAATACTATTCCAGAGGATTGGTTGATTAATGAAGGTGACAGCTTAACACCATCAGAAATACGAGACGCGTATACAGATTATCTAGACACCAAACTGGCTATGATAGACTCACTAGTTAAAGAAGCTCAAGATGCAAGATAAAGTTACTTTTGAATACGCGATTATTAGGCTTGTCCCTAAAGTAGAACGTGAAGAGTTTTTTAATATCGGTGTTATTTTATACTCTAAACGCAGAAAATTTGTTGGTGTAAAATATAAAATTAGCGATGCTAAGTTAAAAGCCTTTGCCTGCAACTTAGACTTAGAAGCTTTAAATAGTTATCTAAAATCATGGGAACTAATTTGTAAAGGAGATCCTTCTGCTGGGGTTATTGGTCAATTTGAAGTATCTGATAGATTCAGATGGCTAGCAGCCGCAAGAAGTACTATTATACAAAGTTCTAAAACACATGCTGGATTAACAGAAGATCCAGAAAAAGAACTAGAATCTATTTTTAAATCTTATGTTTTGTGTGAAGAGACAGATGCTTTAATCTAATTAAACAACATTGTAATGACAGAAGACAAGCCAAAAAAGAAAAGTAATATTATTGGAATAACAGTAGGCGTTATCGCCTTTCTTATTTCATTTTATGCTGTTAAACAACTTTTTAAAAAAGATATAGCTACTGAATTAAAAAATGTAGCTATAGAAATGAATAAATCAACCCCCATAGCAATTGATCAGTATACAAGATTAGACAGTGCATCATCTAAAGGAAAAACTAATTTTATATATCATTACACGCTTTTAGATATGGCAAAATCTGAAGTCAACATAGATACAGCTAATAAGTACATTAGACCCAACATCATCGAAAGCGTAAAAAATAGCCCTGAATTACAAACATACAGAGATAATAACATCACTTTAGATTACAAGTATTACGATAAGAATGGTGCTTTTACTATGGAGATTTCTGTAACACCAGAGCTTTATAATAAATAAGACTCCCCTTTTTAAAAGCTATTTTTACTCTTATTTATTACTCATAACACCAGCCAAATAACTAGCATCTTTAGACACACCTCCTAACGTTGCTGATCCACGAGTAAACATCCATGGTAAACCTATAAAGTATAAGCCATCAATATTACTAACGCCTCTATAGTTTTTAGGATAACTATTAGCGTCCAGTTCTAATCCTTGAATCCATTTAAAATTAGGACGGTATCCTGTTGCCCAAATCACATTTTTAATTGTCGATTTTTTTTCTTTTTCAAAAAAGATATCGTCATTTAATGCATCTTTTGTGCGTCCTACAGGTATGACATTTTCTCGAGACAAAATTTCTTTTACATCCGTACCAATAACAGGTTGTGTTGAAGAGTTAATTTTTTTACCAACCCAACTATATTTACTATAACTTAAAAAACCAACGACGGTAAACCACCACCATAGTGTTTTACCTAAAAAGTTTTGAGGTAATGATTTTACACTAGTATCTCCGGAGAAATAAACAGTCCGAGAGCTGTCTTTAGAAATCTCGTTTAATATTTGATAACCAGAGTCTCCACCACCTACAACTAAAGCATCACCTTGTTGTAATTGCTTAACACCTTTATAGTAGTTGCTATGCATTTGTAATGTACTATCCGATATTTTTGTATGACATGGCGGTGTATAAGGAATATGAAATGGGCCTGTAGCAACCACTACATTTTTAGCCTCAATTTCGCCATCTTTATGCTGTACATGGAACCCTTTTGCTGTTTTAGTAACAGCAGTCACCAATGTATTTAATTGCACAGGAATCTCAAATGCAGCAACGTAAGTCTCAAAATAATTAGCAACCTCAACCTTTGTTGGATAATGCCCTTTAGGCGCCTCAAATTTTAAACCTGGTAAATGATTGTATTCTGTTGGTGTGAATAATTTTAAAGAATCCCAACGGTTTAACCAGGACGCACCAACTTCTGCCTCACCGTCTAAAACTATAAAATTGACGTTCATTTGTTTTAAATGATAAGCCATAGCTAATCCTGCTTGTGCACCTCCAATGACTACATAATCCAACATCTTATCCTGTATTTTAATTCTTTGCGAAAGTAAAAACAATATATTGGTTAAAGCATTAAACAGCACACCAACCTTAATAAAATTATAAATAATCTCACTAAAATCAAGCTGTCATTTGTACAGATGACTTTTAACAACATTTAACTAAAATTTCTTTTTCCAATATATTTTTCCGAATTTTAAGCTAGTAAAATAACACTAATTAAAAAGTAAATAATGGATTGGATATACTCTTTAAATGACCCTTTATGGGAAACAGTTGCAGGTAGCCTTATACTATTTGTAGTAATTATTATATTAACTAGAATTATAGGCTTAAGATCGTTTGCTAAATTTACAGCTTATGACTTTGCGTTTACTATTGCTATTGGTAGTATAATTTCTTCAACTTTAACATCAAGCACATCCGTTATTCATGGGAGTGTCGCAATTTCTGGCCTACTGTTTTTAACCTACATTTTTTCTACATTACAAAAAAAATTTCCTAGTTTCAGTTCTATAATTTCTAACAAACCTTTATTATTAATGAAAGGTGAAACAATTTTACATGACAATTTAAAACATGCTAGAATTGAAAAATCGCAATTAATAGCCAAACTTAGAGAAGCTAATGTTTTAAATTTTAATCAAATTGAAGCAGTTGTTTTAGAATCTACAGGGGATATATCTGTATTACACTGGTCATCTGACGCAAGTGACACAAAATTAAGCGATGTCATATTAGAAGATGTCAGAGAAAGACCTTAAAAAATCAACATAAAAAAAAGCCTCTCATAAAACGAGAGGCTTTTTACATTAACACTTATAATTTTTATTGTACTGCTTGTAAAGCATCAATATTACCATATCCAAAACTTGAATTTTTATTAGGATAAAACTCTGAAGACTGCTTTAATTTAGTTAACACTTGAGCTCTAGACCATGTTGGGTGCTTAGACCAAACTAATGCAGCAATACCAGCTGTTGTTGCTGTTGCTACAGATGATCCACCTGTGTAACTTCTATCTCCGTTGTAAAACCCTAATACCGGAGGTGCTTTACTAGTGTTGTTATTACCTTCCATTATGATAGTAAAATCTATTTTACTTCCGCTATGACACACCTCACATCTATCGTAATTTGGTCCATCATCTACACCTGTTACCGCAACAGTCTCACTCATAGTTGCAGGAAAAATAACCCCGTAACCGTTTGTAAAACTAGTAGACGTCCCACCTGCTGCAAAAATTAATTTACCTTTACTGTAAGCATATCTAACAGCATCTTTAATGTTACCAATTGACCAAACATAACCAATTGACATTGATATAATTTTTACATCACTTCTATTTCCTAACTGGGTTAATGCGCTAGATACTCCTTTACGCTCATGATAGTCATTAAGTAATACATCTTCTGTTGCTCTGTACGCTACTAAATTTGCATTATAAGCAACACCAACAGGCATTCCGTTATCGTTACGTGGCGCTGCTATTGTTGATGCCATAGCTGTACCATGTCCACATTTATCATGTATACCGTCATAGTTATTTGACCACCACCAATTAGAGTCGATAAATGTTCCATATTTTTGAACAAAACGCCCATTTGAATACCCATCATTAATTCCTGACGAATTTAATAAAGGCTGAGAAGCAGACACTCCTGTATCTATAAGACCAATAGTTATCCCTGCTCCTGTACTTTGACTCCAAGCTTGTGGGATATTGTGTTTGTAAAAATGCCAAGACACTTGCGCATTATTTGGCGCTATAGTCGTGTAATGTGCAGCATTAATTGTGTCTGCATTTTTATCGCATCCAGAGCTTGAACGCCCATTATTTACGGTTTCGTATTGGTTATATCCGTTTGGCTCCAAATATCTAACACCGTCAGTTTGTAATAATTGTTTAATAGTCTCAAAGTTTGCAACCTGTACATCTACAACATTTATAATATCGTGTTCAAACATTGTTTTTTCGTCTTTTTTATAATCTTCATTATCCTCTACCAATTGTATAATATTAGATAATGTTGCTTTTAAGCGTTCTGATTTAACCTCAGCAAAACTTTCGTTTTCTTCTCCGTAACCAATGGTTAAAATATTATTACCTCTAACTACTGCACTCCATAATGTATGTGGTGTGACATCTTTCCAATCAAAAGCACCTGTTTCGGTAAAACTTTGATTAATTAAGGCATTTATTTCAGGTACGGTTAACGCGGGTTTTTGACTGTAGTCTATTGTTACGTCTTCCGGAGCATCTAATGCGTCTTCTTTTTGACACGCGTTAAATACTGTCAAAGCTATCAGAAGGACTGATAGTTTTAGTAATGGTCTTTTCATTTTGTATATGGTTTAAGGTTGATGCTTAAATATATACATTTTTCTTAAAAAAAAGTTAATTTGGTTATCAATTCACCTATTAATCATCTTTTAAAGTAGTAAAATCTTAGTGGCAAGTTGTTTTTATTTTGCGTTAGCGGTAGAAATGGCATCCTTTTTTTTAAACTAAATAGCACTAGCTGTGGTAAATTATATTTAAATGGACACTTAAAATACTATTGAGAATATCCTAAAAAAAGATATAATGGATGACGCGACCCTTGTGGTAACGCCCCTATAATTGATTAAGAAATTGGATTATAGTTTGCGACGCACAGACCCGGTAAACTCCTCTAGATCGTCTTTAACTTTTTTAAGTTCTTCGTTTACACCATCTGTTATGCTTGTATCCAAACCGTTACGTTCTGCAGATTTAGTGATTTCGGTTTTGATATCATTAGTGGCATCTTTAAGTTGACGCATACCTTTACCTAATCCCTTGGCAATATCCGGCACATTTTTAGCGCCAAACACCATAACAACGATAAGCAGGATGAAAAATATTTCTCCTCCGCTTATAAATAAAAATGTTGTTAATTTAACCATGGTACAAATATACTAAGTTGTTTTGATTGTTTGAATAAACTACTGTTTTTTTTAAGAGTCTTTTAGTACGATTTTTGTATTTTTACGTCAAGTGAAACACAAAGCTATGGAGTTTAAAAATATTGAGTCTAATCCAATTTTAGATCGTTTACCGAAGCATTTAAGACAGTTTATTAAACCTCAGGATTATGAGGATTATTCTGCTATTGACCAAGCGGTTTGGCGTTATGCTATGCGTAAAAATGTAGATTATCTTAGTCAAGTGGCCCATAGCACTTATATAGAAGGTTTACAGCAAACAGGAATTAGCGTAGATGCTATCCCAAATATGTATGGGATGAATCGTATTTTAAAGGCTATTGGCTGGGCTGCTGTTGCTGTGGATGGTTTTATACCTCCTAATGCTTTTATGGAGTTTCAGGCTTATAATGTATTGGTAATTGCTAGTGATATTAGACAATTGGAACATATTGAATACACACCTGCTCCGGATATTATACATGAAGGTGCTGGTCATGCTCCAATTATTGCAAATCCAGAGTATGCTGAGTACTTAAGACGTTTTGGTGAAATTGGTTGTAAAGCCATCAGTTCTGCCAAAGATTACGAATTATACGAAGCTGTGCGACACTTATCTATTATTAAGGAAGCGCCTAATACACCACAAGATCAAATTGATTTAGCTGAAAAAGCGGTTGAAGATTTACAAAATAATATGGGTGAACCAAGTGAGATGGCTTTAATAAGAAACTTACATTGGTGGACGGTTGAATATGGTTTGATTGGAACTATTGAAGATCCTAAAATTTATGGTGCTGGTTTATTATCGTCTATTGGAGAGAGCGCTTGGTGTATGACGGATAAGGTTAAAAAATTGCCTTACACAATAGACTCTACTTTTCAGAATTTTGACATTACAAAACCACAGCCACAATTATATGTCACTCCGGATTTTGCACACCTTAGTTTGGTGTTAGAGTCTTTTGCTAATACTATGGCGTTGCGTACCGGTGGACCAAGTGCTATTAAAAAATTAATACACAGTCAAGCATTAGGAACAATAGAGCTTAGTACCGGTTTACAAATATCTGGTGTGTTTACTAATATGATTGAACATAATGGTAAGGTCAGTTACATCCAAACCACTGGAAAAACAGCCTTAGCCAACCGTGATAAAGAATTGGTTGGACATAGCACTTTAGAACATGCGGATGGTTTTGGATCTCCTATCGGGAAATTAAAAGGTATTAATTTAGCTATTGAAGACATGTCGCCACGCGATTTACGTGCTTATGATATTTATGAAGGTGAAACCGTTACTTTAGAGTTTGAAAACGACATTATTGTTACCGGAGAGATTATTACTGGTACAAGAAACCTACAAGGTAAAATTATCTTGATTAGCTTTAAAAACTGTACGGTAACACATAAAGACACGATCTTATTTGACCCTACTTGGGGACTTTACGATATGGCTGTTGGTAAAGAAGTACTTTCTGGTTATTCTGGTCCTGCAGACTTACATAGTTTTGATTTAATTACACATAAAGTAAGCAGCACGACAATACATGTTAAGCATTCTGCTGAAAAGTTAGAATTAATTGACCTTTACAAACAAGTCCGTGATTATCGCGAAGGGACAAACCCAACTATTTCTAGAACTAAGGTGTTAGAACAATTGGTAAATCGTTTTCCTATGGATTGGTTATTACCAATCGAGTTATTTGAACTGGCTAAAAAAGGTAATGAAAACGAGCTTTGCAATAGTGTTTTAGGGCATCTTGAAACTATCAAGCAAAACAGACCAGAGGTTGGACATTTGATTGATGATGGTGTTAAGATTGCTAGTCAAGAAATTGCGGTATAGATTAACTATAACTCTTTAATTTTTGTTTAGTAAAGTCGCTTAGGACCAATTTACCACTAATTTCGGCACGCTCAATAAGCAAGACGCTCCACTCGTTAGTGTCTTGCCAAAGCACTCTTTTAAGTTCTAATAGCGCCTCAGGATTATACGATGCTAATTTGGTAGCTAAAGCTAAGACTGCATCATCTAAAGCCTCTACAGTGTCAAACACATCTGCGAACAAGCCTTTTTGTTTTGCATAATCGGCTGTGTAAAATGTTTCCGCGTCAATTGTCATTTGAGAAAAAGCAGTTTGCCCAATTTTTCTGGTTACTGCAGGCTCTATTACAAATGGGCCGATGCCTATACTAATTTCTGATAATTTTATAGCTGCAAATTTTGTTGCCAAACAATAGTCCGTTGCACTTGCCAATCCAACACCACCCCCAACAGCTTTACCTTGTACACGACCAATAATTAGTTTTGGGCATTTACGCATAGCATTAATCACATTAGCAAATCCAGAGAAAAAGCGTTTACCTTCTTCCAAATTATTAATAGCAACCAACTCTGTAAAACTTGCTCCAGCACAAAACGTACGTGCTCCTCCACTTTTTAAAACAATAACCCTAATATCATCATTTTTACCAGCGTCCTTAATAGCTAATTCCAATTGTTTTAAAATTGGGCTTGGCATTGCGTTATGTTCTGGTGTAAAAAACGTAATATATCCTACGTTATTCTCTATGGTTTGTTTGACGTATGCTTGAGACATGTAATCCTTATTTTTTATAGTTGAATATAGACAAATTTAAGACTTTTAAATCTTCTAAATTTATTAACTTTGAAGGAAACATTATACTATGGGATTTTTCAGTTTTCTTTTTGGGAATAAAACCAACAAAATAAAAGAATTTACAGATAGAGGCGCTATTATTTTAGATGTGCGCTCTAAAGCAGAATATGATTCTGGCGCTATTCCAGGCTCAAAACATATTCCGTTACAACAAGTCCAAGCCAAAATTAATCAGATAAAACAATGGGACAAACCTGTTATTACTTGTTGTGCAAGTGGTATGCGCTCTGGTAGTGCTGCAGCTATTTTACGCAGTAATGGTGTCGAGGTTATGAATGGTGGTGGATGGCAAAGCCTATCGGGGAAATTATAGTTTTAATATTTCCAATCGGTCTTCGTTATCAATCTTACTGTCATTATACTGTAACGTCCACCCTAAACTATTGGTTAAAATATAAAATTTAGACAGCTCACTTACTAACCTATTTTTAGCATTTATGCGCAAGTTAGACGCCTCTACTTTTTTACGGATTCGTGCGGTTACCGTTTCCTGTATTTTATTATAGTCGTCATGATTAAAAGCATTAAGGTAACCACTTTCCACATCGTAATATTCTAATTTAGGATAGATTTTTAATTCCTCCTTAGGGATTTTAGTAATCTTCAACACCTTATTTATACTATCTATTTGGTATTCGATCTTACTTAAATCGTAACCAACGGTTACCTCAGCATTTACTATAACTAACGCTTGCTTATCTGATGTTAAGTTAGCAAATAATGCTTTGGAGTTTTTATAACTGTATGCATCACTAAAATAGCCTTCAGTCACTATTAGCTTACCAACATTATTAATTTGTTTTTGTATTAAAGCAGAATGCTCTCTAATAACAGTTCTGTCTGCACTACCTTCTGTACATTTTTTTAAAACAAACGACAGAACAAATGCTATTACTATACCAATAATTATTTTTCGCATACAATAAAAGTACTATTAGATTTTGAATTTATCTACAACGTGAAGTAAAAAATTTTAGAAAAGAAAAAACACCAAAACAAAAACTACAGAAGCAGATTATTGATTTGGTGTTTAATTGAAATATATGATTAATAGCTCGATAAAAGTAGCGCTACTTTACGTTAAAATATTTTTTATTCGTTAAACCGGATATTAATCTGCTGTAAACATCATTTGTACTAAATCGCTTACATATCAATAGGTTGCGAATCATTCGAATTTAATATAAGGTAATCGACGAACTAAACTTTCTTGTTTATTTTGTAGTTGTTCTCTAAATTTTAGATGTGCTTCAGAGTTAGGATTAAATGGTTTATGCTGTATTCCTTTTTGTACAACATCGACTTCTGTCATAATTTTTTCTGCGGAATCGGCAATCCAAACTTCATTAAAGCGCTGCCAAATATAATCGACTGCTAATGGACTTGGATGAATAAAATCTTGATTATAAAAACGGTAATCCCTCAGCTCGTCCATCATAATTTCATAAGACGGAAAATAATGCGATTGACTGCCCAGAACTTTATGAATAGCTGTTATTAAATGTGATTTACTTTGTGTGTTCTCCACAAAACCATCCTTAATGTGTCTTACTGGAGATACTGTAAAAATAAAATTAACCGTAGGATTAACTTTTTTAACCTCCGTTATAATAGCTTGTAGTGCAGCCACGATAACATCCACACCTAATATTTGTTTTTGAAATTGCTGCTGCGGAATTTTATGACAATTGGCAACTATTTTATTAGTCTTTATATAACGATAAATCCATGCTGTACCTAAAGTAATAACCACATGAGAACTTTGCTTTAAATAATGACCCGTTTTTTGAGACGCCGCATTAAGCTGATGTAATAGTAAACTTTTTGTATGTTGACTTAATTTTGAATGTGCATCAAAACTATGAAACTGCTCGTTGTTAAGAAATACATCCGTATCCGCATATTTCTTCCCACTTAATGCATTTATAACCAAATTATGAATAGCCACAGGATGAAATAAAATACCAAACGGATTAACATAATGCTGAAACTTGAAATACTCAAATTTTTCACCAATGTTTTCCGCAAAACAAGACCCTAATAAAAACACTTTCGAGTTATAGCTTATTAGATTACTTTCTTGCTTTTGTAATAGTATTTTGGTTTGAAGATTCAATAAATTATTTGTTTTTCATAATACTTCTACACTGCCTTCTTAAAAGTTTTAAGGTGATTTTTCTTAGACCGTAGTAGCATTTTAAATTGTTTTTTCTATTAAACAACTCTATCTGTTTCCCTGTATGCTCATCATACATACCATCTTCTCTAACTTGATAGCCCAGAATATTTAATTGACGTTGTACCTTAATAATTTTTCTTTTAGATGGATTCCATACTTTGTCTATACTTGAAGTTTCACCTAATGTCCCATCGGCTTTGACACATTTAACAAATGTCATATCAGAAGATGAGCTCTGAGCATTTGCGAAAAAAACAAAACATAAAACAAATAACAGTGTAAAATAATTTTTCATAGTTTTTATTTATTAAGAGATATACCCTTTAGCAGCCTCTAAAGCATTAACAATACCTTCTGGATACTTACCTCCTGCTGTAGCAAAAAATGGCTGTCCACCACCTCCACCATGGATGTGTTTCCCTAATTCTCTTACAATAGTCCCTGCGTTAAGCGACTTAGTTTCTACCAAACTTTTAGAAACATAACATGACAATATTGCTTTACCATCGTTTTCTGCACCAAATAACAAGTATAAGTTATCAAACTGGCTACCTAACTCAAAACATAAATCTTTAATTCCTGAAGGATCTAAATCTAATTGCTTAGCTAAAAAGTTAACCCCATTTATTTCTGTGATTTCGTTTTTAAGTTCGCCTTTTATATTCTTAGCTTTATCTTTAAGTAATTGTTCTATTTGCTTTTTTAAGCCTGTATTTTCATCTTGCAAATTTTGTAATGCTTTAACAGGCTCTTGCGCATTGTTAAGCATATCTTTCATTTCAAAGAATGATCTATTATTTTCGTGATAATAAGACTTAACTGCATCGTTTGTAATTGCTTCAATACGGCGTATTCCAGAAGCAACTGCGCCTTCAGACACTATTTTAAAATGCCAGATATCTGCAGTGTTATCCACGTGCGTCCCACCACATAACTCTATAGACTGACCAAATCTAACGGTACGAACAGCATCGCCATACTTTTCGCCAAATAACGCCATAGCCCCTTCCTCAATAGCTTTTTCCATTGGCACATTACGTCCTTCTTGTAATGGCAACTTACTTTCTATTCTAGAGTTTACAAAGTTTTCTACATCACGTAATTCTTCTACAGTTAACTTAGAAAAGTGAGAAAAATCAAAACGTAAATATTTAGAGTGTACCGCACTTCCTTTTTGCTCCACATGCTCTCCTAAAACTTCTCTTAATGCTTGGTGCAATAAGTGTGTTGCTGTATGATTACATTCTGTTCTGTAACGTTGTTTAGCATCTACTTTAGCAATAAACACTTGATTTACATCACGAGGCAACTCTTTAGTTAAGTGAATAATAATGTTATTCTCCTTTTTAGTATCAACGATATAAAACACATCACCATTACCTGCTTGAATATAACCTTTATCTCCAACTTGCCCTCCACCTTCTGCATAAAACGGTGTTAAATTAAAGACTAGTTGATACATTTCGCCATCTTTTTTAGAAACGACTTTACGGTATTTTGTGATTTTTACTTTAGCTTCTAATTGATCGTATCCGATAAATTCTTGATCTTCATCTTCAATTAAATCAGTCCAATCATCAGACTTTAATTCTGATGCCTCACGACCTCTTCCTTGCTGTTCTTTTAATCGCTTATTAAATTCACCTTTATTATAAGAGAATCCTTTTTCTCTTAAAATTAAATCAGTTAAATCTTCAGGAAAACCATAGGTATCTTTAAGCTCAAAAACCTTAGAACCAGACACTTGCTTATCCGTTGCATTATCTACAATACGATCTAAAATAGCTAAACCTTGATCCAATGTTCTTAAAAAAGAGGCTTCTTCTTCTTTAATTACATTTTCTATTAATTGTTTTTGTGCTTTTAATTCAGGGAATGCAGCACCCATTTTTTCCGTTAAAACATTAACTAAACGGTAAATAAATGGTTCTTTCTTATCTAAAAATGTAAATCCATAACGTACTGCACGACGCAAAATACGACGGATTACATACCCCGCTCCTGTATTACTTGGCAATTGCCCGTCTGCAATAGAAAATGCGACTGCACGTACATGATCAGATATTACACGAATAGCAATATCCACTTTCTCGTCTACATCATAATCTTTACCTGTTATAGCTTCTATTTCTCTAATAATAGGTGTAAAAACATCAGTATCGTAGTTAGATTGTACGTTTTGTAAAACCATACATAAACGTTCAAACCCCATACCTGTATCAATATGTTTGTTTGGTAACCCTTCTAACGTTCCATTTGCTTTACGGTTGTATTGCATGAAAACTAAGTTCCAAATCTCCACAACATGCGGATGGTCCTCGTTAACTAAAGTTTTACCATCTACTTTTGCTTTTTCTTCCGCAGACCTAATGTCTACGTGGATTTCGCTACAAGGTCCGCAAGGTCCTTGTTCTCCCATTTCCCAAAAGTTATCTTTTTTATTTCCTTTTAAAATACGGTCTTCACTAATATATTGTTTCCAAATGTCATAAGCTTCCGTATCCATTTTAAGGTTATCATCATCATCACTACCTTCAAAAACGGTAACATATAAAATATCCTTATCAATTTTATAGACTTCCGTTAATAACTCCCATGCCCAAGCAATAGCTTCTTTTTTAAAGTAATCACCAAAAGACCAGTTACCTAACATTTCAAATAATGTATGGTGGTAAGTATCATAACCAACTTCTTCTAAATCGTTATGCTTACCAGAAACACGTAAGCATTTTTGACTATCTGTTATACGATTATTTTTAGGCTCACTATTTCCTAAAAAATACTCTTTAAAAGGTGCCATTCCGGCATTTACAAACATTAAAGTTGGATCATCCTTTAACACCATTGGTGCAGATGGCACTATACTGTGCTTTTTATCTTCGAAAAACTTAAGGAAAGTTGCGCGTATGTCTTGAGAATTCATATTGTAATGTTGATAATCTTGTTAGCATAAGCTTAACGCTTATTAAAACAATTTATATATTTGTTATTCGTTACTATTTTAATCAACTGAAAAATTCAGTTTTAATAACTACAAAAATAGTATAAATTAGATAATGAGTAAGGTAAAATATTATTATGATTCTGAAACGCTCTCTTATAAAAAAATAGAGCGTAGAAAAAGACGCACATTTAAGTTTATATCTTTATTCTTAATTGCTGCTGCCTTATTCGGTTTTTTGTTTGTTTTTATTGGTGGTCACTACTTTGAATCGCCCAAAGAAAAAGCGTTAAAACGAGAATTATCAAACTTAGAATTACAGTTTGATTTACTTAATAAAAAAATGGAAGAGGCAGAAACAGTCTTAGCCAATATTGAAGATCGCGACAATGCTATTTACCGTTTATATTTTGAAGCTAACCCAATACCTGAAGAGCAACGTAAAGCTGGGTTTGGTGGTGTAAATCGTTATAAAAAATTAGATGGTTACGATAATTCGGAATTAATTATAAGTAGCAGCCAACGTATTGATAAATTACTAAAACGTATTGTTGTGCAATCTAAATCTTTAGATGAAATAGCGGTTTTGGCTGAAGAAAAAGAAAAATTACTACTAGCTATTCCAGCAATACAACCCGTAAGTAACGAGGACTTGACACGTATGGCTTCTGGATACGGTATGCGATCTGATCCTTTTACTAAATTAAGAAAAATGCACTGGGGGATGGATTTTACATCTCCAAGAGGAACACCTGTTTACGCTTCTGGAGACGGTAAAATAGAACGTGCAGACAGTAACTCTGCAGGGTACGGTAATCATATTAGAATTGACCATGGTTATGGTTATGTCTCTTTATACGCGCATTTATTTAAATATAATGTTCAAAAAAACCAGCGTGTTAAACGTGGCGATTTAATTGGGTTTGTTGGTAGTACAGGTCGCTCTGAAGCACCGCACTTACATTACGAAATATTTAAAGACGGAGAACGTATCAACCCTATTAACTTTTACTACGGAAGTTTATCTCCTGAAGAATTTAATAAACTATTGGAGCGTGCTTCTTTAGAAAATCAATCTCTAGATTAATGATTATTGATCTTCCAGAAAAACGGTATTATACCATAGGTGAGGTTGCCAAAGCATTTGATGTCAACACATCGCTACTTAGATTCTGGGAAAAAGAATTTGATGCTTTAAAACCAAAGAAAACAGAAAAAGGAAACCGTAAATTTACACCCGAAGATGTCAAAAACTTGCAACTAATTTATCATTTAGTAAAAGAACGTGGCTTTACGTTAGACGGTGCAAAAACACATTTAAAAGAAGAAAAAAAGAAAACACTAGATAATTTTGAAATTATAACTAAATTGGAAGGTGTTAAAGCACAATTAATAAAATTAAAAAATGAACTATAAACAACTGCCAGAAAACGGAACTAAAAAATCTTCGACTATGAAAAAATTACTTATCCCTATTATTATCATCGGAATCCTTGCTTTTGCATTATTTAGATGGGGAATTGGAGTTAACAACGAAATTATAGAAAAAGAAGGTGTTGCTGTTGCACAATGGGCAAACGTAGAAAGTTCTTACCAAAGAAGAGCGGATTTAATACCTAATCTTGTTGCTACTGTAAAAGGATATGCCGATCACGAAAAAAGCACTTTGGAAGCTGTAATAAAAGCAAGAGCAGAAGCTACTAAACCTACAATTAATGTAGATGCAAGTGCTATTTCTCCAGAAAATATTGCACAATTTCAAAAAGCACAACAAGGCTTAAGCGGTGCTTTATCTAGACTATTAGTATCTGTAGAGCGTTACCCTGATTTAAAGGCTGACAAAAGCTTTTTAGAATTACAAAGCCAATTAGAAGGTACAGAAAACAGAATTAATGTAGAGCGTAACAGATTTAACAATTTAGCAGGAGCTTACAATATCTTTATTGCAAAATTCCCAACTAGCTATGTTGCAAACTACATTAACAAAGGCGCACTTGGTTTATTTAAATCTTCTCCAGGAAGTGAAAATGCACCTAAAGTACAATTTTAATTTATGCAAGATCAAGTTGAATCATTTTTAACGACTATTGAAGAACAGGAAATTGTTGAAGCTATTAGATTAGCCGAAGATGAGACCTCGGGCGAAATAAGAGTACATATCGAGCGTACTTGTAATGATAACGTTGAGGCGTGCGCATTACAAGTATTCTCGGTTTTAAAAATGAATAACACAAAACATCGCAATGGTGTTTTAATATATGTTGCTGTAGATGACCATAAGTTTAGTATTTATGGCGACGAAGGCATCAATAAAGTGGTTCCTAAAACATTTTGGGACGACACTAAAACTGTCATAGAAACTCAATTTAAAAACGCCAATTTTAAACAAGGGTTAGTTGACGGAATCTTGCACGCTGGTCAACAATTAAAAAAACACTTTCCGGTTGAGGATAACAATACAAATGAGTTATCAAACACTATTTCTAAAGGATGATATTAAGTAATCAGTGGTTAACAGTTAGTCCAAAAACTTTAAAACACATAGCCAGACATCTTGTTACATTATGTTTATTGCTTTGGGTTAGTAATGGTTTTGCGCAATATAAAATTCCGCCAAAACCAGATAAAGCTAATGGTGGACAAACTAGTGTTTATGACTACGTTAATTTATTATCACCTGCACAAAAAAGCACTTTAGAAAACAAACTAATACGTTATTCTGACACCACATCTACGCAAATAGTGGTGGCCATTATACCGTCTACACAAGGCGAATACATTAACTATTTAGCGACTAATTGGGCTCACGAATGGGGTATTGGTCAAGAAAAAGAAGACAACGGTATATTTATACTTTTAGCACGTAACGATAGAAAAATAAATATCAGTACAGGTTATGGTGTAGAACACTTATTAACCGACGCCTTAGCTAGTCGTATTATCGAGCAAGACATTATACCATTTTTTAAGCAAAACGACTATTACGGTGGCTTAAATCGTGGTTCCGATGCTATTTTTGAGGTTATGACTGGTGAGTATAAAGGTTCTCGTCAAAATGATACATCAGAAGAGTTTCCAATAGGTGTCATTTTCTTTTTAGTCATTATTTTTATCATCATTTTAATTTCGATATCTAAAAACAGACGTGGCGGGAATGGTACTGATAATTTTGGTGGCGGTAGCAATTCAACACGAAGTATCCTTGAAGCCATTATATTAAGTAACTCCGGTCGTGGTGGTTACAGAAGTGGTTCTGGAGGCTTTGGAGGAGGCGGTTTTGGCGGTTCTTCTGGAGGTGGTGGATTTGGTGGAGGCTTCGGAGGCGGAGGCTTTGGAGGTGGTGGTGCTTCAGGTGGGTGGTAACCCGTTATGAAGTCAATTACTTTAAACAAGCAATTTATAACGTATTACAAATATCTTCAGACAGATAAACTCTAAAACTACATACAACAAAAACACAATCTCAAGTATCAGTTTAAAACTCATTAATAATTATATCAATAGTTGTAAAACACAAAAGCCATAACAGATTATTTCTGCTATGGCTTATTTGATTATTGATAATGGTGTTTCTTTTAAAAAAAATGGATTAATTAATCACACTAACTAGTTTACTAAATCTCAATTTGAACCCAAGTTTTTGTTTTTTCTTCAAAAAACCACTCAAAGCCCTCTTTAGGATCAGGTAATCGATTAATGACTCTAAATTCAAATCTAGTATTTTTATTATAGACCAAAGAACAATTATCAGTCTCAGCACACTCTTGTAAAGGCATAGTATTCCCAACAGCTAAAACTCTAATTTGTTTTGGATCTATAGTCTCTTTATTTGAAAACAAATAATTTAAAAGCAATTTTGCTGTCTTTTTAGATTGTTCAATATTATAATCTTCCGTCCCGTTAGAATCAAAATGACTTCTGATTTCAACGTTTAAATTTCTATCCAATAATTTTAAAACACTTTTAATATTTTTTTTGTCATTTTCGTTAAAAGCACCAGATTTAATATTTTCTAATTTCAATTCCTGAAAGCTCATCAAGTCACAATTAAGCTCTTCCCAATCACTTATTTTATTATCTTCATTTAAACATCTTACATAACACTTCCCCGCTTTTGGATTAGAAGGCATGTCTTGAGCTTTAACTGCAAAGGATAACAATGATACTCCTAGTATAAAATATTTTCTCATAAAATAAAATTACAATAATTAAACTTTAGCTAATATATTAAATTAGTTATATAAATCCTTACACTTACATTTTGGCTTAGGAAACTCAAACTCATAATTTAGCATAATCTCATGAGATCCCGAAGAAAAGTCACCAAGATTTGAGGTTATATAATCATACGCATATCCAATAGACAACCCTTTTGCCATTTTAAAATTAACTAAAGCACCAAAAGCATCGTGCACGCGGTATGAACCTCCAATCCATATCTTTTCATTTATATAAAACATTGTGGATAAATCAAATGAAATTGGAGCTCCATCCGTATACTTAATAATGAAACTTGGCTTAAATTTTAAATGCTTGTTTACATCCAATAAGTACCCTCCGTTAAAAAAATAACTTCCCCTATTGGTATAAGCATAATCCGTTTTTGAAACTTGTGACAATAATTTAGGGGCTGAAAATCCTAAATAAAAATTTGGACCTCTAAAATAAACTCCTACTCCAATATTTGGATGAAACTTATAGTCAACTGTATCCAAAAAGATATCTCCATTATACTCCGGATCATTTAGTAAATCATCATCCAAACTATATTTACTTCCTCCTACTTTAACACCTAAAGCCAATTTATACTCATCAAAAGAGTCAAAATCGATTGTATAAGACAAATCAGCGAAAGCATACGTGATTTTCTCGTAACCCAATTTATCATTTATAAGAGATAAACCTACACCCAATTTAGTATTAGGTAATGATGTGTGGGCTGACAATGTTTGGGTGTTAGGAGCTCCTTTTACACCTACCCATTGACTTCTATTTAATAAATTAATTACCATAATCTCCCTAGAACCTGCATAAGCAGGATTAATAGAAATGGTATTATACATGTATTGCGAAAACTGAGGTGCTTGTTGGGCAACAAGAACGACATGCATCAATGCAATTAAAAAGGTTATATGTAAATATTTATATTGTTTCATTTTATTAATCAGTACCTAATAGTATATATCCTTGGATTGGTTTTAACCCACTATTTTTAAGCTTTATAATATAATAGTAAGTTCCTGTAGGTAACGTTTTAGAAGCACCAAGAGCAGAAGAAGGAGAAGCTCCATTCCATTCATTATTATAATTTTCGTTTTTATAAACTTTTGCTCCCCATCTGTTAAAGATTTCTAAATCAATTTCAATCTCGCAAACCTCATTACTTTGTTCATTAAGCACGTAATTAATTTCTAAGAAATCATGATCATTATCTCCGTTGGGGGTAACCATTTTTGTTACGCTGACATCATTTTCAGATTTTACACAAGGGTAGTAAACACAATCATCATTTATCTCAATTAAAATAGTCGTACTCCAAGAACAGCCATTTACTGTGTATAAGTAATTAATCACATAACTTCCGCCAATCTCCATGTCAGAAGGCGTAAAAGTGTAACCTTCCCAATTGGCTATATCTTCGGAAGTCCACAATCCATCTTGAAAAGTAGTATTTGTTATATAATTCCTTAAGTCTACAGACTCATCTTCTATACATAAGTTAACCACTCTCCTTTCAACATCCTCAATAGTATTAACATGTATTACTTGTGTTAATCCAGAATTATTACCACAATCATCGATTGCTTCCCAGTCTCTAATAATATCATAATTAAAGGCATCAATGTTATTTATTGATTCTGTGAAATTTATTTCTAAATCTTGTGTGCAATTATCTTCAAATATAATATTTGGGATTTCTGGAATTTCGCCGCAAGCAATAAATTGTTCAGTTATTATATTTGAAATCAAAACTGGGGCAACAGTGTCGTTTATAATAATATCTTGAGTAACCATAATACTATTATTACATGCATCAGTTACACTAAACGTTCTTGTAATAGTTTCTGGGCAAGTTCTTCCATCTGATACATCGCTTATAAACTGAACGGTTGGTACAGAACAATTATCCGCTTCATCAGTTATTACATTAATATCTGGCATTGGCACATCTCCTATACAAGTAACAGTTATAGCTAATGGACTACTTGCTGTTGGCGCAGTCGTATCATTAACAATAATATCTTGAGTTACTAAAATACTATTATTACAAGCATCTGTAACACTATAAGTTCTAGTTATAGTTTCAGGACACGTTCTTCCATCTGAACTATCACTTACAAATTGAACGATTGGCGTAGAACAGTTATCAGCTTCATCTGTGATAGCATTAATATTTGGTGTTGGCACATCTCCTATACACGACACAGTTACAGCAAGGGGACTACTAGCTGTTGGCGCAATAGTATCATTTATAATAATGTCTTGAGTAACCGTTATGCTATTATTACAAGCATCAGTAACGCTATACGTCCTAGTTATGGTTTCTGGACAAGTTAATCCATCAGACACATCACTTACAAATTGTATAGTTGGTGTTGAACAGTTATCTGATGCGTCCGTAACTACTTGTGTATTTGATGTTGGAACATCATCAACACAAGTAACCATTATTGTATCTGGATTGCTTGCTGTTGGTGCAATAGTATCATTTATAATAATGTCTTGAGTAACTGTGATACTATTGTTACAAGCATCAATAACGCTATACGTTCTAGTTATGGTTTCTGGACAAGTTAATCCATCGGACACATCACTTACAAATTGTACTGTTGGTGTTGAACAATTATCAGCTTCGTCTGTAACGACATTGATATCTGATACTGGCACATCATCTATACAAGTAACACTTATTGCTAATGGATTACTTGCTGTTGGCGCAACAATATCGTTAATAACAATATCTTGAGTAACTGTGATGCTATTGTTACAAGTATCAGTAACACTATACGTTCTAGTAATAGTTTCAGGACAAGTTAATCCATCAGAAACATCGCTTACAAACTGTACAGTTGGTGCTGAACAATTATCAGCTTCGTCTGTAATAACATTGATATCTGCTGCTGGCACATCATCTAGGCAAGTAACACTTATTGCTATTGGATTACTTGCTGTGGGCGCAACAGTATCGTTTATAATAATATCTTGAGTAACCGTGACGCTATTGTTACACGCATCAGTAACACTATACGTTCTAGTTATGGTTTCCGGACAAGTTAACCCATCAGAAACATCGCTTACAAACTGTACAATTGGTGTTGAACAATTATCTGCTTCGTCTGTAACTACGTTTATATTTGCTGTTGGAACATCATCTACACAAGTAATACTTATTGTTATTGGATTACTCGCTGTTGGCGCAACGGTATCGTTAATAATAATATCTTGAGTAACTGTGATACTATTATTACACGCATCAGTAACACTATACGTTCTAGTTATGGTTTCCGGACAAGTTAACCCATCAGACACATCGCTTACAAACTGTACTATTGGCGTTGAGCAATTATCGGCTTCGTCCGTAACTACGTTTACATTTGCTGTTGGCACATCATCTACACAAGTAACACTTATTGCTATTGGATTACTTGCTGTTGGCGTAATGGTATCGTTAATAATAATATTTTGAGTAACTGTGATACTATTGTTACAGGCATCAGTAACACTATAGGTTCTAGTAATGGTTTCTGGACAAGTTAACCCATCGGACACATCGCTTACAAACTGTACCATTGGCGTTGAACAATTATCATCTTCGTCTGTAACTACGTTTACATTTGCTGCTGGCACATCATCTACACAAGTAACACTTATTGCTATTGGATTACTTGCTGTGGGCGCAATGGTATCATTAATAATAATATCTTGAGTAACTGTTATGCTATTATTACAGGCATCAGTAACACTATAGGTTCTAGTAATAGTTTCTGGACAAGTTAATCCATCTGAAACATCACTTACAAATTGTACTGTTGGCGTTGAACAATTATCGGCTTCGTCTGTAACTACATTGCTATCTGCTACTGGTACATCATCTATACAAGTAACACTTATTGTTATTGGATTACTTGCTGTTGGAGCAACGGTATCGTTAATAATAATATCTTGAGTAACTGTGATGCTATTATTACAAGCATCAGTAATACTATAGGTTCTAGTAATAATAACTGGACAAGTTAACCCATTAGAAACATCACTAACAAACTGCACAGTTGGTAATGAACAATTATCTGCTTCGTCTGTAACAACATTTGTATCTGGTTGAGGTATATCACTCTCGCAAGTAACATTTATTGCTACTGGATTACTTGCTGTTGGTGCGATGGTATCATTTATAATAATGTCTTGGGTAACTGTTATACTATTATTACAAGCATCCGTTACACTATAAGTCCTAGTAATAGTCATAGGACAGCTCACCCCATCAGAAACATCACTTACAAATTGAACAATTGGAGTAGAACAATTATCCGCTGCATTTGTAACAACGTTAGGGTTTGGGTCTGGAACATCATCTACACATGTAACAGTTATAGAAGAAGGATTACTTGCTGTAGGCGCAATAATATCGTTTATGATAATATCTTGAGTGACCATAATACTATTATTACATGCATCTGTAACCTGATAAGTTCTAGTAATGGTTTCAGGACAAATTAACCCATCAGACACATCACTTACAAACTGGACTGTTGGCAGGGAGCAATTATCAGCTTCATCTATTACAACATTTACATTTGGTGTTGGCACATCATCTACACAATTTATACTTATTGCTAGAGGATTACTTGCTGTTGGCGGTTGATTATCAATAATATTAATAATTTGAACAACATCTATAAAATTACCACAACCGTCTGTAACTCTATATGTTCTTGTTATAAGACCTTCACAGGTAAAGTTAGAAATATCTGAAATAAAAGTCACAATAGGAGTTGAACAATTGTCCGAAGCATCCGTCACAACCGAACCATTTGGAGCGGGTATTGGATCCGAACAATTAAGTACCAAATCTGCAGGGTTAGAAGCTGTTGGCAAAACATTGTCTACGACATTTATTCTATGAGTTACATCTATAAAATTACCGCACTCATCAGTAATTCTATATGTTCTAATAATTTTTTCTAAACAGTCAAAGCTTACAACCTCTGAAATAAAACTTACGACAGGCGGTGCGCAATTATCCGCTTCATCTATTACAACTTCAGGATTAGGCTCTGGAATATCCGATCCACAGTTAACGTTTAAATCTGCAGGATTAGAACCTGTCGGTAAAATTGTATCCGCTTCTGTACCACAAGAATTACAAGATATTACTATACAATCAGCGATTAAAACATTTATAGTTTGAGTAAAAACACTTTCATTTAAACACTGATCACTTACTGTCCACTCTCTAACGATAACATAATCTTGAGTATTATCGGTATTTGTTGATGTTTCATTAAAGCTTACTAAAACATTTTGCGAACAATTATCTTCAAACTGTAAACTTGGCACTGCTGGTATATCAGTACAGCTCACTGTTAAAACCTCATCCAAAGGACTTAACAAAATAGGCGCAATATTATCTTCAACAATAAAGTTTTGAGTAACTAAGGTAAAATTATCACAATCGTCAACAACTTTATATGTTCTAACTATTGTTTCAGGGCATGAACCATTAGAAATATCTGAAACAAAAAACACCTCTGGTAACGAACAATTATCTGACGCATCTGACACATCCTGTACATTAAAACTAGGAATATTATCATCACATAGTAAAAAAACATCAACCAAATCACTTGCTGTCGGTGCAATGGTATCATTTATAATAATGTTTTGGATGACTGTAATGCTGTTATTACAAGCATCAGTAACACTATACGTTCTAGTAATGGTTTCAGGACAAGTTAATCCATCAGACACATCACTTACAAATTGTACTGTTGGTGCCGAACAATTATCAGTTGCATCTATTACTACATTGATATTTGGTGTTGGAACATCATCTACGCAAATAACAGATAAGCCTACTGGATTACTTGCTGTTGGCGCAACGGTATCGTTAATAATAATATCTTGAGTAACTGTGATACTATTATTACACGCATCAGTAACACTATACGTTCTAGTTATGGTTTCCGGACATGTTAACCCATCGGACACATCGCTTACAAACTGTACTATTGGCGTTGAGCAATTATCGGCTTCGTCTGATACAACAGTTGTATCTGGTGTTGGCACATCATCTACGCAAGTAACACTTATTGCTATTGGATTACTTGCTGTTGGCGTAATGGTATCGTTAATAATAATATTTTGAGTAACTGTGATACTATTGTTACACGCATCAGTAACACTATACGTTCTAGTAATAGTTTCTGGACAAGTTAATCCATCGGAAACATCACTAACAAACTGTACTATTGGCGTTGAACAATTATCGGCTTCGTCTGATACAACAGTTGTATCTGGTGTTGGAACATCACCTACGCAAATAACAGATAAGTCTACTGGATTACTTGCTGTTGGCGCAATGGTATCATTAATAATAATATCTTGAGTAACTGTGATACTATTGTTACAGGCGTCAGTAACACTATACGTTCTAGTTATGGTTTCCGGACAAGTTAACCCATCAAAAACATCACTAACAAACTGTACTATTGGCGTTGAACAATTATCAGCTTCGTCTGTAACTACGTTTATATTTGCTGTTGGCACATCATCTACACAAGTAACACTTATTGCTATTGGATTACTTGCTGTTGGCGCAATGGTATCATTAATAATAATATCTTGAGTAACTGTGATGCTATTATTACACGCATCAGTAATACTATAGGTTCTTGTAATAGTTTCTGGACAAGTTAATCCATCAGAAACATCGCGTACAAACTGTACTATTGGCGTTGAACAATTATCAGCTTCGTCTGTAACTACGTTTATATTTGCTGTTGGCACATCACCTACACAAGTAACATTTATTGCTATTGGATTACTTGCTGTTGGCGCAACGGTATCGTTAATAATAATGTCTTGAGTAACTGTGATGCTATTGTTACACGCATCAGTAACACTATAGGTTCTAGTTATGGTTTCCGGACAAGTTAACCCATCAGAAACATCACTAACAAACTGTACAGTTGGCGTTGAACAATTATCGGCTTCGTCTGATACAACAGTTGTATCTGGTGTTGGCACATCATCTACACAAGTAACACTTATTGTTATTGGATTACTTGCTGTTGGCGCAATGGTATCATTAATAATAATATCTTGAGTAACTGTGATGCTATTATTACAGGCATCAGTAACACTATAGGTTCTTGTAATAGTTTCTGGACAAGTTAATCCATCAGAAACATCACTTACAAATTGTACTATTGGCGTTGAACAATTATCGGCTTCGTCTGTGACTACATTGCTATCTGCTACTGGTACATCATCTATACAAGTAACACTTATTGTTATTGGATTACTTGCTGTTGGCGCAACGGTATCGTTAATAATAATATCTTGAGTAACTGTGATGCTATTATTACAAGCATCAGTAATACTATAGGTTCTAGTAATAGTTTCTGGACAAGTTAATCCATCAGAAACATCACTTACAAATTGTACTGTTGGCGTTGAACAATTATCAGCTTCGTCTGTAACTACATTGATATCGGCTACTGGCACATCATCTATACAAATAACACTTATTGCTATTGGATTACTTGCTGTTGGAGCAACGGTATCGTTAATAATAATATCTTGAGTAACTGTGATGCTATTGTTACAAGCATCAGTAACACTATAAGTCCTAGTGATGGTTTCTGGACAAGTTAACCCATCAGAAACATCGCTTACAAACTGTACTATTGGCGTTGAACAATTATCAGCTTCGTCTGTTACTACGTTTTCATTTGCTGTTGGCACATCACCTACGCAAGTAACACTTATTGTTATTGGATTACTTGCTGTTGGCGCAATGGTATCGTTAATAATAATATCTTGAGTAACTGTAATACTATTATTACAAGCATCCGTAACACTGTAGGTTCTAGTTATAGTTTCCGGGCAAGATAGCCCATCAGATACATCACTTACAAATTGCACTATTGGTGCTGAACAATTATCGGCTTCATCTGTTACAACATTGACATTTGGTGTTGGCACATCACCTATACACGTTACGTTAATTGCTACAGGGTTACTTGCAGTTGGTACGATAGTATCATGAACAACTATATCTTGAGTAACAGTAATACTATTATTGCAAGCATCAGTAACACTATAAGTTCTAGTTATAGTTTCTGGGCAAGTTAATCCATCAGAAACATCACTTACAAACTGTACCGTTGGAATAGAACAATTATCAGCCTCGCTAATAACAACATTAATATCCGATGCAGGAACATCTCCTATACAAGCAACTGTTATTGCTGCTGGATTACTTGCTGTTGGATTAATAGTATCATTTATTATAATTAACTGAGAAGCAGTAACCGTATGGTTACACGAGTCTGTTAATGTAAAAACTCTTGTTACAGTTACGGGACATGTACCTGAAACGGTATCTATATAAGATAAAGAGACAATATCATTCCCGATAATTAGACTTCCCCCCATAGTAATTAACTCGCTCTCCAAAATTTGAACACTAGAAGTGCTAAAAACAAATGGTGTAATTTCGGCAGTAGTACATCCAATTAAATCTTCATTTAAAGGTGCTGTAATTTCTGGAAAAACATTAGAATCAAATTCTAATATTTCTACAGTATAAGAGTCTGTATTTTCTTGATCATTTACTGTTAAAGAGATGTCATATGGTCCATCCGAAGCAAACGTATGAGTTGGATTTGCAAGCGTACTGGTTGTACCGTCTCCAAAACTCCACAAATACGTATATGGTGGCAACCCTCCTGACGTCGTAGATTGAAAATTTATAGTGTATGCTGTATCACAACTTGGCTGAAAGCTAAAATTAGCAATAAGTGGTGCTAACACCACAAGTGATGGGTCTGAAAAACAGTGCGATCGACTACACTCACATGTACCATTATTATTTGTTTGCCAACCCATGTACAAATTCTGAAGCTCAATTTCTGCACCGCATTCCCAATTAAAATTGTATGTATTTAAAGATACATTGGTCGGTATAGGTTGATCATCATAATAGCACTCATCAATAGTTTCTATAAAAACGCCATCAACGTAAAGGTTAAAATGCAAAAACAGATCATATCTATTTGCAGCCGTATTTGCTGTAAAATCAACCCACAAATAAGCATTAACAACAGTTCCTGGCTCACAATAGCCTGGCCCAAATGGATTACCATTGATATCTCCCAAATAAAATGTTTCGATAGTAAAATCATTTGACGTACATGGAGCCCCTTCACACACAATAGTCTGTGAAAACAAAGAAAAAGAACAACTTAAGAAAGCAAAAAATATTAGTAATTTTAATTTCAAAATGATTTGGGATCAAAAGATTATTAAATCCAAATCTATTTGAAATTATTGTTTAACATATTCTAAATGTTAAAAAAAACCAAATAATTCGTTAAAATACAGTTTATACATGTTCAAACTCCTAAATCAATCTAATTAATTCATAAAATACATTCCGCTATCTTTAGTTTCTCCTTTAGATCCTAAACTATTAAACTTCCAACTAAAATTAAGCATGAAGTATTGACGCAATACTGTACTTTGTGTGTCCTGGATATAATCATTAGTAGCCGTACGTCTTGCATTAGTATTTTGATTTAATAAATCATAAACCTTTAAAGTTACCAAGCCTTTATCATTTAATACAGAATAAGCGACACTAGCATTCCAGAACCAAGCGTCTTTTTGGAAGCCATCCGCAATATTAGCATTGTAATTATAGGTTATATCATTTCGCCATTCAAATCCTTTTGGTAAGAAAAAAGCGGAATTTAAATCTAAATTATGAGACGTAAAGTTTCTATCTTCAAAAGCATCAATATCATACATATTATTTGTTAATGTAATACGGTAACGTGGCTTAAACTCAAACACATCACTGTAAACATAATCAATCCCTACATTAGGATTAAACACTAACACGTTACTAGCATATTGCACATCATTATTATAATTAATGTTTTTAGAAAAATTAGACCAATTACCTATTTTCAGCCTCACAGCTTGCAAAGAATCTATTTTAAATTTCTTACTAAAATCAACTCCAAAATACCCATTGTAATTACCATCTACATTGTCATAAGTTGTTGTACGCTTTAACGTCTCTGCATCAACTGTTGTTCTTGATACTACTGCATTTTGACTTTTTTCCATATTGGCGTAAACATAAAACCCAGTGCGTTCTTTCCAGTTATAAGCATTAAAACCCATATATAAACTATGTTGATTTGTAGGCTCTAAATTTGGATTACCTACAATGGTGTTTAAAGGATTAGAAACATCTTCAAAAGCTTGTAACTGCCTTACAGAAGGTGGTCTATTTCTTAACCTGTACCCTAAATAAAACGATGCCTTTTTACTAAATCTGTAATTAAAATTAGAGTTTAATTCGACTGTATTAAAATCACGTTCTACATTAAATTCAGGTCTCAAACCATCCTGATTTTTTAAGGTGCGCATCACATAATCTGCACCAAATCGTGCTGACCATTTTTCCTTACGGTAGCTTAAACTTACTCCAGGAGAACTTCTAGTGTCTGTGTATTCAAAATCCGTACTTAACGCAGTATTAAATGTGTCAAAACCATTTGAGACCTCGTTAAAATCGAATGTGCTTTGCTTATTCTTATCTTTATTATATTGATATTCATAATTAAAATTCACAAAAAACACTTTGGTTTTAATTGGCAACCTATAGCTTACATCTGTTTTAAGCGTATTACTATCATTATCACCATCTGTAAATTGATTACGGTCTATTGCTTCTGGATCAGTTCCAAAAATCTCAGTATTTGAATTTATAAAATCATCACTTTCACTATTACTAAAACCTTTATCTATTCCAAATTTTAGAAAGGCACCTTTGGTTCCAAACTTTTTAGTAGCAGAAATTTGATTTGAAAAATTGTTAGACTTATTCTCTACAAAAGAGCGCAAAGCAGATTGGTTAGTTAATATTAAATCCTGATCTAAGGTTTCGTCTTGACTTGTATAATCTGTTGTACTTGTAGATCTAGAAAATGATGGTTTTATATTAATAAAAAATGTAGAATCTAATTTTATCTCAAAATCAGAATTTACAGAATGACTTTGGGTATCGTTACTAGATTGAGAACTTGAATTAGAAAAATATCTAGAGTCCGATAAAATAGTTTCTCGTTGAGAAGCTGATTTGTTTTCAGAATTACTATTAGAATAAAAGTAATCTGCAGCTACTTCTGTTTTTTCACCTATGGCATCTGCATAATTCACACCTCCTAATTTAGAAGTTGTAATCCCTTCTCCACCTCCAAATTGACGACCATTAATACTAAAAGATCCGTTGCTACTAAAACTACGCGAACCTCCACTACCAAACATTTTTTTGATTTCGCCAAAGCTAAAACCTGGAGAGTTTATATTATTACCTCCAACCAATACACTTACACGTTGATCATTATCAAAGCGGTTAAACATTCCTGCAAACTCATATCTATCATCAGTCCCTACTCCCGCTGCAACACGTCCAAAAACACCTTTATTGTTTTCTTCCTTAATCGTTAAGTTTATAGTTTTGTTTTCTTTATCGCCTTCTTCTCCTGTAAATGCTTCACTTTTGGTTTTGGTATCTACCACTTGGATTTTATCAATAATCTCTTTAGTAAGATTTTTTATAGTAATAGACGGGTCGTTTCCAAAAAAAGGCTTTCCGTTAACTAAGATTTTATTAACCTCTTTACCGTTAACTTTAATTTTACCTTCTTCATCAATTTCCACACCAGGTAGTTGTTTAAGTAAATCCTCAATTGTTGCGTCCTTTTTTGTTTTAAAGGAATTAACATTAAACTCTAGAGTATCTTTTTTGATTGTAACAGGTGCAGAAGATTTAATAACAACCTCATCTAAGGCATTACTAATTTGTAAATTAATAGCTCCTAAATTAATAGGTCCTGAAGTGATTGCTATTTTTTTCTTGTAAGATTTATAACCAACATAAGACACTAGAAGGTTTAAACTATCTAAAGATGTCTCGTCCTCCATACTAAAGACGCCATCTTTTTCAGTAATGGTATAAGTTACCAAGCTATTATCCTTAATACGCTCTAGATAGACTGTTGCTGCTTCAAGGGGTGCTTGATCTAAGTCGTCAAATACTTGACCGCTTATAATAAATTGTTTGGATTGACTAAATGAGGATACTGTGCACAAAAAAGTGCAAATTAAGATTAGATAACGCATTTTGGTTTTGGTTGATATTAAAGGGCTTAATAAAAAGCCCTTAGATTTTCAACGAAAATAAACTTGTAATCTTATTCTTAGTCTTAAGAAAAACTTAAAAGTAATTTAGAACGATTATTTTTTACGCATGTAAACACTAATCGGAACACCTTTAAAATCATAAAGTTCACGTAATTTATTTTCTAAATAACGCTTATAACCTTCACGTACATATTGTGGTAAGTTACAGAAAAAAGCAAATTGAGGTTGCGGTGTTGGCAATTGCATAATATACTTAATCTTAACAAATTTACCTTTATAAGCTGGTGGTGGGTAATTATCTATTATTGGTAATAGAGTTTCGTTAAGCTCACTAGTCTTAATACGTTTTGTTCTGTTGTTGTAAACTTCAACAGCAGTTTCAATAGCTTTAAAAATACGTTGTTTTGTTAATGCAGAAATAAAGATAATTGGCACATCTGTAAAAGGCTCTAATTGCTTTTTGATATGCTTCTCATATTCGTTAGTAGACTTATGATCTTTTTCTACTAAATCCCATTTGTTAATTAAAACTACAATACCTTTTCTGTTACGTTGTGCTAACCAAAATATATTTTGGATTTGCCCATCAAACGTTCTGGTAGCATCTACAACTAATAAACATACATCTGCATGCTCTATAGCACGTACACTACGCATTACAGAATAAAATTCTAAATCTTCTTTAACTTTTGATTTTTTTCTAATTCCAGCTGTATCAACTAAATTAAATTCGAAACCAAAACGGTTGTATTTAGTATCAATTGCATCTCTTGTAGTACCTGCAATATCTGTTACTATATATCTTTCTTCACCAATTAAAGCATTAATAAAAGAAGATTTTCCTGCATTTGGACGTCCTACTACTGCAAAACGCGGTATTGCATCTTCAACAACTTCTACTTCTTCCTCTTCTGGTAAAGCTTTTACTAGATCGTCTAATAAATCTCCTGTACCACTACCATTTATACTTGCAATAGTATGATACTCTCCTAATCCTAAATTATAAAACTCGACAGCATCTTCTTCACGCTTACCGTTATCTACTTTATTTACAACTAAAAAGACAGGCTTAGTTACTTTACGTAATAATCTAGCAACATCTTCATCCATTCCAGTAACACCGTCTTCCACATTAACCATAAAAATAATAGCATCAGCTTCTTCAATTGCTAAAACTACTTGTTTATCGATTTCTGCTTCAAAAACATCATCACTTCCCTTTACATAACCACCTGTATCAATTAGAGAAAACTCTCTACCATTCCAATCACTTTTTCCGTAATGCCTATCTCTTGTTACACCACTAACAGCGTCAACAATCGCCTCACGACGTTGGATTAAACGATTAAAAAATGTTGATTTACCTACATTTGGTCTTCCTACTATAGCTACTATACTACTCATAATTTATATTTTTATGCATTACATATCCTGTAAGCGCGTGCAAAGGTAGTGTTTAGTTCGAGAAAAAATAGTATTTTACTTTCATTATGAGATAATTATGAACGAAAATTTAAATGAAGTCGTGCTTCGTCCACGATTTAAAATAGAGCTAAACAAACAACATACCAGTGTTTTAGATGCTTTTGAAGCTAAAAGACATAACCAGAGTCAGTTTATTGTTTCTAGAATAGACGATCATGTTTTTATTAAATTACCCAAAGCACAGCAACATTTTTGGTCGCCACAGCTACATTTAGAGATAAATGATCTAGAAAACAATAAAAGTCAACTCTACGGATTGTTTGGTCCCAACCCAACCGTTTGGACTTTATTTATGTTTTTACATTTTATAGTTGCAGGTTTTTTTATCGCCTTTTGTATTTGGGCTTATTCTAACTACGCCTTAAAAGTAGATTACCAACTTCAGGTTTGGGGTATTGTTGGGACGACACTATTATGGTTTATACTTTATTTTGCCGGACGCATGAGCAAAACATCAAACCAAACCGAAATGACAGCACTCTATACTTTTATGAGTGGTGTTTTAGACGCATAAAAAAAGGCTTTAGTAATTAACTAAAGCCTTTTAAATATCTGTTTTATTTTTTTATTGGTTGTAACCAAAACGTTTTAATTGACGTTGATTGCTTCTCCAATTTTTATTTACTTTAACGTAAAGTTCTAAGTGAATTTGTTTTCCAAAGAATTTCTCTAAATCTTTTCTAGCCTCTACACCTACGCGTTTTAATGCGCTTCCTTTGTGCCCAATAATAATTCCTTTTTGAGTCTCACGCTCTACCATAATTACAGAACGCACACGGATAATTTCATCCTCTTCAAAAAACTCTTCAGTATCAATCTCAACCGCATAAGGGATTTCCTTTTTGTAATGCATTAAGATTTTTTCGCGAATAGTTTCGTTTATAAAAAAACGTTCTGGCTTATCTGTTAATTGATCCTTTGGATAAAAAGCTGGAGATTCTGGCAATAATTCAATAATTCTGTCAAAAACTTCTTTCACATTAAACCCTTCTAAAGCAGAAATTGCAATAATCTCTGCATTTGGAACTTTAGTAGCCCAAGATTGCACTTGTTCTTCTAACTGCTCTTGATTAGATTTATCAATTTTATTAAGTAATAATAATACTGGAATTTTAGCGTTAGTGATTTTATTAAAAAACGCTTCGTCTTTTAATTCTCTTTCACCAATCTCTACCATATAAATTAAGATATCAGCATCGTCAAAAGCGGACTTTACAAAATCCATCATAGAGGCTTGCAGCTCGTAAGCCGGTTTGATAATCCCTGGCGTATCACTTAATATAACCTGAAAATCCTCACCATTTACAATACCAAGAATTCTGTGTCTTGTTGTTTGTGCTTTAGACGTTATTATAGACAGTTTTTCGCCTACAAACGCATTCATAAGTGTTGACTTACCAACATTTGGATTACCAATAATATTTACAAAACCTGCTTTATGTGCCATCTTAATCTTATTTAATAGACCGCAAAGTTACGACCTTGGTTTGTTTATTCCTCTATCGTACATCACAATACTTCCGGCAACGGATACATTTAAACTTAAAGGGGACTTAAATTTAACTAAAAAGTGACTTTTCTCTATGGCTTGCTTAGATAATCCATGATCCTCAGCACCTAATAAATAAACACAACGTCTAGGATGATGGAAGGTTTCTAGATCTACAGCAGTATCATCTAGCTCCACACCAACCAATCTAGCACCTTTTGGGATGTTGTTATAAAACTCCTCAAACGTGGCATAGTGAAAATAGGGCATTGCCTTTACCGCATTATGTGTGTCACACGCCTGTTTAGCATATCTATTACCAATAGTAAAAATATAACTTGCGCCTAGATTTTGTGCTGTACGCCACAGTACACCTAAATTCTCAGGTGTTTTACCATTTTGGATGCCGATTCCAAAATATTCGTTTTCAAAATTATCTACCATGCTACAAAAGTAAAATTTTTATATAATATATAAACAATCACAAAGGTTATATCAATTAATGACAATGTCTTAAAGTTTTATTAATTAACTGAAAGGTCTTGACATAAAAACGACAAAAATTGTAGTTTCATGCAAAATTTAATAAATGACAACACTTAAATCAGTTATACTATTTTTATCTCTAGTCTTGATCACCTCTTGCAATACAAAAGATAAAAACAAAACTGAAACTATTACCACTAAACCTATTACTACAACTCCAGTTGTAACGTTAAGCAAGGCACAAAAACTTTTAAACCAAACTATTTTAGCGCATGGTGGTGACCTTTATAATACAGCACATTATGCTTTTAGTTTTAGAGGTATTGAGTATCAGTTTAAAAACAACGGAACGGATTATACATACATTAAAAGTTACAAAAAAAAATCAGACAGTATCAAAGATGTATTAAAAAACAACGTCTTTACACGCACCATAAACAATAAGCCAGTAGTACTATCTGATAAGGACATTGCAATTGGAACTGGTGCAATTAATTCTGTAATTTATTTTGCAACATTGCCTTACAAGTTAAATGACAAAGCTGTTAATAGCACTTACGTGGAAAGTCTTACCATCAAAGACCAAAATTACGATGCTATAAAAGTTACATTTAATGAAGCTGGTGGCGGGCAAGACCATGACGACCAATTTTACTATTGGATAAATATAGACACTAAAAAAATTGACTATTTGGCGTATAGCTATAATGTAAATGATGGTGGCGTAAGATTTAGAAGCGCTTACAGCCCAAGAGTTATTGACGGTATAACGTTTCAAGATTACATAAACTACGAAGCAATAGTGGGCACACCATTAAAAGACTTACCAGTCCTTTTTGAAGCTGAGCAACTAAAAGAACTTTCAAAAATAAAAACTGAGAACATAATTAATTTAAACAAAAACTAGACATGAAAAAATTACTATTTATTATCGCAATTGTATTAACAGGGTCAACTGTAAACGCACAAGAGTTTGCTAAAATGGACAAAAGCCCAATGGACCGTGCTTACTACCCAAGTGATGCACCACACAGAACCTTTAAAAAAGACGATGCAGAGAAAAAAGCAGCAGAACCACAAATACGTGTAACATACTCGCGTCCTGCTAAAAAAGGAAGAGTTGTTTTTGGTGAATTACTAAAATTTGGTGAAGCTTGGAGAGTTGGAGCTAATGAGTCTACTGAAATCTTATTTAACAACGACGTTACTTTTGGTGGTAAAGAGATTAAAGCTGGACGTTACACAGTAATTATTATTCCTACTGCTACAGAATGGACTTTAAAATTAAATACTGAATTAGATGGTTGGGGTAACTACGGATACGATTCTAGCAAAGATATTGCTAGTGTAACTGTTCCTGTTACAAAAAGTGAGAAAGAGATCGAAAATTTATCTGTTTCACTTTATAAAGCTTCAGAAAACACAGTACATTTAAAAATTGGATGGGATACTACAGTTGCTGAATTTCCTATTACTTTAAAATAAGTTAAATAAAATCAGTCACCCAAAATAAGAGGACACTATTTTATATAAAAAAACCGATGAAGTTAGCTTCATCGGTTTTTTTATTTTATCGAAAATTAAAGTTATAGATCGTTTAAAATAGAACGTTCTATTCAAAATGTTTTTTCACAAAAGCACTTTTCTCGTGGTCTGTCATCTTATCAGCTGGTTCAACATCAATTTTAACATCCTTAAAATGCAAATCTTTTTTCAAGACATTATACAATTCTGTTTTTGCATTTGTTGGTCCAAATAACACCACATTATTATAGTTTAAAATAGCATTTGCAATTTGTTTATAATAAGCGTCATTCATTTGCTGTCGCTTATTATGCATCAAGTTTTCGCTTCTACTCAATGCTTCTTCTTTAGTGTTAAAATTAAATTTTGAATCTATAGTTTTATTTGCATTTTGGACTTCTAAATCAATCAGATTTGCGGTGGAATGATCCATCCATATTCCTAAGTTTTTTTCTGTTTTCATGTTTTTTCTATTAAAATTAGAGTTAACTATACCATTTACTTAAGATCAATTAAAACCTTATTTTGTATTAACAGGTAATTTGATTTGTACATCTACATCAGGCCACAATTTTGAAATCCCGTCTGTTCCGGTATGTAAATCATAACACACTTTATTTAAAGACTGCATAGCCTTTTCTCCTTGCCATATATTTAAATCAATTTTTGCAGACAATGTTATGGTGTCATTTTTAAATAAATAGGTACATTCTAACGGGTGTGTCCTATTATTCATCTTCAAATTAAAAATGCCTTTACCTTGATCTGCCACAACTACAGCTCCTACAATAGTATCTGTATTAAATACTTTAAAAAAAGAGTCGACTAATTTGGTGTCTCTTATTTCTAAATTAGAATTAACAGAAGCCGTTTGTATTTCTATTTTAGCCTGTTTTAATAACGACTCAATAGTTGCTGCATTATTAGTTCCAGAAAACTTAAAATCATCAAACTGACCACTTACCCCTAGCTTATCGGTAAACTTATATGCAGTCCATGCTACCAAAACACCTTCAGTATCTATTGTATATAATTTATCTTCTTTAACCGCCTCACTCTGATCAATAATCTTCTGTTCTTTTTTTGAAGTATTACAAGAAGATATTAATAGTATTAAAACCAAATAAGTTGTTTTTTTTAATAGTCGTTTCATAAAACAGATATAATATTATGTTTAAGAATTGTATTTAACACGTTTACCCTATTATTAAGTGTTAACAATGACAAAGGTAGACATAGTAAAAGCCTCCTGAAATGACGCAAGTCAGTTTTACTTGTTTTTAAAATTGTTAATTTGCCACTTAAACCTTTAGTAATAAATTTAGAATCAACATTTTATGATCAATAACTTAGTGCTTATTGTCTGTTTTATAACCTTAGGAAGCGATTTGTACACTTCTCAAGAAAAAATATTGTTTGATGTTATTCGTAACGAAAAAGTAATTGGCAGCCTAAAAGCAACTAAAATAATCAAGGACTCTAAAACTTATTATAAAAGTTCGACTAGTATTAATGCAAAAATCATAAAAGAAATTAGAGTTAATTATAAATACGACGTCATTTTTGAGTCTGAATCGTTAGAGCAATCCAATGTAAACATTACAGTAAATGAAAAATCACATGCTAAGACTATTACAGAATGGGATGACACTAACTACCAAGTCATTAAAAATGGGAAGAATGAAGCTACAATTACTAACGCCATCTCCTATGCTACTGTCCAGTTGTATTTTGAAGAACCCAAAAACATCACGACTTGCTATTCTGAACAAAATGGGGATTTTAATACCATAATAGCCATGGGAAACCATATATATAAGAAAGTAAATGCAAGCAATAATGAAAATTTATACTATTACAAAAACGGACTTTTAACCAAAGCCACTATAGATGGAGGACTTATTCAGTTTGAAATAATAAGAAAAAGCAATCATTAGACTATGACAATAGCCATTATTCTATATTTTCTTTTAGCTTTTTTCTTAATGGGGAAACTATTAATTTATGGCATCAGACCCACTAAAACACTAGCTTGGTTACTCGCTATTTTCACAGTCCCTATTGGTGGTATGCTGTTTTACTTTGTGTTAGGAAGAAACAGAAGGAAAAACAAATTTTATACACTTAAAAAAACTAAGGCGATAGCTGAATATTACGAAAAAGTTGAAGCTTATTATAGCACATTGGATAACGATAAAAACACGACCATTCCAAAAGCTATTAAAACACACATTAAGTTAGCTAAACTAATAACTAAAGGCTCTAAATTTACACCTACATTAGGCAACGCATTACTTCCATTAAAAAATGGGGCAGCGACTTTTAAAGCTATTTTCCAAGCTTTAGAGCATGCTGAAAAATTTATTCATCTTCAATATTACATTTTTGAAGATGGTGATTTAGCCGAAAAATTTAAATCCATTTTAATTCAAAAAGCGAGGACTGGTGTCGAGATTCGTTTTCTATATGATGCGCTAGGCAGCAGATCACTAAGCAAAACTTACATTAATAGTCTTAAGAAAGAAGGTATAGAAGTCTATGCTTTTTTACCCATGACATTTGGGCATCTACTCTCTTCTGTTAATTATAGAAACCATCGTAAAATTGTAATTGTAGACGGTCGTATAGGTTTTACTGGAGGCATTAATGTCTCTGACAAATATGTCATTGGAGATCCTGTTTTAGGAAACTGGTACGATATGCACTTGCAATTAAAAGGGACAATAGTTAATAGTTTACAAGCGGTATTTGCAATGGACTGGAGTTTTGCTAGTGGCACAGATAATTTACTAAGCACTAAATACATATTAAAACACACTGCACCAGGACAATCTATAGCACAAATTGTTGCTAGTGGCCCTGATTCTGATTTTTCTTCGGTACAACAACTCTATTTTTCTATAATAAATAATGCTAAAGATTATGTGTATATAACCAATCCGTATATAATTCCCGGAGAAGCTATATTGGAGGCCATGCAAGTCGCTGCCATGAGCGGTGTAGATATTAGGCTTTTGCTATCCACTAATTCCGATAGCTTCTTAGTCAAATGGAATGTTCGTGCCTATTTTGAAGACCTATTAGAAGCGGGTGTTAAAATTTATTTATATCCTGATGGTTTTTTACACAGCAAAGTTATTATATCAGACGATGCCTTAACCTCCATAGGAACTGCTAATTTAGACATTAGAAGCTTTGAGCAAAACTACGAAGTAAATACACTTATATACGATAGTAAAATAACGATAGACCTTAAACAGGATTTTTTAAAAGACTGTAATAAAAGTAGTCAAATGAACTATAAACAACATCTTAAAAGACCCAAAACAGATCGCTTGAAGGAAGGGTTAGCAAAAGTATTTAGTCCTGTATTATAAGCAACTGATAATAATCATTATTTATATGTAACCAACGCACTACCTTTACTTTAACTAACACAACTTATAAAATGAATACAGGTTTAGTTCTTTCTGGAGGAGGCGCTCGTGGAGCTGCACATATAGGTGCAATAAAAGCATTAGAGGAGTATGGGATTACACCAACACATATTTCTGGAACAAGTGCAGGCGCAATTATTGGCGCTTTATATGCTGCAGAGGTCAGTTGGTCAGAAATGTTAGCCTTTTTTAAAAACATATCCATATTTCAAACGACAAGATATGCCCGAAATAAACCTGGTTTTATAAACTCTGAAAAATTTTATGACGACCTTAAAACCTATTTTCCAATTGATAATTTTGAAGCTTTAAAAAAAACCCTATACATTACAGCTGCCAATGTAATCGATGGTACATTAAAAATTTTTAACAAAGGACAACTTATAAAACCTATTATTGCGTCAGCGTCTTTCCCAGGTGTTTTTACCCCAACTGAGATTAATGGTAAATTTTATATTGATGGAGGTACTTTAAACAATTTTCCGGTAGAACCTTTACAAAAAGACTGCGAGAAAATTATAGGCATCTATGTTAATCCCTTAAAAAAAATAAGCATTAACGATTTAAAACATTCTTATAGTGTTGTAGAAAGAGCTTATAAAATTAAAGTTGCATCAGAGTCTATGCTAAAATTTCCTAGTTGTGCTTTAATTATCTCCCCGCAAGAGTTAAATAATTACGGCACTTTTGACATGAATAGTATAGATGCTATTTTTAATTTAGGTTATACAGCAACAAAAAAAGCTCTAGAAGAAAATAAAAACATATTAGCACCGTAATTACACCTATAATTTTTCAGATAAAGCATTAAAATATCATATAACAATTAACTCAACATCTAATTTAGAGCCCTAAAAATGAGTAGTCAAGTAAAAGACAACATTCTTTTTAAAAGCATTTTCCAATCTTCAGTCGAAGGTATTTTGGTTATTGATGATGCCGGAGTAATTATTAAAGCAAATCCTGCTAGTCAACTCATGTTTGGTTATAACAAAGACGAGTTAATTCAAAAAAGGTTAGAAATTCTTATTCCCAATAAATTTAAAAGCAATCATAAATCGCATCGCATTCAATTTTCTAAACCCCCTACATCACGGCGTATGGGACAAAACTTAGATTTATGGGGCCTAAAAAAAGATGGCTCGGAGTTTCCTTTAGAAATTAGTTTAAGCCCCGCCAATATTGAAAACCAACAAATTGTCATTGCTTTTATAATAGATATAACAGAGCGAATCGCTGCAAAAAAAGCCCTACTAACTAGTGAAAGTCGAATGACGGAAGCGCAACATCTTGCGCACGTTGGCAATTGGAGTTGGAATATCCAAACTAATGAGAGAAGTTGGTCAGACGAGTTTTATAGAATCCTTGGTCTTATTCCTGGTGACAAAAAACTAAATTCAGAATCCGTAAGACATTTTATTCATCCAGAAGATAGATCATCGACAATTCAAGCAATAAATAATGCTATAAAAAATAAAACCCCATATAAACACAAACACAGAATTATAAGACCAAATGGCACAATAAGACATCTTTTAACAAAAGGAAAAGTATTATATGATACCATTGGAAAACCAAAAGAATTATATGGTACTATTCAAGATATTACTAGACATAAAGAAAATGAATTAAAACTAAAAAATAGTAAAGACAAAACGCAAGCCATACTTGAAGCATTACCTGATGTCATGATTCTTTATGACAAGCATGGCAATCACCTAGAAGTTCATTCACCAGAAAATTATCAACTTGTAGCGCCTTATCACGATCACATAGGTCATAATATAGATAAGATTCTACCAAAAAAAGTCTGTAAAAAAATAAGACAAGGGTTTGCTGATTGCGAAAAAACTAAAAAAAATCAAATCGTAGAATACTCACTTAACATCATGGGGAAGTTGATACATTTTGAATCACGAATAGTTAAAACAGAAACCAATAATTTTTTATGCATTATCCGCGATATTACCGAAAGTGAAAATGCAGAAAAAAAAATTCTAGAAAACGAACAAAGACTACGATTAACATTAGAAGCCGGCGAGTTTGGCTCTTGGCATTGGGATTTATTATCTGACAAGATCGTAAGAGACACTTACCAAAATGCTTTATTTGGCATGAACACTGAAGAGTACACGACTACTTATCAAGATTTTTTAAGTAATATACATCCAGAAGACAGGGATAAAGTGCAAGCAACAATAACTAAAGCTATAAAAAACACCACTAATTACACTATACAATACAGAATAACGCATCCGGATTTATCTGTCCATTGGCTTCACGAAAAAGGAAAGGTTTTTAAAAACTCTAGTGGCACACCAGAACGCATAATAGGTGTAACCAATAGTATTACAAAACAGAAATTAGCAGAAGAAAAATTAAAAGAAAGCGAAGAAAAGCTAAGAAACTATACCATAGCGTTAGAAGCTAAGGTAACAGAACGCACTAAAGAACTAACTTCTGTTGTGCAAAAACTAGTGGCAGCAAACCTTAGTCTTGAAGACCAAATATTAATCACCGAGGAAGCTGAAAACATAGCTCTTAATAGTAAACAGGTCCTTGCAAACATTACTAAAAACTTCCCAAAAGGATTTGTAGTGGTCGTTGACATTGATTTAAAAATTATTTTTATTGACGGTGAAGAAATAGAAGCATTAGGTTTTACCTTCCTAGCACATACAAATGCTACAATATATGATGGCATCGGAATTACGGAAGTTACTAGAGACATCTTAATAAAAGAAATAAAAAAAACTTTTAAAGGAGAGCATTGTTCTTTTGAAATAAATATTCAGGATAGATCTTACCTAGTTAACACGACTCCTTTACTAAATAACGAGAATCAAATTGAACAGATATTATTAGTAAATAATAACATCACACAGCAAAAGCAAATAGAACTAGATATTTTAAAGACGTTAACTAAGGAACGAGAATTAAGTGAATTAAAATCGCGTTTTATATCTATGGCTTCACATGAATTTAGGACGCCTTTAAGTGCCATTTTGTCTTCAGCTATATTAATTGAAAAACAAAACGAGCCAGGAAAAGAGGACAAGAGAATTAAATATGTCTCTAAAATTAGATCTAATGTAAAAAACCTGGTCGTGATACTAAACGATTTCCTTTCTCTAGGCAAATTACAAGAAGGAAAAGTAATTGCACATCCAGAATCGTTCAATTTAATTGCTTTTACAGAAACGTTAATTGAAGAATTTGAAGACCTAAAAAAAGTAGGCCAAACTATTAATTTACAATGTAAATTCACCTCTATTAAGGTGTTTTTAGATGTTAAATTATTAAAGCACATCATTTACAATTTAGTCTCTAATGCTATAAAATATTCTGAAGAACATCAAGACATAAATATAAACATAACGATTAAAAACCAGTTGGTCTGCATAGAAATCAAGGATAAAGGTATCGGTATTCCAACCGAAGATCAAAACAATATGTTTCAACGTTTTTATCGTGCTAATAATGCTTCAAACATACAAGGTACAGGGTTAGGCTTAAATATTGTAAAACAATATACCGAATTAATGGATGGTACTATTAACTTTAAAAGTAAAATAAATGAAGGCTCTATCTTTTACATTGAATTTCCTTTAAACCAAAAACAAAATGAATAAAATACTATTAATTGAAGACAATCAAGACGTAAGAGAAAATACAGCAGATATTCTTGAATTAGAAAACTACACGGTCATTACAGCAGAAAACGGTAAAATAGGTGTTGATATGGCCATAGAGCATAACCCTGACATCATTATTTGCGATATTATGATGCCTGTTTTAGACGGTTACGGTGTTTTTGAAAGCTTAAGAAAAAACCATAAAACAGCAAGTATTCCTTTTATTTTTCTGTCTGCTAAATCTGAAAAAACAGACGTAAGAAAAGGGATGAATATTGGTGTAGATGATTATTTAACCAAACCTTTTGAAGAAGACGAACTTTTAGATGCTATAACTTGTCGCATAAAAAAAAGCGCCTTTTTAAAGAAAGAATTCGCCAAAAACATGGAAGGTCTTAGCGCTTTTATTAACGATGCCTCAGAGTATTTAAAATTAGAAGAACTCTCTCAAGATCGCAAACTTAAAAAGTACAAGACTAAAGATTGCATCTTTACAGAAGGTAACGCTGCGCATCAATTATATTTTATACAAACAGGAAACGTTAAAACCTACAGAACAACAGAGTCTGGAAAAGAATTTGTAACGGGGTTTTATGGGCCAGGAGATTTTATAGGTCAATTATCATTATTAGGAGATAAAGGCTTATACATAGAAACCGCAAGTGTATTGGAAGATGCTGATATTTGTGGCATTCCAAAAGCAGACTTTACTAAACTACTTTACAGTAATAAGGAGGTCTCTAATAAATTTATAGATCTTATCTCGAATAATTTAATAGACATGCAAGAGCATTTAGTAGACATGGCTTACTCCACCGTTAGACAAAGAACAGCTAAAGCATTGTTAGAATTGGATCAAAAAGGATTAATTAAAGACAACAGTCATGAAGGTATTAGCATCCCTAGAGAAGATTTTGCAGGTTTAATTGGCACTGCTACAGAAACTGCTATACGCATGTTAACCGAATTTAAACACGAAGGGTTAATTGAGGTAGAGTCTAATAGAAAACTTATTTTATTAAACAAAGTCAGTCTAAAACAAATTGCAGAATTTGGATAACAGTTATTAAAGACAAAGGAGTTTTACTATAATTATTTAGTAAAACTCCTTTTTTTATCTAAATTTTTTAATCAAATTAGTAGTAATATATTCTAGCAACTTGACTTGCAACGTGTTTTTAACCTCACTTTTAATACTGGTAGCACTAAAACTAGATTTGGTGCTTTTTAAATTAAGTTTTATCTGCTGTTTATAAATCTGTTTTTGAAGACTTATAATTTTTAACTGATTATCTATGTCCTCAAAGGAATTGTAGCTATTTGGCATCATCTTTTGTAAAATAATAGTTAGAAAATCTTCTTAATAATGGCCCATTAAATTTATCTCTTAAAAAATAAACAACCATTATAACTAGTAAATAAAACAAGCCTACAATTAAAAAACCATAAAACGTATCATCCAAAATTTGTGCTAACCTAAATGCTACAGCAAAAGATAAGATTAGTAACATTATACACGCTAAAGCTCCAATAACAATTACTTTAGTTATATAAGTAACCCCTAACATTAATACTTTAAAAATTTTAAGCTTAAAATAATCTTCATTACTTTTTATATAAGCATGAATATTAACTTCTGTATCTAAAACGTTTTCTTTAAATTTTTCAAAAGCCATAATTATTATTTTTGCGGCTCCATTTTTTTTAGCTCCTCTAACTTACGTTCTAAGCTAGAAATAATATCTTCTGCCTTACCATTCATATGAGAAATAGTTTCATCTAACTTCTCTTTCATTTCTTCTTTTTTCTCATTTACAGATCTTGTCAAATCCGCTTTAGCGTGAGATACACGTTCAGAAATATCGTGTCTTGTATCTTCTGCTTTTTGCTTAATTTTTTTTCTAGTTTTCGTCCCTTTATCTGGAGCATATAAAACCCCTATTCCTGCACCTAAAGCAGCTCCAGCCAGTAAAGCTAATAATGTATTTTCCTTAGTACTTGACATAATTTTGTGTTTAAAAGATTAATAAATTAATTTCTATACCACTAAATTAAAGCAACTATCACTTATTTAAAATGACCTAAGTCACTACGCTAAAAATATCAGAATGACATAGGTCATTACTCTATTGTATAAAGCACATTACATTAGAACTATAATATGAAATTACTATGAAATCGAAAATTAACAAAACAAAGCAAAAGCACGTTTTATTAAAATCATACTCAAAATTTCAGCAAATAGAACAAGCAATAAAAGCCATTAAAACAACGGATAATAGCAACCTACAAATTTCTATTATTGGTAAGTTTGACGAAGACCATTTGGATGATGCAAACCCCCTAATTGCTTTAGAAGAGAACATGGAAAAAAAATGTAAAGCTTTATTTAAAAACGCCATAGATTTTGGCATTCTTTCTAACCCTGACATTGGAACAATTTTTATTACAGGGTTTCTTGTATCTCTTTTTTTACAAGAAATAGAACTTAAAAAAATTGGTACTATGCTAACAGGGCCTTATGGTATTTTAAGAGGTTTAGGTATTGATAAAAAGCCAGCGTTTACTTATTTAAAAGCATTACATCAAGGAGAATATTTAGTGATTTTTAGAGGATTTGAAAACGATTTAAAGCAATTAGAAGAAACAATTAATTAATAATAAAAAATGACACAAAAAAATTACTTTTTTTCCCTAACCAACTGACCCAAGTCATTTTATACCAAACGTTAAGCATCCATCTTTACAAATAAATTATTAAGACCTATATCATGCAAACAAATGTTTCTTATTACCAAAATAAAAAAGCGTTCCGTGTATTAGTTACTAAATCCTTTACTGATTTAATTAAACTAAAAAAAGAAGGTAATCAAACCTCTTTTAATGCCTTAGTATTACAAATGATGCCACAAATTAGACAGTATGCCAATACACAATTAAACATCGCTATTAAAAAAGGCCATTTTTCAAAAAACAAGTACAAAGCAGACGATATTATAGATCAACTATTTATTGAAATTTATGACCATATAGAAGAAGTAAAAAAAGAAGAACACTTCTATCAATGGTTATATAAAAAAACAAATGCTTTGTTAGAAGACCTTAGTATAACAGAAGAATTTGATGATTTTTTCTTTAAAAATATTGATGATTATTCTAAACCAGAATGGGATGCTATGCAAGAAAAATATAGTTCTGATGCAGATGGAGATGGTCATTTAAAGTTAATTGAAGAATTTGAAGACCGCTCTTACAACCATAATGACTATACTTTAAACCACGTATTTATTGAGAATAAAGAAAAAAAATGGATTGAAAAAATTGATAAAGATTTAAGTGAAGAAGATATAAAAAAACACATTTCCATGGTGTTACACAACCTACCTTCTGCAATGCGCAATGTTTTTGAATTATTTACTACTCAAGAACTAAGTCTAGAAGAAATTGCACAAATTAGAAACAACACTATTAAAGATGTAGAACACCTTTTAAAAGATGCAAAAAAAGCGTTACAACTTAGTTTATTAAACAGATATACTACTAAAATAGAATACTAATTTAAAATATATAATTATGAATACAGCAACTTCAAACCCAAAAACAGACTATTTACTTGGTGCAGGACTAGATGTTTTACACTTTGAAAGTAGAGAATGGCTAAATACTATTGCCTTTTGGAAAGACGAAATTAGATTTTTTAATGACTTATTAAAGCGTAAAGAAGCTTCTGACAAAAGCAACTCAGACTATGAAAACATGTTAAAAAACTTAAATAAAGTACATGATGATTTGTTTGATGATTTAGAAGAAAGCGTAAAAGCACATGAACAATTATTATCTAAAATAGAGCTAGCAGAAAAAGGAATATCTGATAATGATTACAGAGAAAAGCACGCCCATCTTTTATCAAGAATAGCCACTTTTAATAAAGATTTCAAAACCTTTAAAAAAGTAGTTTTTGACTACTCAAAAAGCTTATAATTTTCACAACTACTGAGGACATTAGTGTCGTCTTTTAAACACATTATCTTCAGTAGTTATTTTTAAACATAAAACACTTAAACACCATAACTATGGAATTATCACTATATACTACAACATACAATAACGCTGATGTAATTAATAATTTTCTGGATTTATACCATAGTTTACATATGACGCATTTAGCCAGTGATCTTTTAAAAAAAGGATTATATCCAGACCAAATCTCAGAAGCAGTAGCAGCAGCCATAAGAATTGCAAAAACGTCTAATATTGAGACAAACAAGCATTTTATGCCTGTATATAGTGGGTTAAATGAACAAATTGTTCAAGATTGTAAATTATCACATTTGGGGTATGGATTGGTAATAATGAATGCCGATAAAAGTTTACCGCTTGTTGGTAGCTTTCAAGTAGATATATTAAAAGAATTTCTTAATGATGTACAGTAATTAATTAAAAAGCTTTACAAAGTGATTTATAGATTAATTAGTCATTAATCAGAACCATCATAAATTGATAACATTTGTGTTATTTTTATTTTACCGACAATAGATTATCCTGTTATATAATTAATCGCACACCGCCCACACCTCCCATTTTATATGGACAAAGCCCTTTCAAGAACCAAGAAATATAACGTTAATTAAAATATTAACTTGCATAAAGGATCGCTCATGCAGACACCTATAACATTGATAAACTGGTATCGTTATTATTAATAGCGGTTACTTTTAATTCGTTTTGCACTGCACGTATTTTTTCTTAGCTAAATAAACTCCTATTTTAAAAAATCAGGTTCCATAAACGCTGGGTTTGGATACTTATAAAATCCTTCTCCTGTGGCAACTCCTAATTTATTTTTATCTATAAAATGCTCTTTTAAGTATTTTACGGTTTTGATTTTTAAAGGATCATTTGTTTTTTCTACTGCTATTTTATTAATATTATAAGCCGTAGTAATCCCTACAACATCTAAGATACCAAAAGGTCCAACAGGTGCTCCCGTTGCTTTAATCCATGTTTTATCTATAGTCTGTACATCCGCCACCTCATTTACTAATAAGTTAGTGGCTGCTGTTAATAATGGTACAAGTAAAGAATTAAGGATATATCCTGGTTGTTCCTTATGCAATGGTAAAGCCAACATCCCAATAGCTTTAGCAAACGCTACGACATCTTTAAAATTTTCAGGATCTGTAGTGGCATGACCCATAATTTCTGCAGTGTTATGAACCCAAATATTATTCGCGAAATGCAACGCTAAAAATTGTGTTGGACGTCCTGTTGCCTCAGCAAATTGACTGGGTAACAGTGTGGAAGAGTTTGTTACAAACACCGTTTTTTTTGGTGCAACATTAGCTAACTTATGGTAAAACTCTATTTTAATTTTTGGGTTTTCTGGTACGGCTTCAATTAGTAAATCTGCATCTTTCACCGCTTCTGCCAAATCGGACGTGTAACTTAAGTTTTGACGTGTTACATCTAGTTGCTCTTGTGTTGCATTTAAATCCCTTTTAAACACGTCGCACATGGTATCAAATTTTGATTTTGCTTTTTCCAAAACAGCATCATTAATATCATAAACAGTGACATTAAACCCATGAAATGCGGTTTGAAAAGCTATTTGATACCCCAAAATACCACTTCCTGCTATAGTTACATTTTTATAATTCATTTTAATAATTTTTATTTGTTTTTATAAATACATTGGGTAATAGTCTACTTTTAATTGATTGATCACATTATTTATACCTGGTGCATTATATGCTGCAATTTCTGCATCATCTTTTTCCTTAATAGAATGCACTGTCCCGCTTAATGTTAACTCATGATCATTGACCGCTACTTTAATATTTTTAGCATCAATATTTGCAGATCGTGTAAATGCTTTTTGAATTAGATGACCGACATTGTGGGGCGTTGGTTTAGGTTTTAGATGGATATTATTAACAACTTCTTTTACACCATATAAATGTTCGATAGTTCTTTTTGCAAAACTTTTTTGATAAGGCCATTCTAATTCTCCCGTTAAATAAATCCTCCCGTCTTCCACCTCAACAATAATATTTTCTGAAGGGACAGACGCATTCCACTCTAACGTATTTATGGCGGCTTTTGCTATCTCTATATCAGATTGCTTATCTGTACTGCCATACTTTACTGTAATTGCCTCTGCTAAAGCTTTGACACCACAGAGAGACTTAACTGCATCTTCTATTGCTGTTTTTTTCGGCAACTCATTAACCTCTCCAGTAAGTGTAACAACGCCATCATCTACAGTAACCCCTATTTGAGTATTATCTATATTTGGTAGCCATGCTAATTCCTCTAAAACGTCTTTTTTAATTTCAAAATCTGTTTTCATATTTATCCCTATTAAATATTATAATGCCTAAGTCTATATAAATTTACGGCACTAAGTTATATTACATAATGACCTAAGTCAGTCTTAAAAAAAATCACCCTAGCACAGTACTATGTGATAGGGTGATTCTCTATAAGGCAGTAAATTTATTCTGTCTTATAAACTTAAAAAAATCAATACTCTACTACTAACTCATTATCGACACTCCAAACTCCTGGTGCGTAAAAAGCGGTTCGTCTAGCATCATCTTTTTCTTTTAATGAATGTACTGTACCTGTCAATTTAATGTTGTGACCTTCCGCTTTTACTGTAATATCTTTAGCATCAATATCTGCAGAGCGCTCGAATGCTTTTTTAATTTTGTCTTTTATGTCTTCTGCTCTTACTGCGTTTTTTAATGCAATATTATTTACTACATATTTTACACTTTGCAAGTTTTCAACCGCTTTTTTAGCTGCGTTTTTTTCAAAATCCCACATGACATCACCTCCTAAATACACCCAGCCATCTTCAACTTTAACCTCAATTTTGTTAGAAGGGACAGAAATATTCCATTTTAATGCATTTACTGCAGCAGCAGCAATTTCTGAATCTGATTTCTGAAACGTAGTATTATACTTTACTTCAATCTCTTCGGCTACAGCCTTAACACCTACAACGCTTTTAGCTGCCTTTTCTGCTTCACGCTTTTTAACATAGCTATCCACCGTTCCTGTTAGTGTCACAATACCATCTTTTACAACAACTCCAATTTGAGTTTCGTCAATACTTGGTTGCCATTCTAATTCGTCTAAGATGTCTTCTTTAATACTTAAATCTGTTCTCATAATTTCTATGATTTAAATTAAACAATTAATATACTTTAAAGATACCAAGACCATAACCCTTTGACACTGACCTATATCAGTCTTGATTTTATTTTTAAAAATTTAACAATACAAATCATTTTATGCCTTAAAAACGTTTGCCCATAAAAAAACCCAAACAGCCGTGTAGCTATTTGGGTTTAAATTGGTCACTTTAACTAATAATTGACTAACTTATTTTAAATGCGATCTTAACATCCAAGCTGTTTTTTCGTGCTGCTCCATAAGCCCTGTAATGTAATCACTAATCCCATCGGCTTGCCATTTGTCTGCAATAGGTTTTATTTCTTCTCTAATAAAAACAATAATACTTTCATGATCTTCTAACAATTCTGCGAAGATACTTTGGCTATCATTTTTACCTTTTACTTTTTCAGTAAGATGCGTTAATTGTGAGTACTTTTCTAATGTTGCAGGTACATAATGACCAAGCATTCTTATTTTTTCTGCTACCGTATCGACAACCTCCTGTTGTGCCTCATATAATGTTTCAAGGTACAAGTGTACAGAATGAAAATCTGGTCCTTCAACATTCCAATGAAAATTTAAAGTTTTAGAATATAATACAAATTCATCTGCTAATATTTTAGATAGTTGATCTGCTATAGCTTGTCTGTTTTCTGCTGAAATGCCTATGTTTGGTGTTTTCATCTTTGTAGAATTTAATTAATTATTAAGTAAAGGTATTGGATGTCTTAAACACTGGTAATGACTTAGGTCAGTTTTGTCTTTTTTTTCTATTTTTCAATATTGAATATAAATAAAAACAGACCGCCACCAATACAACCCCAAAAAAGGCAAGTCCCATATCTTTTTGAGAATCCCAGATATCGCCTTGCGTTCCCAGATACGATAATCCTTGTTCCACAAAAAAAACATCTGCAACTAGCCATTCTAAAATTTCATACAATGCACTTGCCGATAAAATGATTAAAACGGGTAATCTTAAGGCTAAGTTTTTTGATATTTTAAGTCCATTAGAAAGACATTCCTGCAAAGGATAATAGAGTAATGCTCCAAAACTAAAATGTACTATTCTGTCATAATTATTTCTTGGAGTATGAAATAGTTCTTGTAACCAATAACCAAACAAGTTTTGGGCATAAGTATATTTAGAACCATAGACGTGCAGGCATAGAAAAACACAAATTAAAACATAACTAGTATTACTAAAACGATACTTAGTGTATGTAAAGACTAAAAAAAGCAGCGCGAAAACTGTTAACGTATTTTCTATAAGCCAATTTTTAAGATCTGTAGTACCTATGAGCGCATTTGCCCAAACGATACCAAAGAATAAACTAATCCAAAAAAGCTTATGTCCGATGACAGTTACAACACTGCTTTGTAATTTCATTTAAAAAAAATATTTTAATAATCGCCAATAAAATTATCACCTCTTAGTGTTACTATCCGTTAACCGCTAATAGATTTTACAGCAGTTAATAATGCTTTTGGACTGTGTATAGAGTCATAAACTGGCAATACTTTTTTATCGGTTTCAAACAAACCAAAAACAGCAGTTTGCGCTGTTCTTACAGAATATTCTACTGTAAACACAACATCTTTTGGCACCTCAGCAAATTGTCCTAAAAAAGCAAAGTTAGTAGCTCCTTTGGGTAAGACTTTTGGTCTATCTCCAATTTTTCTTGGCATAAATAAACTATCAATATAAGGCATTGCTGTTGGGATACAGTTTACCTTTCCTGCTTTTACAATTGGACTCATTATATCTTGAACTTTTAAATGATACCACAATTCTTCTAATATTTCTCTACCAGTACATTCTGCCATCGTCTTATTAACGTAGTTTCCTTTTCTGTCTGGATATAAGCCATACCCCCAAAAGATTTTAACATCTTCCGGTTGGTTTGGAAAATGAGGTTGACGCGCAATGACAATAGACATTAACCAATTAGAATCTGTCATAGTTACCAAACCACCCGTACCATCAACATTTCCTGAAAAATTCTCCATATAATCATGGAACGTACTATCCTTTAATGTTGCTGTAAAAGAGTACCATTTTTGTAAATCGATGTTATCACAAAAGGGATCAGGATTACCAAAAGCCTTATCTTTTTTTGCTAGTGTTTTCCATAATTGCCAAGCCCCAGACGCTTCAATTCCTTTTAGTTTTGCAGGTCTTTCCCAGGCACCATTATCGGTACTTTCTGTTATAGAACCGTTGGTGATAAAGACGTAATCGTTTGCTTCCAAAACAATTTCGTTTTTATCTTTTAAGTGAATAACGGTTGCTGTTTTTTTATCTGAAGACAAATTGAAATCAATATCAACAACTTCGTGACCCACATCAAAATTTACACCATAATCTTTTAAATAATTTTTTAAAGGAATAACTACAGAATGGTATTGATTGTACTTGGTGCGCATAACTCCTCCTAACTTTTTTAAACCATCAATTAAATGAATAAAGCGTTTCATGTAACGTCTCATCTCAACAACACTACTCCATTTTTGAAAAGCAAACATCGTAGACCAGATATACCAAAAATTAGTTTCAAAAAAGGCTTGTTCAAACCAATCTTCGATTCTTTTATTTCCTAACGATTTCTCTGAAGCGAATATCAACTTTAAAAATTCCGCTTGTTGTTTTATAGATAATCCATAAGAAGATACATCCATAATTTTACCTTCTTTTAAAAGTCTTGCTTGCCCATTAGATACAAACCGTTTATTAAATTCAAACGATTCGTCTTTAACAGAAACATTGGGATCTTCATAAGACGGAATATTAGATAACAAATCCCAATAACATGTATAATGCGCTTCGTGCATTCTACCACCTCTTACAACAAAACCTTCTTCTTTATCTCCTGCACCATCTAGAGCACCTCCTAAGATATTATCTTTTTCTAAAATATGAATATTCTTACCTTGTACACCCGCATCTTTTACTAGATATACTGCACTTGCCAAAGATGCTATCCCACTTCCAATAAGATAAACTTTAGCATCTTCTAGATTTTTATTTTTTGTTTTACTCATAACTTTATTTATAATAATTGAAAAGCAAAGCAGTAACTGTTAGTCGTCTTCTTCAAATTAGTTATACTATTCGGACCTATTAACAAATACTAAAACTACCACGCATTTACAGTTACAGCAATGCTTTACAATGTTTTAATTGTGATTTTGATTTTTTAAATTGAATGCTAAAGCGATTCTAAAAATACCTGCAGAAATAAATGCCAGAGCGGTCATGTATACAATACTTAACCCTGCAATTATTGGATTAGCTAATAGCAGAAACGAAAAGAGTATTATTAGACATCCCAAAAACAATAACCAACCCCATGATAGGATTCCAAATGTTTTAATCTGAAATGATAATCCAATAGCCATAAACCCCTGAAACAATAACCAGAAACCAATATAAAAAGGCAAAATTGCCATAGTCATTAATGGATGCGTTATTAATAGTAGCCCTATAATAAGATCCAGAATACCACCTGTCAAATACCAACCCCAACTACTTATCTCGTGTCTATTAGAAATAGAGAACACAATTTGTGAACCTCCTGATATAAAAATGAATACACTAAAAATTATACTTAAAGAGACATAACTCGCTACTGGTGTTTGAAAAACCCAAACCCCGGCGATAATGTATAGAACACCTATTAAAAGCGTTATCCACCAATTTTTTACTGTGGATTGTGTAGAACTTAAAATTGTAGTTGCCATAATGTTATAATTTAAATTTATTAATCAACATTATCTTTAAAAAGGTCTTTTAAAGCAGCCCCAATCTCGTCCATATCATGCGTAAATTCGCGTTCAAATTCCTGTTCATTAGCCATGGTCGTTTCATTAAAAGAAATGACACCATCTTTAAATTCTTTACCCCTTTCGGCTAATTTATTTTTAAGTGCTTCGTTTTTTTGTTCTAACTGATTTAAAGCTATCGTTAGCTTTTCTTTTTCTGCTTTACCTGCCGACTCCATTTTAGTTCTCAATGTTTTAATTTGAGTATCTGTTGCTGTAATAGCAGACTGAGATGCGTTTTCAAACTTTTTCCAATTCTCATTTACAGTCATTTTAATGTCTTTACTGGTATCTACTGCTCCCTTTTTAAGATCGTTACCAAGTACTTTTGCATCCTCTTTAACAGATTTAGCATCTTGTTTAGTGGCTTGCCCGCAACCAATTAATGTACTTCCTGCCATAAAAACGATTACAGCTAAGGCTAAAATTTTTGTTTTCATATCTAAATTATTTAAGTTAATTACTAAGTTTTTATTGGTTATTAATCCACAATATCCTCACCTAAGGCACTATGTAATTGGTATAACTTTTCTTCTTCCTTTTTATTTTTTTTACTGAGTCTATTTTTTCTAGCCTGAGCGTATGCATCGCTCACAGATTGTTCAAAACCATCCAAGCGTGTTTCTAGTTTGTGAATTCTAGATTTAGTATCACTTTTAATCTTATTCAGTGTTGCTTTTCTTTTAGCTTCCAACGCTACGATATGCGCTTTTCGTTTTGCCTTTAAATCGGCAATCTTAGCTTTAATCGTGTCCTTTTCATGTGCTGTTGCTTTTCTAAGTTTTTGACGTTCGTCTTCAATACTATCTTCAAAATTTTCAACTTGCTCATCTACATAATCATCGAACTCTATACCAGCTTCACTTCTAATAATTTCTGAGGATAGTCCATTAAGTGCTTGGTCTACAAATACGGAACTATCTTCTGCTACTTCTGCAACAATTGCAATAGTACCGACAGCCATTTTTTTACTTACCTTTTTAAGAAACTCTGCCTCAAAGTCATACCGACTAGCATCCCAAACCGCACCTACTGCAGTTCCTGTATATAATCCAATAACAAATCCTAAAGGCCCTACTAAAGCACCTGCAAGCCCACCTAGAGCCATACCGGTAAACAACCTCCAACCTTCTCCATCGGTTTGACTTTTTAAGATCTCGAATTGCTTGTTATCTTTTTTACGAATCATCATATGCTCATACAGCGTGATATCTCCATAGGCATCCAATTCTTTAATTCTATGTAAAGCTTCAATAGCTTTACTTTCTTCCTTAAACGGAACAACAATAATATTTGCCATTTTTATAGATTTTAAAAATTAATATTTGTTTAGTGGAATGCTTTAGCAACTGTTTGAAGTTCCACTTTAAGTGTTTTATCAAATTTTGTGATTGGCGGAATTTCAAGATCGATATCTAGTAATTGATATACTGCCATTTGTGCTGCTCTAACCGAATACTCTACCGTAAAAACAACATCATCAGGAATCTCTACAAACTGGCTGATAAAAGCTAAATTTTTAGAGTTTTTAGGTACAGGAAGTGGTCTGTCTGTTTTTAAGCGTGGCATAAACATACTAGTGATGTATGGCATCCTGCATGGAATACAGATTGCATTTACAAATACAATATCATAATCAAATTTTAAGTGTCCACAAAGCTCTCTCAGAATTTCTTCTCCAGAACATTCTGTCATGGGCTTACCTACAAAGTTACCCACGCGGTCTGGATGTAATCCATAGGTAAAAAAGACTTGCACATGATCTGGTTGGTCTTTATAATGGGGCTGTTCATTTAATGAAAAACTCATAAACCAATTAGAATCCTTAAGAGTTACTTGACTTCCTGTTCCAGCTTTGTTACCAGAAAATTGTTCCATTTGATCAAAAAACGCCGTGTCTTTTAAAGTGACAGTAAACGATTCCCAAAATGATTCTGCGATATTGGTGTTAAACACTTCTGGTCTACCAAATCCAGGATATCTACTTGCCAATTTCTCCCATAACACCCAACCTTGACTGTCTTTTTTTGTGAAATGTTTTGGAGCACTTGTCATCGATCCATAACTAGAAGCATCTGTCATTGATCCATTTTGATAGAAAACTAAATCGTCCTCATTAATTGTTACAGTTTCAGAATGACCTGCCGTATCATACATTAGTTTTTTTACAACTACTTTTTCGGTTTCTGTTTTTGGATCCAAAGCATACGTTGTGTCTATATCTGTAACTGTACTTCCTGTTTTGAAATTAACACCATGAGATTTTAACCAAACTTTTAATGGTAAAATCATAGAGTCGTACTGATTATAAACGGTACGTTTAACACCTGTCATTGTTTCTACATTAGGAAACTCTTGCATAAAACGGTGTAAATATCGCTTAAACTCTACCGCACTATGCCAAGGTGAAAACGCAAAACTTGTGCGCCACATAAACCAGAAATTAGTTTCGAAAAATGAAGGCGAAAACCAATCGTAAATCGCACTATTACCTAATTTTTCTTCGCTTGCTTCACTTAATTTAAGAAGCTCTGTGCGGTCCGACATTGAAAACCCCAATTTAGATGAGTCTACAATTGCGCGATTTTTATCTATTAGACGCGCTTTAGAATGTGATTTTACTTTGTTATTAAAGGCTATGGTCTCTTCGGTTACAGATGTGTTAGGATCTGAAAGTGATGGAATGGATTTAAACAACTCCCACGTGCACTCGTAAATATTTAATGTAAACATACGAGAGCCACGCAAGGTGTAGCCGTCTTCGGGATTACCCCCCGCATCTAAACTACCTCCTAATACGGGTAAACTTTCGTAGACCGTGATATTGTTACCTGCGAAGCCACCATCACGAATTAAAAATGCGGCTCCTGATAAAGATCCAATTCCGCCCCCTATAAAATATGCTTTTTTGTCTTTGTTATTTGTGTTCATAATAAGTCTATTTGTCTTGTTACATTAAGAAGCTTCTTTCTTTAAGTATCAAAAAGAACCTCTTACTCATCCTATTTATTAATACTTCAAAATTAGAATGTTATGTTGATTAACGCACTGACCTGAGTCAGTCTGAGTAAACTGACTTAAATCAGTTTATTCCTTTTTACTCCAATATGCTTCTGCTTCATTTTCCATTTTTTCTAAACGGGTATAGTAATCAGGAAACTCTTTTAAATGCGCCCAAGCTATTTTTCCTGTTAAGGCTTTATCGTTATTAGTAACATTGGTTTCTGGATATCTTGTTCCATGTTCAAACTCGACATTTATTCCTTTTGTAAATTCATCTAATTGAATATCCACCCATTGGATACCTAGACTATCTCCAATCTCTTTTGCTTGTTGTGTGTTTACTTTTTTCATTGTATTGTGCTTTATTTGACAGAATCCCAATAAAATGGCTATCAAAACTTATAGCATAAAATTACTTTTCTAAAAGACCACTTGCACTGACCTAGGTCAACTTGATGCAAAAAAAAGCTATTAAAAAGGGTGAATTTGCGTGAAGGATTGCAGTGAAAATCCCACAGCCCGACGCAGGAGGTGCGAGGAATTGCAGCGAAAAGCCTGACCTTTATGGTCACGCCCAACTTTTAATTATTAAAATACAATTAACTTCTAATAATAAGAATGTAAATAATACCAACTAAAATGACGGTTCCAAACGCATAACCAACAAGTTTACCTGTAGTTTTGGAGCCTTTAAATAGGGTTATACCTAATTTGACTAACATATTACTGATGGTTGCAGCAATGATTACGGAAGATGCTAGTGTTAGTTTGTCTTGATCTAAAGCAAATTTGGACATACTTATTGTAATGGCATCTGTATCTGCTAGTCCCGCAATTAAGGCCGAATAATATAGACCACTTTCTCCAAAAAATTGATTGCTATAATAAACAGCAAAAAGGATAATGACATACACGGCACCAAATCCAATTGCATTTAACATGTTTAATGGATTACCTAATTTTATATTGGTACCTGGTTTAGGGTCGTCCTTGCGCATTAATAATAAGGTTGCTACAATACAAACCAGTGTTAATAGTCCAAATGGGAGTATTAAATTAACCAGTATGGCGCTATTAAAAATATAGGCCAAAAAGGCTAATCTGGGAAACATAATCGCTGAAGCTACAATGATTCCTGCACTATATTTTTTGGAGAGTTCTGGAGAGGCCTTACTACTAGATGCGTAATTCCAAGCTACCGCTGTGCTAGAAATAAGCCCACCAAGTATGGCTGTTAGTATGATTCCTCTTTTTGAGCCAATAAACTTAACCAGAAAATAACCGATAAAATTTAAGAAAGACACAATGACTATTATCGAACCAATCTCGTAAGGGTTTAATAAATTATCTGGTCCGTACGTTTTGTTTGGTAGAAAAGGAAGGATTAACAAAGCTATTATTGCGAATTTTATAAATGCAAAAAGCTCTATTGAAGTAATGTTTTGAATGACTGTGCGAAACCTTGTTTTTAATGATAGTAATGTAACTATGATAACTGCTGTCGCGACTGCATCTCTATAATATTCCGCCGAAACCATTATCCCTAATACAAAGGTTGTTATTAAGGCTAAATTAGTTGTTAAATCTTGACTACGGAGTTCTTTATTTTGAGCATATTGATTGAATGCTAAAAACAAAATAAAGGCTCCTAAACTTATAATTAAGAGCCATACGGTATAAATTGTAGTAAGATTACCTAGTGTAAATCCAAGAATAGTCACTATAGGAAATGTTCTTATACCTGCTATACCATTGTCTTCTTTGAGTTTATCATACTCCCGTTCTAGACCAAGTATAAGACCAATCCCTAAGCTTATCAATACTCCTAGAATATAAGACCCCACGAGCTGATTTATCTCTTCCTGTAATTGCATTTAATATTACATGTACTTTTCTAGAAACCTGAAAAATTCTTTTTTAAGATCTGCATAAATCTCACGTTGTGTTTCCATTTTATCTCTAAACGCAACATGCTGTTCTGCTAGACGAACATCTATTGCATCTTCGCCTTCTATGCATTGTGCTGCGATACGTGTTTCGTGTTTTTCTATAGTTTCTTGTAGGTCTTCAATAACACCACCATGAAGTATAAATTGGTTTTGATAATGCTCTAATTGTGCCAACACATCTTTATTAGTCCATCGCGTTACTAGTTCGCTTAATTTATTATTAAAAAACAATAACTCTTGTTTCCAAAATACTAATTCACCTTTCCATTGCTCGTGCTCAAAGTGCATGTTTGAGTTGTATATAATTTCTTTTTCCATGATAATTAATTATTTAAATTATATCACAAAGATTGTATTTTACTTACATGCTTGAAATGACCTAGGTCAGTAAGACTAATACACAACTTATATTTTAAGAATATCTGTTGGTGTATCTACCAGAATGGTTTTATCCCCGTGTAATGCAATTGGCTGTTTCATGATTTGCGGATTGTGTAGTATCATTTTTATCCAATCATCGGTTGACAGGTTATGGGGCTCAAAACTAGCTTGATATGCTGGACTATCTTGATTAATAAGATCTGCTACTGTAATATGTAACCGCTTGGCTAGTTCTACAATTTGTGTGCCCGTCAATTTTGTTTTTAAGATATCAATTTCTTCAACTTTAAACCCATCCGCTAAAGCATAAGCTAACGTTTGTTTTGCTCTTGCTGATTTAGAATTATAGTATAGTGTTATTTGTCTATTTGATGTCGCAATCTCTCCCATAATTTGATTATTAAAACCTATTGTTTATTAATTTTTTCTTCTTGCACATAACGGTCTAAAAGTTGTTTTAAACTTGCTAAATAGTCCGTCAATACTTTTTTATCCATATGTGGATGTTTGCTTATTGGCAATGTCAAAGGGTTTTCATCTAAGGAACGATAAAGCTCAGGGTAATTGGTTTCAATATCAATAGTAAGCTGTGTTATGTCTGTTAATACTTTTTGTAGGTCTTTCATAAAATTTTATTTATGGTTAAAAATTAAATACTTTATTTATGTAAAACATTAAGCTGTTTTATTAATTCTTCTCCTCCCATCATATGTTCTGTTATTGAAAAAACTTCTTTTCGGTTTTTTCTAAAATCTTTTAAAAACTGAGATAAATCGTCTTCTAATTGCTCGTGCTCTTCTCTAAATTTATCTGAAACGTATGTAAAAGGATCTTCTACCAAAGCTCTTAAATGATGTAAGTGTTTATCTATTCTTTGCAATAATATGCTGCATTGCTTTTCCACCTCTAATAAGCTTACTTCAACTTCAAGTATCACATCAATATTTTCCTTTTTTGTGAGGTATAAGAAATATTTATCGATCAAATGATGTAAAAATTTTAAATCTTGTTTATAAAATTCAATATCAGATTTCCAATGCTCTGTAAGCACATACAACTGCTCCCACGTTGCTTCGTGAATAAAGTTATCTTTTGGTCTGTTTCTAAAATCGCTCATGTCAATAAAGTTTTAAAAGTAAATGTAACCAAGAATAGGTGCTTATAAAATGACCTTGGTCAGCTTAACCCCTTTTAATATCTGAAAAACAACTATTTACAAATAAAGCTTGTTAAATTTTTAAATTAAAATGCGGACTGACCTACATCATTTACAAACCCCAGAGCGCTCCCTAATTTTGTAAGACACAACAAGATTTAATTTAAAAACTAAAAATATGAAATCTAATAATTTTAAAGCGTACTGTTTAGGTGGTGGACTTGGCTCATTATCTGCAGCTGTATTCATGATTCGTGATGGCGGTATTCCTGGACATCAAATTACTGTTTTTGAAAAACTACCAACATTAGGAGGCTGCCTAGATGGTGCACGACTTGATGACGGGAGTTATTCCCTTCGTGGAGGTAGAATGTTAACCACAGATGCTTATGAATGCTTTTGGGGCTTATTTAAAGACATCCCGTCCATTAATAATAAAGGCATGTCTGTAAAAGACGAAACGATTGCTTTTAATAAAAAACATATCGCACACTCACAAGGTCGTTTAGTAGACAAAAACTGTCATATTGTAGATACCTCTACTATGGGTTTTGATATGCATGATAGATTAGAATTTTTAAAACTTCTTGAAGCATCAGAAGAAAAATTAGGCACCTCAAAAATCACCGATTGGTTATCTCCCGGCTTTTTTAATACTAACTTTTGGTACATGTGGCAGACCACCTTTGCTTTTGAACCTTGGCATAGTGCAGTAGAATTTAAACGTTATCTACATCGTTTTATGAATGAGTTTCCGAGAATTAATACACTTGGTGGGGTTAAAAGAACCATTTATAATCAGTATGACTCTTTAGTGCTTCCGTTAATAGCTTGGCTTAAAGACAAAGGTGTTAATTTTGAACTAGCAACTACCGTAGATGATATAATTGTGGAAGACATAAATGGAAAAGTTACCGTTACTTCACTTACAGTTATTAACAAAGAAGGCCCCAAACAAGTTAGTGTTAACCCTGATGACATTGTTATTTTTCAAAATGGATCTATGGTTGATGCTTCAAGTATAGGCTCTATGACACAAGCCCCTGTTAAAAAAACAAAACTAGAAAGTAAAGGATGGACACTTTGGGAAAAATTAGCAAAAGGAAGACCTGATTTTGGAAATCCAGCACCTTTTAATAGTAGTATTCCTGAATCTTTTTGGGAATCGTTTACGGTAACATTCAAATCTTCTGAGTTTTTTGATAAAATAGAAAAAATGACAGGAAACGAAGCAGGAACCGGAGGCTTAGTAACCTTTAAAGATTCAAATTGGCTAATGTCTGTTGTGCTTTACAACCAACCGCATTTTATAGATCAACCGGACGATATCTATATTCTTTGGGGGTATGCGTTACACGGTAACCGTGTTGGTGATTTTATACCAAAAACAATGGTAGAAAGTAACGGACAAGACATCCTTAAAGAGTTGGCTGGTCATTTTAATTTTGATGACAGTGTTTTTGAAGACGCTATTTGCGTACCCTGCAGAATGCCTTATATAACCTCTATGTTTATGCCACGTGCTTACAACGACAGACCAAAACCTGTACCTGAAAGCTCTAAAAACTTAGCCTTCGTGAGCCAGTTTGTAGAACTTGCTGATGATGTTGTATTTACTGTAGAATATTCTGTAAGAGCTGCTCAAACAGCGGTCTATCAATTATTAAATATTGATCTGGAAATACCTAAAATTACAAAACATGATAAATCACCCAAAGTCCTTATAGATTCCTTTTTTAAAGCCATTAAATAAAGAGTTAAGAACTAATCATCCTAGACTATTGAGGATTCAAGAACCGAAGCTATTTGCTTCGGTTTTTTATTTTTAAGCTATTGTGTGTTATATAGAGACAGATAATCAATCCTGATGCGCCTGAGATTATTTAATTACACTGTCGTGATAATCTAAGTTAACACAAAACTATATAAAACAAAAAAGCTTCACATTTCTGTGAAGCTTTGCTTAGTAGCGGGAACTGGACTCGAACCAGTGACCTTCGGGTTATGAGCCCGACGAGCTACCTACTGCTCTATCCCGCGATTTTAAATTCGGAACAACTAACTTAGCTTTAAACTTTCGCTTCATAATGGCGACCTAGTTGTTTCGGACTGCAAATATACAATCTATTTTAGATATAACAAGTCTTTTTTTTTCTTTTTTTACTGTTCTATATTAACAGCCTCAAAACCAACAAGTTCTAACTCTAAAAAATTTGGAGTGACCTGTATTGGATTGCAACAAACCTCGCAATCTTCCACATAAGTCTGTTTTGTAACGCTTGGATCAAGTAGCATAGAAACCTCTTCCCAGCAATAAGGGCATTGAAAATAATGTTCGTACATAATTTACTTTTAACCAAAAATAAAAATAGTCAACCAAAGGCTGACTATTTTAAATATATCTTTAACATATATTATTCCTCGATACGCTGACTGCTAGCTAATACTTCTGTATCATCTAAGTATAAGGACATTTTATTTGGAGCGTCACCTACAACGGTAACGTAATCATTATTTAATTCGTTATCACTAACCATAACTAATTTAAGGTTTGCTAATTGAGATAATTCAAATGGCAATGTCCCAGATAAGTTATTACTCGATAAAACTAACTCTTCAAGATTTACTAGATCTGCGATACTTTCTGGAATCTGACCTTCTAATTGGTTATCTAAAAGACTTAATTTTTTAAGGGATTTTAAACTGTTAATATTAAAAGGGATATTTCCTGTTAAATAATTACTACCTAATTCTAGGCTTTGTAATTTAATTAAGTTAGTTATTGACTCAGGAATTGTTCCTGTAAACTTGTTACTATATAATGCTAAAAACTCTAAGTTAGATAAATTTCCTATCCAAGCTGGAATTTCACCTTCAAATTGGTTTAAAAACAATTGTAAAGACAATAAGTTTTGCATTGTAGAAATAGATTCTGGTAAATCTCCTTTAAGCTTATTAAAGCTAAGGTTTAAAACTTCAAGGTTAGTTAATTGACCAATCTCTGTTGGCACTACCCCTTGTAAGTTATTAAAAGATAAATTTAGTCCTATTACTTTAGAATCTAAAACCGTTACACCATGCCAAGTATCTATTGACGCGTCAAGATCCCAAGTAGTATTCCACTCTGCTCCATTTGTGTTATTATATAAAGCGATCAAAGCTTCTTTTTCTGAATTAGATACACCTGCGAAAGATACACAAGCGAAAAGAAACATCAGTAAAGTTAGTTTTATCGTTTTCATAGTTACGTTTTTAAGATTAACTGCAACAAATATAGGACGAAAGGAGACTAAAAACAAAATAATTCGATTAAGTGCAATAAAAATTAACATTTAACTTAATTAATGATGTATTTAAACGAAAAACACTAAAACAATATAAAATCATTCTAGTGTTATCGACAAAATACTATGCTAATATACAGCAATTTAGAACTTTACATTAAGTAATTCTCCACTTAATTGTAATAAACTAAGCTCTGCTAACTTGGCTTGATACTTGGCTTGATTTCTACTTAATTCTGCATTTAGTAAATTAAGTTGTGCCTGTCTAAATTCGATTGAATTGACTTGACCAATTTTAAATTTTTCTTGTGTACGTTCAAAATTACTTTGAGACGTTATTATATTCTGTTCTTGAATATTAAAGATATTTAACTTGTTTTCAAAGTCTTCCCATGCATTCTCAAAATCACGAGTAATGCCAATTAAAATATTTTCTTTCTCAAGTTTTTGAGTCTCTAAATTAACCTTAGCATTTTTAACGCTAGTTATTGTACTACCACCATCAAAAAGATTCCAACTTAAACTCAAACCTCCAGACAATCCTGTGTTTGTACTTACTGCAACAAAAGACGCTGCATTGTTATTGTTTTTATTCCAACCATAAGTACCATTTAATCCTACTGTTGGCAAATAACCAGACTTACTAGATTTGATACTTAATTGACTTATAGCAATATTTTTCTCTGATTGTAGCAATGCCACATTTCGTGTTTTAGCTTTATCAAACAAGCTATCCTTTTTAAATTGAAGTGTAAAATCAACAGTTGTGCTTACTGAAAAGTCAGAACTTAACGCATTACCTAAGACCACATTTAAATCACGTTTAGCATTTTTTAAACTCTGATAAGATGAAATAATATTAATACTATCATTATTAATATCTACTTCTGCATTCAACACTCCAAGTTTTGTGTTTTGACCGTAATCAAATTGATACTGTGCGCGTACCAATCTATCTTTAGACACTTCTAAAGTTTCTCTTAACGCCTCTAAATTCTCCGATAACTGTTCTACTGAATAATATACAGAAAACAGCTGAATTACTGTGTTTTCGATAGTTTCTCTAGCCTGCAATTCTGACAATTGGTATTGTTCTTTAAGACTTTTATAATTATAACGTCTACCCAATCCATCAAAAAGTGTATAATTTAAACTCAAAGATGCATTATAACGATCACTTTCTGCACCATTTAAAACAGTTGATGTTCCGTTAGAAAACTCAGCTTCCGTATTATCTAAATTATAAGTTGCACCCGCACTTCCTGTAAGTGTTGGTAAATATCCCGAATTTAAAATACTAGTATTATTATCGGCAACTTCTACTGCATTTGCAGCAATCTTAATACCGTAGTTATTCTCTAAAGCTAATTTAACAGCTTCTGCCTGTGTTAAAACAGTTTGTGCCTTAACAATTGAAGCACAACAAAATATTGCTATAACTACACTATATTTAATGTTCATTTTCTTCATTTTGTTCTTTAATAGCACGTTCAACTTCTTCTTTAGTTACTTCCTTACCTGTAAATAACCACTTTACTTTCTGCTTTATAGTATTACTAAAAGACAAAAATAAAGGCAACACTAATAGCGTCAAAATAGTGGCATAAGCAATACCAAAAGAAATAGATATAGCCATTGGTTTTAAAAATTGTGCTTGTCTACTCTTTTCTAATAATAAAGGTGCTAAACCGGCAATAGTAGTTAAAGAAGTTAAAAATATAGCTCTAAATCTAGATTTACCAGCTTCAGACAAAGCCAAATCAAAGGTCATACCTTCCTTTAAATTAGTATTAAACTTACCTATTAATACCAACCCGTCATTAACCATAATACCAATTAATGCTATTATACCTAATAATGATAAAATGTTTACAGGAAATCCTAATAACCAATGTCCCCATGCTACTGCGGTTAAACTAAAAGGCACTAACAATAATAATAAGATGGGTTGACTATAACTTCTAAAAGTAAATGCTATCGTGATGTATATTAGTAATAATATTGGTATTCCTGCTTTGCTTAAAGAATTTACTAACTTCTCTTTTTCACGGTTTTGACCTTCAAATGATGCCGTAATAGTCGGGTATTTTGCTTGTAAATTAGGCAGAAATGTTGTTTTAATATCATCTAAAATATCTGTATTACTTGTACTAGGATCTTTTAAATCTGCAGACACTCTAATTTCTCTTAGTCCTTCTAAGTGATTAATAGCAACATCTCCTCTCACAATAGAGTAATTAGCAATATCCTTTAAATTAACACGCTCTCCGATAGGTGTTAAAATTCTCATATCATCTAAATCGTTGATTGAGTTACGGTTTGGTCTATCATATCGTACCCAAACTCTAATCTCATCTTGTCCACGTTGAAAACGTTGTGCTTGCGAACCAAAAAACCCAGAACGCACCTGAGCCATAACAGTACGTAAGTCTAGCCCTAAAAGGTAAGCGCTTTCTTTAAGCTGTAATCGGATTTCTTTTATACCTGCAGGATCATTATCCTCGATATCTTTTAGCAACGGATTAGATTCTAAGTATTGCTTTAATTCTAATTTGGACGCTTTAAGTTCGTCAATATTATTTCCTAATAATGACACCGACACAGGACTACCACCAAAGTTTCCTCCTGAACCAAAAATTAAACGCTCCGTTCCAATCACAGGACCAACCAACTCTCTTAATCTATTGGCAACCATAGAAGACTTTATCGCATCAGGACGCTCCTCTCCTGGCAACATATTTAATCTAAGTGAAGCACTAGAACTACTATTAATTGTTAGGATTGTATTTTCGAATAATTTTTTTCCAGTTCCTTTTAAATATTTATCACTCAATTCTTGATTCACGATAAATGATTTTTCTTCAATTAAAGAAATAATAGAATCCGTTACTTTTACATTAGTTCCATTAGGCATTTCTAATGTAATAGACACACGGTCACTAGCTACACTTGGGAACAAAGTAACACCAATAACACCACCACCCATTGCTCCAAAGGTTAAAACCAAAAGCGCAACAAAAATCCCAACAGACAATATCTTAAATTGTAGAACAAAATCTAATGTTGGAGAATAGATACGGTCTCTTAAAAAAGACATTAACCTATCTCCCGCTCTATTTATAAATCTCATCTTAGCAAAAAACTGCTTTATTTTAGAAGGATTTTCTTCTTCTACAGGAGGTCTTAATGCTTTAGAATGTGCTAAGTGAGCAGGTAATATAATTAATGCTTCTACAAGAGACACTACCAATGTTAATATAACAATGACGGAGACCTCACTAAAAAACTCTCCAATACGACTATCTAAAAATAAAAATAAAGAAAAGGCTAATAAGGTTGTTATAATAGCCGAAACCACAGGAGGAATAACTTCCATTGTTCCATCAATTGCTGCTTGCTTTGGCGACTTTCCTTTTTCGTAATGTTGGTAAATATTCTCGGCAATTACAATACCATCATCCACCAAAATACCAATAACAATAATCATCCCGAATAAAGACAACACATTAATAGTAACATCAAATTGTCCTGCAAAAATAAACATCCCTAAAAATGATATTGGCAATCCAAAAGCTACCCAAAATGCTAAACGCATGTTAAGGAAAAGGGATAAAAACACCAACACTAAAATCATCCCAACAATAGCATTCTCCGTTAATAAATCGGTACGTTGGTTTAAGGTTATTGATAAATCACGTACAACATTTAACTGCGCATTATTATGTTTTTGATTATACGTTTCTATGTAGGCTTTTACTTTTTCTGCTGAAGAAATTAAATCTTCATTATTTGTACTAGTAACAGAAATGTTAACTGCCAATTGCTGATTAAAATAGGTCGCATTTGGTGTTTCAGAAAAACGGTCTCTAATAATAGCAACATCTTTCAAACGAATCACTTTTCCGTCTGCCGAAGCTTTTACAATAATATTAGACATCTCGTCTCCGTAGTACTCCTTATTATTGGCTCTAATTAAATACTCTTCAGCATCTGTTTTAATAGTTCCTCCAGTCACTAATATATTTGAAGCACTAACCGCATTTGCAACATCTGCAAAAGTCAAATTATAAGCTAGTAAATTACCTTCGTTAACTGCAATTTCAATTTCTTCTTGAGGATAACCAGAAACGTCTATCTGAGAGACGCCATCAATAGCACGTAAATCGTTTTCAACTTGACGCCCTAATTGTTTTAATGTTGCTAACGGGATGTCTTTTCCGCTTAAAGCGAAAGAAATAGTTTCCCTAACCGCTTCCTGCTTGGACACAACCAGAGGTTCCATTCCTGACGGAAACGTTGGTACTCTGTCCACTGCATTCTTTACTTCCAATAGCATGAAATCTAGATTTTCATCTTTCTCAATCTCTACTGTAATGGTTCCACTATTTTCTCGTGATACTGAAGTCACACGGTCTACACCTTTTAATCCTTTTAAATTTTCTTCTATTTGAAGTACAATACCTTCTTCAATTTCTTGAGGAGAAGCTCCAGGATAAGCAATACTAACATTGATTATCTTAGATTCTGTTAATGGAAAATACGAAGATTTTAAAGACAAATATCCAAGAATACCAAACACAGCAAATGCAAAAATAAATACATTAACTGCTACATGGTACTTGATAAAATAAGTTATTACTTTTCTCATTATTCCGCGCTATTGTTAGATTTAGATTGCTCTACAAATGGCTGAACTAACATACCTGAATAGGCACCTGGCACTGGTCTTTTTAAAATAACAGTTCCGTTTGGAATATCTTTTAAAACTACTTTAGTATCTGAGAAATGAATCGCCTTTGCAGGAATCATATCTAACAAGCTGTCTCTAACTACAAATATTTCTTGATTATCCGTTAACAGGTTTCTGTCAATCTCAATTGCATTTTCAATACTTTTAGCATTTAAACTAGCTTCTAAATACATACCTTCTTTTAGGTTAGCGTCCTTTACTTCAATAAAAGCAGTAATGGTTTGTGTAGTTGCATCAATACTTCCGTTTACACGTGAGACTTTACCCGTATAAGTTTCTGTTTTATCTAAATTAGTTAAGCTAACACTTTCGCCTGCTTTTAAAATATTAGCAAAACTTTTACTAATAGCAACCTCCATCTCATAAACCGAAGGATTAATAAACTCTCCTAATTTTTGTCCACTTCTAATTAAAGAGCCTTCCGTTACCAAAGCTTCTGTTAAGATCCCTGAAAAAGGAGCAGAAATAGTGTACTTAGATAAACGTTGTTCTAGATTTTTTACATTGTAATAATTGGTAACAATACCACGACCAGTAATAAAATAGTTTTCTTTATCAGAAGTCATTTCTGGTAACTTTGGTGTGGTTTTATTTAAATCGAAACCACTTAAGTAAGATTGCCATTTTTGAAACACATCTGGAAAATCCAAACGTAAATCAGGCATTATAGCTGCTATAGAATTATATAAATTACTTTTTGAAGATTGTACACTGGCATAATACTCTGATGCATCCACACGAATTAAAGTCTGTCCTTGACGATAATTTTGACCAGGTTTAAATAAGTAACTACCACTTCTAAATATCCCTTGTACCTCAGAATATAACTCTACACGTTGCTTTGCGGTAAGATTACCATTTGATGCTATAACAATAGGAACTGTTGTGTTTTGAACAGTATCTGTAAACACTGTTTTTATAACTTTAGAAGCTACTGGTTTAGGTTTCTTTTTATTTGCTATTAAATTTTGAGCAATATAAAAGGAAGCAATAATAAATAAAACACCTAAAATAGATAGTATAATTTTGCGCATGAACTTGGTTTTGATAGTATGACCGCAAAATTAGACTTTAGTTTAGAGGGTAAACGTTAAAAAAAACCTAAAAGAACCGATTAAAACGCCTCTAACTGTGTCGTTATGTCTTCCCAATCTTCCATTAACTTAACTAATTGATCCTTTTTAGCTTGATAGTTTTCAAAAAAGTTGGGTTTGGCTACAACTTCATCATAGTTAGCTGCCATTTCTGCATCTATAGTTTTAATCTCTTTTTCAATTTGACCAATCTTAGATTCGCAATTACTTAATCTGTTATTTAAAGATTTTTGTTTTTTCTGGTCTTCGTATGATTGCTTAGGAGATTCTTTAGGTTGGCTTTTTATTACAGTACGTTTTTCTACCTCACGTAAATTCTCAACATTACGTTGCTCTAGGTAATAATCCACATCTCCTAAATACTTTTTAATGTTTCCATCTTTGAATTCAAAAACAGTATTAGTTAACCCTTTTAAAAAGTCTCTATCATGCGACACCAATATTAACGTCCCTTCAAAACGCTCTAAAGCATCTTTTAATACGTTTTTAGATTTAATATCTAAGTGATTTGTCGGCTCATCCATTATTAGAACATTAAAAGGTTGCAACATTAATTTAGCAAGCGCTAAACGGTTACGTTCTCCTCCAGATAATACTCTAACGTACTTCTCTGCTTCTTCACCTCTAAATAAAAACGACCCTAGTATGTCTCTAACTTTACTTCTGTTAGTTTCATTTGCAGCATCAATCATTGTATCTAACACGGTTTTACTACCGTCTAGATATTCGGCTTGATTCTGCGCGAAATAACCAATCTGTACATTATGCCCTAGCTTTAATTGGCCATCATGCTTTAAGTCTCCCACCAATATTTTAGCTAAAGTTGACTTACCTTGTCCATTTTGTCCAACAAATGCTGTTTTAACATCACGCTCAATTAATAAATCAACACCAGATAATACTTGATTCTCTCCATAGTTTTTAGAAACATCTTTAGCCTCTACTACTATTTTTCCTGGCGTAATTGAAACCGGAAAATTTAAAGTCATCACGCTATTATCATCTTCATCAACCTCAATACGATCAATTTTGTCTAATTTTTTCATTAAAGACTGCGCCATTGTTGCTTTACTGGCTTTAGCTCTAAACTTTTCGATTAACTTTTCAGTCTGCTCAATTTGTTTTTGCTGGTTTTTTTGAGACGCTAATTGTTGTGTTCTAATTTCTTCTCTTAACACTAAATATTGGGTATAAGGTTTTGGATAGTCATAAATACGACCCAAACTAATCTCGATAGTACGATTTGTAACGTTATCCAAAAACATCTTATCATGCGATACAATTGCTACCGCTCCAGCATAATTTCTTAAAAAACCTTCTAACCAAATAATAGATTCTATATCCAAGTGATTGGTCGGCTCATCCAGAAGCAATACATCATTATTCTGTAATAACAATTTTGCTAATTCAATACGCATTCGCCATCCACCAGAAAAAGTATCGGTCAATTTCTCAAAATCTTCACGTTTAAAACCTAAACCTTGTAGTATTTTTTCAGTTTCACCTTGGTAATTATAACCACCAAGGATCTCATATTGATGTTGGATATCACTAACCTCCACCATTAAATCATGATAGGCTTCACTTTCGTAATCCATACGTTCTGTTAACTGCGTATTGATATATTCAATTTTAGCTTCAATCTCCTTTATCTCCGTAAATGCTTGATATGACTCCTCAAGTACAGTTCTTCCTAATACAAAATCAATATCCTGCTTTAAAAATCCTATTTTAAGTGTTTTATCTGCAGCAATTTGACCCGAATCTGGCTCAAGCTCTTTAGATAAAATTTTAAGCATAGTAGATTTACCTGCACCATTTTTACCGATAAGCCCTACTCTATCTCCATTTCCTAATTTAAATGTGATATCTTCAAAAAGGTATTCTCCTTGAAATGAAATTGATAAATTATGAATATTTAGCATGAATTGTGACTTATGTTACTTAAAATTGAAAGAATAAAACTTAATTTTGTTATTGAAGTGACTTACTTCAACACTGATTTTTTTTGAATTGCAAAAGTACACATTTATTATGTTTAAAAAAGGCTCTAGATTATACTCAATTTTTACAGGCGTTTGTCCGAAGTGTCATGAGGAATCTATGTATACCGATACCAACCCATATCACGTTAGTCAACTTTTTAGTATGCACGAGCGTTGTAGCCATTGTAATACTAAATATAAGATTGAACCCTCTTTCTTTTACGGCTCTATGTATGTTAGTTATGGCGTAGGTATTGCGTTTGCAGTTGCTGCTTTTATTATTAGTTATTTCTTTTTGGGAAGTACACCTAATATTGCATTTATTGCCATTGTTGTCACATTAATTGTATTCTATCCGATAATAGTAAGACTTTCTAGAAATATTTGGATTAATATTTTTATGAGCTATGACAAAGTATTGGCTGCTAAAGCGAAGAAGAAAACTACTAATTAGAAAAAACGGCTACAATCAATTTCTTGATCAAGTGGTACATTTTTTTCTATAAAATCAAATAACTGATTGGCCACAAACGGAGCAATCATAACGCCTCTTGATCCTAAACCATTAAACAAATACACATTTTGATTGCTTTGATGTCTTCCTACTAAAGGTTTTCTATCTTTTACTGTTGGTCTGACACCCGCTACTTGACTAACCACTTGGAAATCGCAATCTACAAATGTTTTTAGCTTGTCTAACAGCATATCCTTAGCCTCCTGAGTAATTGTATTTGTTTTGTCTTTTTGCTCGTAAGTAGAACCTACTCGATACATATCATCACCTAAAGGAATAACAAATACACTTGATTTTAATACGTAGTCTAGTTTTAAATCTGGCGCATGGATAGTTAAGAGTTGCCCTTTTGTACCACCTAAAGGTAAATCTTTAAAAAAGGGGTTTTGTTTTATACCAAATCCTTCTGCAAAAACAATATGTTTAGCAGTAATAGTTTTGTAAATAACACTGCTATCTTCGATAACTAAGTCTGCATAATTAAAGCTATCTGTTACTAATAAATTATGTTCTAAAAGGTAACCTTTATAGCTTTCGCTTAATTGTTTTGTATCTAATCTTCCTGTTTGCAAAACTTCACCTAATTTAAAATCTGCATTAATTTTAGGATTAGCATTGTCAAATAAAGACGTGTTTAAAAATGGTTTTAACCCCACTTTATCTGAAGCTGCAAACCAATTATTCTGTTCTTCTAAAGAGGTAAATCTACGTTTGACAGGTATTTTATAATCAAGACTAACACCTAACTTATCTTCCAATTTTTTATAAACTGGTAAAGCAACTTCTAATTGTGTTTCACTTTTCCAAACTGGCGTAAAACGTTTTAGCGTTACAGGGTTATATAATCCACCTGCAACAATTGACGACTGCTGCGAACTATCATCAAAAACAACAAATGTTTTATCTTGTTCTTTAAGTTTTTCACAAAAAGAAATACCCGCTAAACCACAACCTACAATTATATAATCTACATTCATATTACAAAAATATACTATCTAAACGGATATTTCATTACTGTAATAAAACAAAAAAAACGCTCACTATAATAGTGAGCGTTTTTTAAATATTTTAAACTTGATTCTTTTAGTAAGACCACATGTCTAACTCAAAGTTTCTAATTTTTTCTTTAATTCTTTCAGACTCCATTAACTGCATTAATGCATTTTCTGCCACATACTCTTCAACCTTACGATCTCCAAATACATTTTCCTCTTTATAGATAACACTATTAAAACGTCTAGAGTTTAAAATGTGATCAAATGAGAATGGCATAGCACTATTCTTAGCATTAAACGCTTTTGCTTCATGCAATACATCTCTTGCGTCTGGAAAGAAAATCCAGAATAAAGGAATAGGCTCTTTGTTTGCTTCATCATTAGAGTTAACATAGTTAACATCTGGTGCAGCAGGAGCTAAACCTAATAACCTGTACTTTAATTCCCCTTGGCGCTTATCAAAATACCAAAGACCTTTAATTAAATAAGCAGAAACATCGTAAGACGAAATAGTTGTAGTTGTAATATATTCTGGATCTACATATCCATCAGCATTTAACTGATCATATCCAATATCCATAGTATCTACAGCTGTTCTAATTTGAGCTAATTCACTTTTAGTACGTCTTCCAGTAAAATAAGAATCGTTATAAACGTTTTCAATCTTACCTTCATCAATAGCCTTAGTCAATACATCAAATAAAGAACGTCTTTCGCTTCCAATATTATTTGTATCCACAGGATAGTATAAAGGAAAGTTTACACGCTCGTCCAAAATAACTTTTTCCCAAGTCATTTTAGCAAACATAATATCTCTATCATCAACATAACCATATTCTAAAGGTTTGTCATTATCCAACGCTTTTTGTTCTGCTGTTCTAACACCTATCTCTGATGGAGATTTAGCATTAAGAATATTAGATTGCGCAACTGATTGAGAAGCAAAACACACTCCGAATACAACTGCTAATAAAGATTTATAATTCATCTGAAAATTGTTTTTTAATATTTTATTAATCAAATAATTTGATTAGTTAGCTACTTCAATAGCTATTGGACTTGCTGGCTTAATTCTTGGTCCTCCTGAAGACTTCGATTTAATATCAAATATTTGAACAGCATCTCCACGTCTTGCTTTTCTTAAAGCAGCTTTAGCTTGACCATTTAATTTGTTACCAGATACGTTAACAGTTGCCTGTCCAGGTATCTTGATTTTAAATGATGTTACTGTTAATGGTAAATCAAAATCAAAATCTTCTAATTCTGCTTTAATTGTTCCAATTTCAATGTTATTTCTAGGTAAAGATCCTTCAGACTTCCCAGCAATAGTACCAGAAGGTTTTGGAATATCTTTAATTCTAAACTTAGCATTGTCTGACACTTTAGAACCATCAGGTAATGTTCCTGTAACGTTAATAGTTACTTCTTTACCTGTTCCAGGTGTCATTGTATACTTACCACCACCTCTAGATGTTAATCCAGAACCTGATGCATTTACTTTATTATCCGGTACACCTGCAAAAGAGATAGTCATTGGGTTAGAAACCCCTCTGTATACTACATTCATTTTGTCTGCAGAAATAGTTGCTGCATTAGGCTTAGGAATTACTGCATAAGAACTTGAGAATGGTAATGTAATGATAGAATCTCCTTCTTTAAATTGAAACTCTCCAGAAATTTTTTGCTCACCAACTCTACCTGCAGGAAACTTTAAAAGTGTTTCTCCAGCTTTCATTGCATCAGCACCTAATTCCTTACCATTTACAATTACTTTATCAGCACGTAATGTTTCATCTTTTTTTCCTAAAACAATCTTACCCGTAAACTGCTCTCCGTTAAAGAAAGCTGTTTTATCAGCTACTACAATTGCTTCAAAGTTTGTTAAAGATGCTTCTACTTTAAGCTTTCCAGCTAACATAGAAGATAACATCTCTGCTTCTGTTGTTTTAATATCAGACTGTAATTGCGTCATTTTAGTCATAGAAGCTACTAAAGGATAACCTTTATAGTGGTAATCTATCCATTCTAGATTTTTACCATCATTGTTAGTTACTTTATCTGTAGCAAATTTCTTTTCAACATCTGCTGCAATATCTTTAAGATCTGGATTATTTGCTAATACCGCTTTAACACCATTTCTATAATCTGCAATTTTTGCTACAAACTCATTTCCTGCTGGAGTAATTTTATCTCCATTAAAGAATTTTTGATCTAACCAAGCTGTACCATCCATAGTTTGATAGTTACTTGGATCTTTTACAGTAGACATCATTTCACCTTTTAAACCTTCTAAGTAAGTACTTAGATTAGATCCCAAAGTAGTAATTTGATCTGCTTGATCTTTTAAAGGTTTATACTTTGCTGGTTGTTCAGACACTTTATCTGCTAAACCTTGCATAAATTGTGCATTACGCACATCTGCTGATTGGTTGTTGTCTATTAACTTTGCATTCATTAAACCGAATGCTGATAATACTTCTTTTGACATATTCATTGCAATCATTGCAATAAATACTAAGTACATCAAGTTAATCATTTTTTGTCTTGCGGACTGTTTTCCTCCTGCCATTTCTAATTAGTTTTAGTTGTTAATATTAGTTGATATTAATCACTAATTAGTTTTTGTTCATTGCAGATAACATTCCACCATATACTCCATTTAAAGAAGATAAGTTAGACGCTAAAGATTGCATTTGCTCTTTTAATTTACCTGCATTTTCAACAGCTTCTTCGTTAATTGATGCTTGACGACTAGCGCTTTCCATCTGTACTTTATAAAGACTATTTAAAGACTCCATTTGAGCAGCAGCTAATGTCATTTCTTCACCATATTTTTTAGTTGCAGCCATAGAATCTACAGTAGGAGAAATTCCTTTTGCAGCTCCTTCGAAGTTTTTAATGCTTTCGCCTAAGCTAGCCATTAATTCACCATCTATTTTTGCGTCTTTTAATAAGTTGTCTAATTTTTTAGATAATAAACCTTCAGCATCTTTTGGCTCTTCTTTAGATTTTTTAGCTCCTAAAGAAGCACCTCCTGCTAATTCAGGATACACTAATGACCAATCTAAATCGCCGCCTTGCTTTTCGAAAGCTGAAATCATAAATACAATTGCTTCTACGATCATACCAAGAGTTAAAATTTCAGAACCATAAGGCCAGTGTTGAATTTTAAATAAAGCTCCAATAATTACAATTGCTGCTCCAATTCCATACACCATGTTCATTGTTGAAAATTTCTTTTGTGCCATAATTTCTAAGTTTTAGTTGTTAAGTTTTTTTTGTTAGTTAGGTTAATAGTATTGTTAGGATTATTGTCTTGCGTTAGCAGTAACATCTGTTCCCATATAATCTTGTACTGTTCTGAAACCAATATAGCTTCTTGCAGAATCTGAATATTCGTAATCTCTTGAACTTACTTGTAAGTAATAAGCAACATCTTTCCAAGAACCACCACGAACAACTTTACGTTTGTTACTAGGATCGTTTACACTTGGGTTAATTGTTGATGCATACTCATAAGATGCCGGATCGTAAGAAGAGTCTACCCATTCTGAAACGTTTCCTGCCATGTTATATAAGTTAAAATCGTTTGGCTCATAAGCATCAGCTTCTACAGTATATAAAGACTGATCTGCGGCATAATCTCCACGTAAAGGTTTGAAGTTAGCCATAAAACATCCTCTGTCGTTTTTAGCATATGGTCCACCCCAAGGGAAAGTTGCAGCTTGCAAACCTCCTCTAGCAGCATACTCCCACTGTGCTTCAGATGGTAATCTATAACGACCTACGTTATGGATTTTTCTAGATCTTCTGTAATCATTATGATATTTTGTTCTCCACTCACAAAACGCTTTAGCTTGTTGCCAAGACACACCAACTACTGGATAGTCACTGTAAGCATCATGCCAGAAATAATCGTTATGCATTGGCTCGTTATAAGAATAAGCAAAATCTCTAATCCAAGCTGTAGTATCTGGATAAATCTCTACTTCTTCTCTAACTATAACATCTTTACGTCTTAAGTTTTTGTTTTTTGCTGCTTTAGAAATATCCATGTATGTATACTGGAACTTGAATTTAGTTACATCCCAAGTACGTTGTCCATTATAAGATTCTTCTAAAGGTAAATACATCGTATCCATAACCTCAACATAGTATTCATCTGGGTATTCTGAGGTATCAAAAAGTAACTCAGCTTCGTAATTAAGCTTTCTACCTTCGTAACCTGTTTCACCTAAACCACTATAGTTATCAATCATGTACTTTTCGTAAGCAGACATATTGGTAGTATCTGCATCCTTAAATGCAAACTCTCCAACACCACCATCAGCAGGTGTCATCCCTACCTCATCAGCTAAAATTGCTAACTTAGTACGAATTGTTGAATCTCTTACCCATTCTACAAACTGACGGTACTCACTATTCGTGATTTCCGTTTCATCCATGTAAAAAGATGCGACAGTAACTGTTTTTGCTGGAGCGTCTTGGATTCCTGCTAAATCATCATCTGCTTTACCCATGATAAACGCACCACCAGGGACTAATGTCATCCCGTAAGGTTTTTCTGGGTGCCATTTTTTTCCTTTAGCACCTACTAGCTGACCTTTGTCTTTTGATCCACAACTTACTAATAGTGCGAAAACCGCTGTTAATAATACAAACTTCTTCATATTCATTGAAAACTCGAGGTTAATTTGAACTCTTAAATTATTTAAGAGCGTAAACATATTTATATATTTTTTAAAAAACAACTTTTTAATCAAAAATAAACCCATTTAATCGTAAAAATTTAACATTTTAACGATTTAAAATGTACTTTATCTATTCGTCTATAACGATTACACACTGTTTTTTTGATACGCCTTATACCATCTTTCTGGGATAATATCATTACAAGCATCCAAATAATCTTGATGGGTGCATGGTAATAACGTATGTTTTTTTAATTTATTATTAACATTTGCTAAAAATGGTATTTCTATCCACCAACGTCCTGTTTTTGTACTCTTATAAAATATTAATTCATGCGACTCCGCTAATGTAATAAATTTTTGATGATTTTCTGACTTAGAAAAATCATCATCATTAACTCTACAATTAACACCTTCTATAAAATACCAAATCATTTGTGATACTAACATTGCTGTTATCTCATCATCCTGAGATGGTTTGTATTCATAGATACCGAATGAACTAACCTTATTACTTATCCCTGCGTAACGCGCTACTGCACATATCTCTTTTCCATCCAATCCATTTGGAGACACCTTTTGCCTTAAACTAACTTCGGACGCCTTTAAAGCACCCAAATCAACGGTAACAATATTAGCATCTCGCATTACCGGCTCTACCAACGTAATGTCATTAGACACCTCTCCCAATCTATAAGATTCGAAATATAGGCGTTCCATTAAATCTATTTCCTCTTGGCTATTAAAATAAGTCTGATATCCGACTATCGAATAATTAAATAGGTTGTACGGCTGATCTAGTACAATTTTTCCTACAAAACTAGTGTTGTTTATCGGCTTAGACGTATCGCCTAAATCAAAGGATTTATCGACATTAACAATGTTTACCATTGGTATCAAACTATCATAAGCACGATAAGCAGAGTATGTAAGATCTTGACTACCTCCTATAATAATTGGAATAATTCTATTCTCAACCAATAACGTCAATGTCTCTTTTAATGCAAAATAAGTATCTTCTGCAGTCTCTCCCTTTTCAATATCACCTAAATCTACAATATTTGTACCCCAATTACCAGGATACAATGTGTACAGCGATTTTCTAATTTCGTTTAAATTAAAATCCTCACCGATGTAATTAATATCATTTCTGTTTTCTAAAACTCCTAGAATAACAATCTTAACGTTATTTAAATCTGGAATCCCCTGTTGCTCAGAATGAATTTTAATTTTTTGACCTAAACATAAAGGTGACAATAATTGATTATGCGCTAAAACAGTATCTGAAACTGGAGATAGAAAATTAAAATTCATTTATATTACTTCTTTTTTGCTGTAGTTTTTTTCTTTGCTGCCGGCTTCTTGGTAGCCGTCTTTTTAGTTGCTGCCTTCTTTTTAGCTGGTGCTTTCTTCTTTGCAGCTGCTTTCTTTTTAGGTGCTTTCTTTTCTATAATATCTTGTACTTCTTCCAAAGTTAAAGCTGCTGCATCAACTGTCTTAGCCAATTCTATCTTAACTTTTCCTTTTAGGATATTATGTCTTCCCCAACGTGCTTTTTCAACACGGATTCCTTCTTCTTCCCAATTATGGACAACCTTATCTATTTCTTTTTGAATTTTAGCATCTACTAACTCTTCAATCTCTTCATTAGTTAAAGTATCCCAATCGTATTTTTTATTAACGTTGATAAACAAACCGTTCCATTTAATAAATGGTCCAAAACGCCCTTTTCCTTTAGTTACACCATGATCTTTGTAATGGTATACTGGCGCGTCTGCAATTTCTTTTTCTTTAATCAACTCAATAGCATCTTTAAGCTCGATACTTATTGGATCTTGACCTGGAGCTAAAGACACAAACTTTTTACCATATTTTACATAAGGTCCAAAACGTCCATTATTCACCTCAATATCTTCATCTTCATACTGACCTAAAGTTCTAGGTAGTTTAAATAAGTCCATTGCTTCTTCATAGGTAATACTACCTAATTGCTGATCAGGACTTAAACTTGCAAATGTTGGTTTTTCTTCATCATCTACCGTTCCCATCTGTACCATAGGACCAAATTTACCAAGACGCACACTAACTTGCTTTCCTGTTTTTGGATCTTTACCTAAAATACGCTCGCCAGATTCTCTATCTGCATTTTCCTGAACATCTACAACTACTGGATGAAACTTCTTATAGAATGTTTTCATCATTTTTTTCCAGTCTTCTTTACCTTCGGCAATATCATCAAACTGACTTTCTACCTTTGCGGTAAAATTATAATCTAAAATACTTTCAAAATGGTTAACTAAAAAGTCTGTAACAATCATACCAATATCTGTTGGTACTAACTTACCTTTATCTGAACCTACTTTTTCCGAAAGCATGTTATCCTTTACTGTTCTTTCTTCTAATACTAATTGTGTATACTCGCGCTCCACACCATCTATAGCACCTTTTTCTACATAATTCCTATTTTGAATTGTCGAAATTGTTGGTGCATAAGTAGACGGACGTCCAATACCTAACTCTTCTAGTTTCTTTACTAAAGAAGCTTCCGTGTATCTGTAAGGCGCACGACTGTAACGCTCCGTTGCTGTAATATATTTATTTAGTAAGGTCTCATTAGTCTTCATTGCAGGAAGCATTCCTTCTTGCTCTAGATCCTCATCATCTGTCCCTTCTAAATAAACTTTTAAAAATCCATCAAATTTAATAACCTCTCCATTTGCTGTAAACGTTTGGTTATGCGTGTTTGCTTCAATTTTTACGTTTGTACGCTCTAATTGAGCTTCACTCATTTGCGATGCGATGGCGCGTTTCCAAATTAAATCATATAAACGTGCTTGATCGTAATCTATATCAACACTGTGTGTTTTAAAGTCTGTTGGTCTAATCGCTTCGTGAGCCTCTTGTGCCCCTTTAGACTTTCCTTTAAAATTACGCTCCTTACTATATTCTTTACCGTAAGCCGCTACAATTTCTTTCTCTGCTCCTTTTCTAGCTTCATCAGATAAATTAACACTATCTGTTCTCATATAAGTAATCAAACCGGCTTCGTATAAACGTTGTGCCATGGTCATGGTTTTACTAACAGAAAAATATAATTTACGTGATGCTTCTTGTTGTAATGTTGACGTAGTAAATGGTGCTGCAGGAGATTTTTTAGCTGGCTTTTTAGTTAAATCTGCTACTTTAAAATCTGCGCTTGCGTTACTTTCTAAGAAATCTAATGCTTCTTTTTTAGTCGAAAATGTTTTTGGTAATTTAGCTTTAAAAGACTGTCCTGCTTCATTTGAAAATTCAGCATCCACTCTATAAGACGCTTCTGGTGTAAAATTTTGAATGTCGCGTTCACGCTCTACAATTAATCTAACAGATACTGATTGTACACGACCTGCAGACAAACCTCCTTTTACTTTACGCCATAATACCGGAGACAACTCATAACCTACAATTCTATCTAATACACGACGGGCTTGTTGTGCATCTACTAAATCGTAATCAATTTGTCTTGGGTTTTCAACTGCTTTCTGGATTGCAGCTTTAGTAATCTCATGAAAAACAATACGTTTTGTTTTATCTTTATCTAAGTCTAGAGATTCTGCTAAATGCCATGCAATAGCCTCTCCTTCCCTATCTTCATCACTTGCTAGCCAAACCATTTCGGCTTTCTTGGCAAGTTGTTTTAATTTTTTTACTAGTGCTTTTTTATCTGAAGAGACTTCATATTTTGGATCAAAATCTCCTTCTACATCTACTCCTAATTCTTTAGATGGTAAGTCAGAAATATGCCCAAAACTGGATTCGACTTTAAAGTCTTTTCCTAAAAATTTTTCAATTGTTTTTGCTTTTGCAGGTGACTCAACTATTACTAAATTCTTCGCCATTCTTCGATTTTTATGAGTGCAAAGGTATATCAAAAAAAATTTATCATCCTAATTTAATAAGTATTAGCTAAAATTTTAGGTCTGTCAGATTGTCATAATTTTAAAATAATCCTATCTTTGCGTGCTTATTGGAGATGAGTGATTTCAATATATTTATGGAAAAGACAATAGACGAAAACAAACAAGGCGAAACATTAGTAATAGCTAAAAACGAAGAAAACACAAAAAAGCTTTTTATTGAAAGTTATGGTTGTGCAATGAATTTTAGTGATAGCGAAATAGTAGCCTCTATACTGCAAAACGAAGGTTATAATACAACACAAAATCTAGAAGAAGCAGACTTAGTACTAGTTAATACTTGCTCTATTAGAGACAAGGCAGAAGTAACTGTACGTAAACGCTTAGAAAAATATAATGCTGTAAAACGAGATATCAACCCTAACATGAAGGTTGGTGTTTTAGGGTGTATGGCAGAACGTTTAAAAAGTAAATTTTTAGAAGAAGAAAAAATTGTAGACTTAGTTGTTGGACCTGATGCATATAAGGACTTACCTAATTTAATTGCAGAAGTTGAAGACGGACACGATGCAATAAACGTGGTACTATCCAAAGAAGAAACGTATGGAGACATCAGCCCTGTCCGTTTAAACACCAATGGTGTTACTGCCTTAGTATCTATAACTAGAGGTTGTGATAATATGTGCACGTTTTGCGTAGTTCCTTTTACAAGAGGAAGAGAACGTAGTCGTGATCCACAAAGTATTATAGAAGAAATTAATGATCTTTGGAGTAAAGGCTATAAAGAAATAACACTTTTAGGTCAAAATGTAGACAGCTACCTTTGGTATGGTGGTGGCATGAAAAAAGATTTTGACAAAGCTTCTGATCTAGAAAAAGCTACAGCAACAGACTTCTCTAAACTTTTAGAGCTATGTGCTACTGCACAACCAAAGATGAGAATCCGTTTTAGCACATCTAATCCGCAAGACATGCATCTTGAGGTAATAAAAATGATGGCAAAATATGATAATATTTGTAATCACATACATTTACCTGTACAAAGTGGAAGTGATCGTATTTTAAAAGCAATGAATCGTCTGCACACAAGACAAGAATATTTTACGTTAATTGATAATATCAAAAAAATAATTCCGAATTGTGTTATAAGTCATGATATGATAACTGGTTTTCCAACAGAAACTGAAGAAGACCACCAAGATACATTAAGCCTAATGGAGTATGTAAAATATAATTTTGGTTATATGTTTACGTATTCTGAAAGACCAGGAACCTTAGCAGAACGTAAATTTGAAGATGATGTTCCTGAAAAAACTAAGAGTAGACGACTTAGCGAAATTATAGCACTACAACTTAAGCATAGCGAGTTTAGAACTAAACAGTTTATAAATACAACCGTTGAAGTGTTAGTAGAAAAAGAATCTAAAAAATCTAACCAAGAATGGTCTGGACGCACACAACAGAACATTGTTGCTGTTTTTCCTAAAGGCGAGTATAAAATTGGAGATTTTGTAAACGTAACTGTAACAGATTGTACAAAAGCAACACTAATAGGTGAAGCTATTGGAAAATCAAATAATAATTAAGAATCATGAAAAAAGTATTAGTTTTATTATTATCGTTAAGCGTATTCACAGCTTGTAATGACGAGCCTGTTGAAGGTTACTTCGCTGCTCTTGATAGCGATGAAGGTACAATTCCTGGAAACACTACGGACGAACTAAAATTAGCAAGCTACACCTATGATGTTGAGACAGAAGCTCCGTTTATCGGGCCACTTATTCTTAACTCAGACTTTAATTTTAATGATGACAATAAGGTAAACACTTTAAACGTCGAAACTATTGCATTTGGCTTTCCTTTTACTACTACTGGAACTGTAATAAGAGATACAGATGGTAAAATTACAGCAATACAGACTTTTGACGGTAGCGCATTAGTAAGTCAAACAGACATCTTTTACTCTGCAGGCAATACAATTTCTCAAATAACACATGACGATTTTGATGATAACGCAGAGGATTACACATTTAATTTTACGACATTAAATAATCAAATTACAAAAACAGAACCTGGCAACCCTGTCACTACTGTATATACTGCGGATGGATCTGGTAAATTAATAGACAAATCTTCTTTTGAAGCTGGAGAACTTATTCAATCAGAAATATTAACTTATGATGCTAATGACAATTGTATTTCTGTAGTTTCAACTGGAGAATTTAACAATACAACAACATACGGATTTGATAGTTTTTCAAATCCATTAAAAGATGGATTCAGCGATCAGTATTGGTTATCAATTTTAGACGATGATTACGAAGACGAAGCTGGGCCAGCAATAGTTCAATTTCATGGTAGTAACAACTGGAACTCTGTATCATCAGAAGGTACAACCGTTACTTTAATGATTAATTACGATAGCACTAACAGAATTACATCTAGAAGTGGTGTGTTTTCTTTAAGTGGTATTGAAATAGTACAAGAAGAAGCCTTTAATTACGTTAACTAAACACTTTCTGAGTTTACATGGAATCAATACAATCTATAAAACAACGTTTCGGGATTATAGGAAACAGTCCAACTTTAAATCGCTCTATTGAAAAAGCGATGCAAGTTGCACCAACAGACATCTCTGTTTTAGTAACCGGAGAAAGTGGTGTTGGAAAGGAGAGTATTCCAAAAATAATCCATCAACTCTCTCACAGAAAACATGGTAAATATATTGCTGTAAACTGTGGTGCAATACCAGAAGGAACTATTGACAGTGAGCTTTTTGGCCATGAAAAAGGAGCCTTTACTGGTGCAACAGCAACTAGAAATGGTTATTTTGAAGTAGCCGATGGTGGAACTATTTTTTTAGATGAAGTTGGAGAACTGCCCTTAACTACGCAAGTACGTTTACTAAGAGTTTTAGAAAACGGCGAATTTATTAAGGTTGGATCTAGTAAAGTACAAAAAACAAATGTGCGTATTGTTGCAGCTACAAACGTGCACATGTTTGACGCTATTAAAAAAGAAAAATTTAGAGAAGACCTATTTTACCGATTAAGCACGGTTGACATTAACCTACCGCCTTTAAGAGAGCGTCAAGAAGACATTCATATATTATTCAGAAAATTTGCTAGTGACTTTGCATTAAAGTACAAAATGCCTACTATAAAATTAACTGATGACGCAGTACAATTATTAATAAAATATCGCTGGAGCGGAAATATTAGACAGCTACGTAACGTTGCAGAACAGGTTTCGGTATTAGAACAAAACAGAACCATTAGCGCAAGCACACTTCATAGTTATTTACCTGTTGGTAGTAATTTACCTGCTGTAATTAACACTACCAAATCAGAAAGCGATTTTGGAAGTGAACGTGAGATTTTATACAAAGTGTTATTTGACATGAAAGCTGATTTAAACGATCTAAAAAAGCTAACCATGGAATTAATGAAAACTGGTAACGCTAAAGAAGTACAGAAAGAAAACGAAGGTTTAATTCAGAAAATCTATGGTGAGAACGATAGCGATACTGAGTTTGATGAGCATGTAGAAGACATGGAAGTGTTGTCAATATCTCAAAATGCAATGCAACCACCTAGCACAATAGAAACTGAGAATACACAAGACAAGTACCATTTTGCTGAAGAAATTGAGGAAGAAGAAACGCTATCGTTACATGACAAAGAGTTAGAATTAATCAAAAAATCTTTAGAGCGTCATAAAGGCAAAAGGAAGCTAGCTGCCGAAGAATTAGGAATTAGCGAACGTACACTTTATAGAAAAATTAAGCAATTTGATTTATAATATCACGTTGTAATTCTAAACAAAAACTAAAATGAAACAGTTTAAATATATATTATTACTATTAATATCATTTACCATATTTGGTTGTGGCGCGTATTCTTTTACTGGAGCAGATATTGGTACCGCAAAAACATTTCAAGTTAATTATTTTAAAAACACAGCCAATTTAATAGATCCAGGATTGGACCTAGACTTTACAAGAGCATTACAAGATTTAATACAAGATCAAACCAGTCTAAGTCTAGTTAATTCTAGTGCCGATTTAGTTTATGAAGGTGATATTACAAATTATAGAATCTCTCCTACTACTGCTACCGCTAATAGTACAGCTGCTCAAAACCGCTTAACCATAGGTGTAAAAGTAAGATTTTACAATAAAAAGGATAGTGAAAAGGATTTTGAAAAATCTTTTTCATTCTTTTATGATTATACAGGAAGCGAATTATTATCTGGTACAACAAAAACATTGGCTTACGAAGAGATTTTTGAACGTTTGACACAAGATATTTTTAACGCATCACTTGCAAACTGGTAAACCTAATGACTAGCCAAGAATTAACAAACGTATTACAACTACCACAAGTAGTAACTGCAGAGCAGACCGCTATGTTGGGTTCCATATTGGAAGAATTTCCTTATTTCCAATCAGCACGTGCCGTTTTTCTTAAAGGCTTAAAAAACAAAGAGAGTTTTAAATACAATCAAGCATTAAGAGTTACAGCTGCTTATACAGCAGACAGAAGTATATTGTTTGATTTTATTACAAGCGACACCTTTAATCAAAATGAAATTTCGGAGTATATTAAACAAAACGCTGACTATATTAATAGTTTAGATGTTTTTGTAGAAGATATTTCTGTAAATAACACAACATCTACAGACCCAACCTTAAAGCAGCAACTTGAGGAGACCAGAAGTATACTTGATCCTGATTTATTTCAACCTAAAACAGAAACACAACCTGTCATTAGCTCAAATTTAATTAAAGATGAGACTACCAAAACAGAAAATGATGCGTCACTAAATTCAAGTAAAAAAGAAATTGAAGACTTTTTAAACATTGGAAAACCACTTCAATTTGAAAAAGACGAAACTCATAGTTTTAATGAATGGTTGAATATTGCTAAATTCAAACCAATACAACGCGAACCAGAAGACCCTTTAAAGGAAGAAGCAAATTTAGAACGCGCTAAAAAGTTTGATTTAATAGATCAGTTTATTATCAAAAATCCTAAGCTTGAAGCTAAAAAAGCAAAGGTGTCGACACATAACATTGCGCAAGCGCAGATGATACAGTCAGACGAATTAATGACAGAAACATTGGCTCGTATTTATGTCGAACAAAAAAACTATAAAAAAGCGATTCAATCTTATAAAATTTTAAGTTTGAAATATCCAGAAAAAAGTGGTTTCTTTGCAGACCAAATTAAAGCAATAGAAAAATTACAAGAATAAATAACAAATTATAATGAGCACATTTGCAATCTTTTTGATCTTAATAGTAATAGTAGCATTTCTACTAATAGTTGTAATTATGGTACAAAACCCAAAAGGTGGAGGTTTATCTTCTTCATTTGGTGGCGGTGGTACACAACAACTAGGTGGTGTTAAAAAAACAACAGACTTTTTAGATAAAAGTACTTGGACATTAGCTACTATCTTACTAGCATTAATATTAGCCTCTAGCTTAGGTATTGACAAAAATGGTCAATCTGCAGAATCTAAAATTTTAGAAAGCGACAGTATTGATTTACCAACACCAACTGCTACACCTGCAACAGATGATGCTGCTAAAGTAATAGACCCAGTAGTTACTGAGTAATAAGCTATCACTAAAACATAACAAAAAATGCCAACTTTATAAGTTGGCATTTTTTGTTTCTGCAAGTTTGTCAGTTGTACTCTATTGGCACATTTTTAGCTTATTATTAAGCACTATAATTATAATTAATTAAACATATATATTATGAGTAAATTAAACATTAAACCACTTGCAGATCGTGTGCTAGTAGAAGCACTACCTGCCGAAACACAAACAGCTTCTGGTTTATACATACCAGATACAGCACAAGAAAAGCAACATAAAGGAACAATCGTTGCAGTAGGTAACGGTAAAAAAGACGAACCTTTAACGGTAAAAGTTGGAGATACTGTACTTTACGGAAAGTATTCTGGGTCTGAAATCAAATTAGAAGGAAAAGAATACCTAATGATGCGCGAAGAAGACATCTTGGCAATTATCTAGTCTGAAATTTCAAAAACTAAAAACTAATTTAAATATTTTAATTGATCTTCAATGGGCAACCATAAGTTAGAAATAACAATTAAAATCTCAAAATAATCTTATTATGGCAAAAGACATAAAATTTGATGTAGAAGCACGTGACGGTTTAAAACGTGGTGTAGATGCATTAGCAAACGCAGTAAAAGTAACTTTAGGACCAAAAGGAAGAAATGTAATTATTGGACGTTCATTTGGAGCCCCAATAGTAACTAAAGATGGTGTGAGTGTTGCAAAAGAAATAGAATTAGAAGACCCATTAGAAAATATGGGGGCGCAAATGGTAAAAGAAGTTGCTTCTAAAACTAATGATTTAGCTGGAGATGGAACAACTACTGCAACTGTATTAGCTCAAGCAATAGTTAAGGAAGGTTTAAAAAACGTTGCTGCGGGTGCAAATCCAATGGATTTAAAACGTGGTATTGATAAAGCTGTAGAGGCTATTGTTGCTGATTTAGCAAAACAATCTAAAGAAGTAGGTAACTCTTCTGAAAAGATTAAGCAAGTGGCTTCAATTTCTGCTAACAATGATGACGTTATTGGTGATTTAATCGCTAAAGCATTTGGTAAAGTTGGTAAAGAAGGAGTTATTACTGTTGAAGAGGCTAAAGGAACTGAAACATACGTAGATATCGTTGAAGGAATGCAATTTGACAGAGGGTATTTATCGCCTTATTTTGTAACTAACAGTGACAAAATGGTAACTGATTTAGAGAATCCTTACATTTTATTGTATGATAAAAAAGTATCTACAATGAAGGATTTACTTCCTATTTTAGAACCTGTTGCACAATCAGGAAAACCATTATTAATTATTGCTGAAGATGTTGATGGAGAAGCATTAGCAACATTAGTAGTTAATAAATTACGTGGTTCTCTTAAGATTGCAGCTGTAAAAGCGCCAGGATTTGGAGATCGTAGAAAAGCAATGTTAGAAGATATTGCTATTTTAACTGGAGGTACTGTAATATCTGAAGAAAGAGGTTTTACACTTGAAAACACGACTTTAGAGATGCTTGGTACGGCAGAACGTGTAACTATTGATAAAGACAATACAACTGTTGTAAACGGTGCAGGAGACAAGAGCTTAATCAAGAATAGAGTTAACCAAATTAAAGCTCAGATCGAAACTACAACTAGTGATTACGATAAAGAAAAACTACAAGAACGTCTTGCTAAATTAGCAGGTGGTGTTGCTGTACTTTATGTAGGTGCTGCTAGTGAAGTAGAAATGAAAGAAAAGAAAGACCGTGTTGATGATGCTTTACATGCTACTCGTGCTGCAGTAGAAGAAGGTATTGTTGCCGGTGGAGGTGTTGCTTTAGTTAGAGCAAAATCTGTATTGAATGATATTACAACTGAAAACTTAGACGAAACTACAGGAATACAAATCGTAGCACGTGCTATTGAAGCACCGTTACGTACTATTGTTGAAAACGCAGGTGGAGAAGGTAGTGTTGTTGTTTCTAAGGTTATGGAAGGTAAAAATGACTTTGGTTATGATGCAAAAACTGAAACTTACGTAGACATGCTTAAAGCGGGTATTATCGATCCTAAAAAAGTAACAAGAATAGCATTAGAAAATGCTGCTTCTGTGGCAGGAATGATATTAACTACAGAGTGTGCTTTAGTAGATATTAAAGAAGCTGCTCCAGCTGGAGGCGGAATGCCAATGGGTGGAGGTATGCCAGGAATGATGTAATAAAAACATCATCTATAAATACAAAAAAAGGCCTCAACTAATGTTGAGGCCTTTTTATTTGGATTCTGATTTATATGACTTAAAACTATTTTATAGTAACGAGATTCAAATTACCATGAATATGATATTAATTACTGATATCAATTAGAAAGTTACTCTTATTACATACAACTCGAATAAACTAGTCTTCAAATTGTAATTAGCTAACTTTTAGATATTAGATATATTACCATAAAAAAAAAGCCTCAACATAAAATATGTTGAGGCTTTTATAATCTTTTACTCTATTTAATTAATGGTTACTTTTTTAGAAAGTACACGACCATCTTTTAATGTTACATCTACGATATAAACACCTGTACTCAAATTATTCAATTTCACTCCTGAACTCGCTTGAGTAGCGTTTACATTAGACAAACGCATTACATTCTGACCTAACATATTAATTAAATTCAACCCTTTTATATCTTGATCTAATCCTTTAATGTGTAATTGATTTAGGTTATTATTCACAAATATTGAAACATTGTTTGTTGCTTCAAAATCCTCATTAGATAATGACTGCTCCATTTGAAAAACAATTTTTAAACGATCCGAATCGTCACCAGCTTGAGCAGTAAAATTATAATCTCCTGATCGTAAATCGTGATAAACACCTTCCAAACTATCATATATATAAATCTCTTGAGAAGCATCTATATTTTTAGTTTCTGTCATTTTTATAGTATACATCGCTACTGATTCACTTTTCAATCTTAAAGCAACTTCCTTGTCAGATTGAATAGTAGAATACCCTTGAATAATATAATCCTCTCCATCTAAAGTAGATAATAAATCATTTGCAAAAACCTCACTAGCTTTAGCATCATACCCATAATCAAAAATATCATCATTACTATCCTCTCCAAAGCCAAATAACAATTCTCGACTTAGGTCATTAGACGTTACAAACTCTAATCTTATAATCTGAAGTTCGGATGCATTAGTCTCTTGGTCCATAACAGCAGCTGTTCTTAAAAATTCTGATTCTCCCGAAGCTTCTGTCTTAAAAACTCTTTGACTATTATTAAATTCCACATTACCACTTCCAACAATTTCCGCCATAAAACCCTGTGCTACTGGGATATATCTTTCAGGTGTTTTAAGACCCGCTAAACCACCAGTAGTCGCTCCATCTAAACCTACAAATTGATACGCTTTTGTACCTCCAATTTTATTTAAAGTAGCATATCCTGCTTGGTATTGACTTAACACATGACTTTCTCCAGCCCATTGCTCCCAGAAATAAACAGCTCCATCAATAATTCCTGCGTTATCATCTATAAATGCATGAACATCTAATGCTGAAGCATAAGGATTACCTAATAAATATTCAGTTTTACTTGTACCTCCTACAGAACCTGGACCTCCTGTATCACTTACACTTACTAAAATTTCTCCATTATTTGGCTTACCTTCAAATATGTATTGAAAATCACCACTTCCAACACCTGTTCCTTTTTGCGTATACCCCACACCTGGTTCTATTGGAGACGATTCATTTAAACCAGCCCAATCATAATACGTTACTCCATTTTTAAAAGTATATAACCAATATGTACTTAATGTCGCTGGCGTTGTTACTGCAGGTGAATATCCAGACGTGAACTGAATATCTCCATTAGCATCCTTTAACATATCCACAGAAAAATCGGTATTATTACTAGCTATACTCTGCACTCCTACTGGCGAGCTCCAATAATTATATCTAAATAAATTACTAGTCCCTTCTTGACGTCTCATTATTTTACCAGCACTAGTTACTGCTAATTCACTATCAACCGTTTGAATTAATTGTGATTCGTTATTTAAATCCATCACACCATCAAGCTCTAGATACCATCTGTTATTAATTTCGTTATCACCATTAACTGTTAATGACATTTCATCATCAATAAACAAACCTAAATTAGTATGAGATCCAGAAGTTGTTACTTTACTCTTGATATGTACAATAGACCAATCTTTATTTGGTAAATTTTCAATATCCCATACATCTCCATGTACCCATGTCGCTTCTGTTGTCCAATTTCCATCCGTTGCACTAACATATGGCATTGGTGCTGTTTGTTCTTGTACAGTTGTAATATTATTTAATTTCAAAATACGAGAATTATTAGACTCATCATAAGTTACACCATTAACAATATTTGTCATTGGGTAATACGCTTCTAATGCAGCCCACGGTACAGTAGCTCTTGATGTAAAATCAATAATATCTTTATCTATTATAGTTCCTCTAATAGTCCCTGCATTGTTTTCAATTTCTTGATATACCATACTCTGTAATTGATCTGATGTTAAAGCTTCTTTAAAAACTCTAACTTCATCAATATTACCATCCAAATGTCCAAAATCAGAAGTCTGTGTTGGATATTTCCCTACTGTGAAATCTCTGGTAGAATATATATGATTTGAACCATTAAAGTTTTTAGTTAATAAAACTGAATTTAATAAAGGATTAGTTTCTGTACCTACCAATTCTCCGTTAACATATAACTTCACTGAATTAGTTGAAGCATCAAAAACCCCGGCAATATGATACCAAACATTGCTTTCTATTTTCAAATTAAGCGCAGGATCTGGTAACGCCGTAAAACTAACATCAGGATAATTGTCTGATGCTGTTACTTGATCTTGAGTATATACAAGAAAACCAGGCACTCTACCATTACTAATATACAAACGCATATTTTCTTGACCCGCAATACTAAATAAATTAGGCAAAGCATTATTATCTCCTTCTATTTTAACCCAAGCCATCATTGTTGCTTTAGACCAATCACTAATAAAATTAGGCGCATCTAAATAATCATCAACACCATCAAAATCGATAGTACTAGAACCTATTATTGCTGTATTGTCATCTCTATAATCTAAATCTCCTCCGGTAGCCGCATCCGCATCAAAATCACCAAAAGAACTAACCAAATCTGGCACATCTCCAGTTGTTACTTCATCATTAGAATCATAAACTGCAGTAATAACATCAAAGTTATCATCCAATCCATCTGTATCAGAATCTGTATTAGCTACAGTGTTAGCATGTCCATTTTCATTAATATCTAAAATACCATCATTATCAGTATCTGTATCTAAGTAGTCAGGTAAATCTGTACCATCCGTATTTACAGGCGTAAATCCTGAACCGTAATTTGTATATAATCCATTAGAACCTACAACTCCACTTGGCGCTAAATAACCGGTAGTAGTTTGAGCTTCTACATTATCAGGTATTCCATCCTCATCAACATCAATATCTATTTGTGGCTGACATAAAAAACTGTATGCAAATCCATCTAAACCATGAGGATCGTGTGTACTAGCACCTAATTGACCAGAGACTACAATATGTCTGATAGCGACATGACTTACTAGATCACTAGTAACAAAACCTATAGTGTTTTCAATGTTTTGTCCAGCTAAAACAGAGCCTTTTAATGTGCCATTAGCATCATATAAATTAATGTTTCCTGTAGCATCATCACCAATATATGCATTACTGAAGTAAGCGATTAAGTTTCCGTCCGCATATACTTCATAATTTATAACCTCAGTGTTAGTAGAAGTATCATAAGCATCTACAAAATCAAAACTAAAAGACGCTACAGGCTCTGTAAAATTAATATTTACTGTATAATAATCACCTGTTTGATTACCAACTTCTGGATATACATATAGCCCATTAGAAGGTCCACTACCTGAAGTAAACCCTGTAGATGTAGTAGTTCTAAACTGATGAATTGGAGTTGGTCGATAAATATAATTATGTTCAAAATCTAAAGTACCATTAGCAAAAGTACCTAATGTAGTTGTAGCCGTACCTGCTGCTGTTTGTGTGAAAGAAAAATCAGAAGCACCATTAAGTACTGTTAAAGGTTGCCCTCTACTAAATACTTCTTCTTGGTATCCAGACTCTTGATATCCTAACCCGTTGGTATTAGCTCCTATCGTAAAAACTTTAAATTGATTAAGCTCCCAAGATATTTGATCTGTTTGCGGACTAGCAGCCCCTGCAATAACAGGACACTCAACAGTATCAAGTATACCATCATTATCATCGTCAACATCTAGTCGATCAACAATACCGTCATTGTCAAAATCTGATTCTTGTGCTTGTGTTGTAAAAGAGACACATAACATGGCGCATAAAAGCACACTGAAAAACAAAGTAGTTTTCTTCATAGGTTAAAATTTTAGATTTGAGGGATAAATCATTCTCTCGGGCAAAGAAAACGATTATGACACAAAAGTAACTTTTAACAATGCTCAAAAAAAACTAATACGCTTAAACGCAATAATAACCGCTAAAACACATAAACATGCATAAATAATCGCCAAAAAACACCACTAAGTAGTTGTTAATCAATCAAAAAAACATTTAACTACTGATTAAGTCTATTGTAATAAAATGCAGGCAATAACAACAACAATAAGATGGGCTGAATCAAAAAGCGTCTGATATTAAAAAAGAGATAATAGTTTTCTTGTTTAGGATCTAGCACGTAAAAAAGAAACAAGGGAATTAGAATACAAAAAGAAATACCATACACTAACGCAGAAAACTTAATAATACTAATATCTTTAAAAAAGAGGTACAAAACTAATAAAGACAACCCTGTATTTACAAAAAATCTAAGAGCCGTACTAGCAACTAACTTTAATGTTTCTTGCCTAGGAGAATCCATATATAGATAGTCATTCTGAAAAAACAACAAATACGGATCATAAAACAATTCGTTTTCAAACCATCTTACCAATGCAAGTAACAAAAACACAAACGATATCCCTATATATTTAGAATACTTACCCATTTACTTATTTATATGAGAAAAACGATTAACCCAAAACATCCAAAGCAAAAATACCATACCATATATCATCGCAGGAAAAATGACACTATGTAATATCTCCTCTCTCCAAGGGTAATGATACAAGCCTATTGATAAAATAACAATTCTAATTAAGTTAACTACATACAATAGCACACTACCAGTAAGAATATAAATAAAAGTAGTTTTAAATCTACCAGCAAAAGCAATTATAAAAGCAATAAATAAAATAATAATACTTAGACCATTACAACCTTCTATAACTCTGGCCACATATTTACCCTCAACAATCACTTTTACAGAAGGCTCATCCGGATGTGGCATCATTTGTGTTTTATACCCAACAACCTCTAGTAAGTTTTGAGATTGCTCCGCGACCAAACTGGTAAATAAATCAGGATAATAGGCACCGCCTTTAGAAAAATCTAAGTAATAACTATAAGCTAAACTTAGCACGCCGTAAACCAATAAAAAGGTTAAGATAAATTTTATAACGGGCTTATATTTTAAGAGCAATGCTTTCAATTAAAAAAGAATAAATTTTAAGATTTTTTAGGAGTTGAAATTACGCCTTTTTAAATACTTTTACCAAAATTTTCAAATAAATGACATTCGAAACTTTAAAACCTCAAATTGAAACTATTGTTTCTAACACAACAACTACTACTGATGATAAATTATTACAAATTTGTCAGTTATTAGACCAAAACATCTCGTATTACAACTGGGTTGGTTTCTATTTTAAAAATGGAGATAAAAACGAACTTAAACTTGGACCTTACGTTGGCGCTCCAACAGACCATACCATTATTCCTTTTGGAAAAGGTATCTGTGGTCAAGTTGCTGTTAGTAATGAAAACTTTGTAGTACCTGACGTCGCTGCACAAGACAATTATATAGCTTGTAGTATTACTGTAAAAGCAGAAATAGTGATTCCTATATTTGTTAATGGCGAAAATTTAGGTCAAATAGATATAGACTCAAATACTCCAGATCCATTTACGGAAGCTGATGAGCGCTTTTTAGAATTTGTTTGCCAAAAGGTAGCAACATTATTATAACATATATAATTACAAATTCCGGAAGCTACTAATTATTACAATTAACAGCTTCCGGAATTTGATATTTACTACTGCTTGTTAACAACTTAGTGTTTTAGTTGAAAAACCACTATTTATTTTCAACTATACCAATTTACTTTTACTTAAATTTGCTTGCTTATTAACACAACTATAATGAGCAACAAAACAATTAAATCTGCATTAATTTCAGTATTTAGCAAAGACGGTCTAGAACCTATTGTTAAAAAATTACACAAACAAGGTGTCACCATATATTCTACTGGAGGAACCGAAACTTTTATTAAAAATCTTGGTATAGATGTTGTTCCCGTAGAGGACGTAACGTCGTACCCTTCTATTTTAGGTGGACGTGTAAAAACATTACACCCTAAAGTTTTTGGTGGTATTTTAAACCGTCAAAACCATGATGGAGATGTAAAAGAAATGAAAGATTTTGACATCCCTCAAATAGATGTTGTAATTGTAGATTTATACCCATTTGAAAAGACAGTAGCTTCTGGAGCTTCAAATCAAGATATTATTGAAAAAATAGACATTGGAGGTATTTCTTTAATACGTGCTGCTGCTAAAAACTATGCGGATGTAATCTGTGTCTCTTCTGTAGATGATTATGCCGAGTTTTTAGAGTTAATTACAGATAAAAAAGGTGATTTATCTGAAGCGGATAGAAAAGCATTTGCTGCCAAAGCATTTAATGTCTCTTCTCATTACGATTCTGCAATTTTCAATTACTTTAATGCAAACCATGCTATTCCTGCTTTAAAAATAAGCGAAACTAATGGTAAAGTATTACGTTACGGAGAAAACCCACATCAAAAAGGTTTTTTCTTCGGAAATTTTGACACACTTTTTACTAAATTACATGGTAAAGAATTAAGCTACAATAACCTTTTAGACGTTGATGCTGCTGTAAATTTAATTCAAGAATTTAAAGGCGAAAAACCAACATTTGCTATTTTAAAACATAACAATGCTTGTGGATTTGCTCAACGCGAAACAGTATCTCAAGCCTATACAGATGCGTTAGCAGGAGACCCTGTTTCTGCTTTTGGTGGTGTTTTAATTAGCAATACAGAAATAGACGCAGCAACAGCGACAGATATTCATAATTTATTTTGCGAGGTCGTAATTGCACCTTCTTTTTCAGCTGAAGCTGAAAGCATTTTAAAAGGTAAGAAAAACAGAATCCTATTAGTTTTAAAAGACACCGACTTTGCAGAAACAACTGTTAGAACATGTCTAAATGGCGTTTTAGTACAAGACAAAAATAATAAAACGGATACTGTAGAAGACTTAAAGTATGTTACAGAAAGTAAACCTTCAAGTGCTGCAATTGACGATTTAATTTTTGCTTCAAAAATATGTAAGCATACAAAATCAAATACAATTGTTTTAGTTAAAAACAAACAACTTTGCGCTAGTGGAACTGGGCAAACTAGTCGTGTGGATGCTTTAAATCAAGCCATACATAAAGCACAATCTTTTAATTTTGATTTAAAAGACAGTGTTATGGCTAGTGATGCATTTTTCCCTTTCCCTGACTGTGTAGAAATTGCAGGTAACGTTGGAATAACTAGTGTCATCCAACCAGGAGGCTCTATTAAAGACCAATTAAGTATTGATTACTGTAATGCTAATAATATAGCAATGGTAATGACTGGTACACGTCATTTTAAGCACTAAGTCTACTCTTAGAATAAAGCGACTTAAATAACATCTAAAAGCTTCGGTTTAATTACCGAAGCTTTTTTTTATTTCAATTCAAAATTAACAATTACTCTACTTTCTATTTTAATCTTTTCAAAATCTATATTGACGGGATTAAAAGAACTGTAACCTTGAGATGAGGATATACCTCTTATCTTAATACCAGCTGCTCGCCCACTAAGTGCTGCTGTAACTAAAGTTTGGGAATCAGAAATATAAATTGCTTTTCCAATGGTTTGCCCCAATGCTTCAATCATCACTTCAGCTTGCTTTTTAGCTTTTAGCACTCCCTGCTTTTTAAGTTCTAATTTTAATGTTTCTAATTTAGAATATTCTGTTTTCAATAAAAAAACATTAGAGATACCAACTGTTTCCAAAGCAACAATAACCCGACCTGCTGTTTCTGCATCATAAAGCAGAAGTTGATATGTTTTATTTTTTAGAATATCTTTACTCCTTAAAAAATATTTTCTAAAGCTTGAAGACATATCAGAAAGTGACAACTGTTGAGCGGTATTAATACCCAGTGACTTTAATTGAACTTCCATCTTTACCTCCAACTCCTCAACAGACTGCTTACCTTTAGTATCATTTTCTGTTATCAAAATTGAAAAATATATTCGATCAGGAACAACCAAACTATCTGTTACAACTGTCGTTTCTAAGAAACCAGAATTATAACTTTTAGATTGAGAGTGACTGCTTAAAGTCACACATACGAATAAAATAAGCCAATAGTATTTCATGTTTTTATTATTTATTTGTTCAAACTTATAAATTAGAAAATGAGCAAAAAACAACAAATGAGTAAAACCTAGGCTCCAATGAGTAAACTATCATTTTTATCCCATCTAACTAAATTTCTGCGTAAGCAAAACATCTAAAACTTTGTTTTAAACGTATCTTTTATTCATACGTCGATTAATAAAAATTGTGAGGCATTAAATCCTTATATTACCATACTTTTATTACTTTTACAGCATCTTTTTAATAACGCCTTATAATTACAAATAACACATGGGATTTTTTGATTTCCTGACAGAAGAAATCGCTATAGATTTAGGTACTGCCAACACATTAATTATTCATAACGACAAGGTTGTTGTTGATGCTCCATCCATAGTGGCTAGAGACAGGATTTCGGGCAAAATTATTGCAGTTGGTCAAGAAGCCAATATGATGCAAGGTAAAACCCATGAAAACATTAAAACTATTAGACCATTAAAAGATGGTGTAATTGCAGATTTTGATGCTTCTGAACAAATGATAAGTTTGTTTATTAAAAATATTCCCGCTTTAAAAAAGAAATTATTTACCCCAGCTTTACGTATGGTAGTTTGTATCCCTTCTGGGATTACAGAAGTAGAAATGCGTGCAGTAAAGGAATCTTGTGAGCGTGTTAATGGAAAAGAAGTTTATTTAATACACGAACCTATGGCTGCTGCTATTGGTATTGGTGTAGATATCATGCAACCAAAAGGAAACATGATTGTAGATATAGGTGGTGGTACTACAGAAATTGCAGTTATTGCACTTGGTGGTATTGTTTGTGACAAATCTGTAAAAATTGCAGGTGATGTTTTTACAAACGACATTATTTATTACATGCGTACACAACACAACTTATATGTTGGAGAACGTACTGCTGAAAAAATTAAAATACAAATAGGTGCTGCAACTGAAGATTTAGATCTTCCGCCAGAAGATATGAGTGTCCAAGGACGTGATTTATTAACTGGTAAGCCAAAGCAAGTACAAATTAGCTACAGAGAGATTGCTAAAGCTTTAGACAAATCTATTTTACGTATTGAAGACGCGGTGATGGAAACGTTATCACAAACACCTCCAGAATTAGCTGCCGATATATACAACACTGGTATTTATCTTGCTGGTGGTGGATCTATGTTACGTGGTTTAGACAAGCGTTTATCTCAAAAAACAGACTTACCTGTTTATATTGCTGAAGATCCGTTACGTGCTGTAGTTAGAGGTACGGGAATCACACTTAAAAATTTAGCGAAGTACAAAAGTGTATTGATAAAGTAGTAATAGAAACTAAATGCAACAAATTGTAAATTTTATACTTAGAAACAAATCTTTTTTGTTTTTCTTGTTGCTGTTATGTGTTTCGGTTGGACTTACTATACAATCACATTCTTATCATAAAAGCAAGTTTATAAACTCCGCTAACAGTATTACTGGCGGTGTTTATAATACAAGCAACTCCGTAAGTAGTTATTTTGGTTTAAAACAAGAAAACGATAAACTACACGAAGAAAACACACGATTAAGATCGTTACTTTTTAATCAAAATATTGATGCAAAAACGTTTATAGATTCGACTTCTTTTAAAGGTAGATATACTTTTACTACTGCAAAAATTATAAAAAATAGCTACTCGCTTCAAAATAATTATTTAACAATAAATAAAGGTAGTCGCGATAGCATAAAGCAAGATTTAGGTGTTATTTCTTCCAAAGGTATTATTGGTATTATTGATAATACAAATAGCAAATACGCAACAGTAATTTCAATTTTAAACACCACCAATAAAATTAGTGGTCAATTAAAAAAAACAAATCAATTCGGAACCCTAAGTTGGAATGGAAAATCGCCACGATTAATACAATTAACGGATATCCAGAAAAGCGCAAAATTAGTAAAAGGAGACACCATAGTTACTTCTGGACGTTCTGCTATATTCCCAAAAGGAATTTTAGTTGGTACTATTGAAGATTTTAAATTAGATGTCACTAAAAACTTTTTTGAAGTCAATGTGCTTTTATTTAATGACATGACAAATCTAGAGCACGTTAGTGTTATTGAAAACAAAGACAAACCACTAATAGACGACTTACAAAAAACTAATGAATAACCTATTATCCATACATACTGTTAGGTTTTTTGTGCTGATTTTACTTCAGGTATTATTATTTAATAAAATAAACTTTTTAGGCTACATAAACCCACATGTTTACATCCTGTTTATCATACTATTTCCAGTAAAAAATAACCGCATCTTATTTTTATTTCTAAGCTTTTTATTAGGCCTATGTGTGGACATTTTCATGGATTCCGGAGGGATTAATGCCTCAGCAGCTTTAGTGACTGCTTTTATAAGACCGGCAGTTTTAAAATTCAGTTTTGGTGCGGTTTACGAGCATCAAGCTCTTAAATTTAATAATATAGATTTTGGACAAAAATTAACTTACATCTCTATATTAACTTTTGCACACACACTAACCTATTTTCTATTTGAAATATTTAACGTTTCTAAAGTAATTTTTGTGTTACAAAATACGTTGTTTTCTAGTATATTCACTATTATACTATGCATCTTAATAACCTCTATTTTCAGCAAAAAATCTAAATGAGAAAACTTTTACTTCTTTTATCTGTCATAATTGTAGGCATCGTTTTTACAGGTAGATTACTATACCTTCAAGTATACAATGCAACCTCAACAGATTTATACAAGGATAACGCCATCAGAAAGGTATTTGACTACCCTAAACGTGGTTTTGTTTATGACCGTAATGGCAAACTATTAGTATCCAATCAACCGTCTTATGACGTCATGGTAATACCTAGAGAAGTAAAGCCTCTAGATACTTTAGAGTTTTGTAACTTATTAAAAATTGACAAGCCTACATTTATAAAAAAACTTACAAAAGCTAACAAGTATTCTCCAAGACTACCGTACGTTTTTGTGTCACACTTATCCAAAGAAGATTACGCCATTTTACAAGAAAAAATGCGTAAATATGAAGGTTTCTATATTCAAAAACGTAGTTTAAGAAAATACGAAACTACTATTGGCGCTAATGTTTTAGGAGATATTGGTGAAGTAAACGATAGAAACATTAAAAATGACAACTATTATCAATCAGGAGACTTAATTGGTAAAGCAGGTGTTGAGGCGTCTTATGAGTCTACTTTACGAGGACAAAAAGGTATTAAATTTATACAAAAAGACAGATTTAACAGAAACCTAGGACCTTACCAAGACGGGATACACGACACATTACCAGAAGCTGGAAAAGATATAAAAATAACCATTGATGCAGACCTACAAGCGTACGGTGAGCTATTAATGACCAATAAACGTGGTGGTATTATTGCTATAGACCCAAAATCAGGCGAAATTCTAGCATTAGTATCTGGACCAAGTTATGACCCTAATATTTTAGTAGGTAGAGATCGCTCAAAAAATTTCACAAAATTATATAATGACTCCATAGCAAATCCAACATTTGACAGAGGACTACAAGCGCAATATGCACCTGGATCTCCTTTTAAAGTTATAAATGCCTTAATTGGTTTACAAGAAGGCGTGGTAACTACTTCAGAACAGTTTACTTGTAGAATGGGATATTATTACAACGGTAGAAAACTACACGGTTGTCATAGCCATAGAAGTCCTGTTAATATGAATTTAGGTATTTACGAATCCTGTAATGCCTACTTTGTTAATGTCTATAGACGAATTTTAGAAAAATACCCAACCTCAGCTGAAGGTATGGATGTTTGGAGTAATCATGCCAAGAGTTTTGGATTAGGTGATTATTTAGGATATGATTTAGTGGTTGGAAGAAAAGGACGCATTCCAGACAGTAAATTTTACGACAAATGGTATGGAAAAAACAGATGGAGTTCTACATTTATGACCTCTAACGCGATTGGACAAGGAGAAGTTGAAGCAACTCCTATACAATTAGCAAACATGGTTGCAGCTATTGCCAACAGAGGTTACTTTATAACACCACACATTATAAAAAGTATTGAAGGCGAAACTATTGACGAAAAATACACAACACCAAGATACACAACTGTAGACCGCAAACATTTTGAACCCGTGGTAGAAGGAATGTACGATGTATTTAATAAAGGTACTGCAGAAAACTTACAAGTTGAAGGAATAGAAATTTGCGGAAAAACAGGGACTGCAGAAAACTATGCTAAAATTGACGGTGTACAAACGCAATTAACAGACCACTCCATTTTTGTTGCATTTGCACCTAAAGACAATCCTAAAATAGCCATTGCTGTATTTGTTGAAAATGGGTATTGGGGAAGTCGTTTTGCTGGAAAGATTTCTACTTTAATGATTGAACAATATTTAAACGGAAGTATTAGTCGTACAGATTTAGAAAAATGGATTTTAACCCATAGTTTAGAAAACGAATATGCTAAACAATATTCTGGAGAGCCTTTTAAGATTAACAGAGAAACACAGTTACAAATTGTACCTGCTCCGAATAAAAACGACATAAACGCAACACCAAAAACAAACTTAGAAAAACAGCAAATACAAGCTACCCCAATACACGTAAATGAGGCAAACTGATAGACATTTTAAATTTGATTGGTTAACCATACTACTATATTTTATACTAGTTATGTTTGGTTGGGTAAACATTATATCTGCTTCACATTCTGGAGAAGCTTTAGAGTTTTCTAATTTCTCGCATTTTTACAGCAAGCAATTAGTGTTTATTGGACTGTCTGTACTATTAATAATCCTTATTCTATCCATAGAAGCCAAGTTTTACGAACGCTTTTCTAGTGTTATTTACATCATTGCCCTCCTGTCTTTAGCGGGTCTATTTGTCTTTGGAAAAAATATAAATGGTGCCACATCTTGGTATCCAATTGGTAGTTTCACGTTTCAACCAGGAGAGTTTGCTAAGGTTGCCACTGCTCTAGCTGTTGCCAAATATATAAGCGATTTGAACACAGATATAAATCGTTTTAATGATCAGCTTAAAACCTTTGCTATAATTGTTATCCCTGCTCTATTAGTGCTATTACAACCTGATGCAGGAAGCGCCATTGTTTACGGTGCTTTTTTCTTTGTTTTATACAGAGAAGGTCTACCACACATTTACTTAATTGTAGGTGTCCTTTTAATACTACTTTCCATATTCGCATTAAAATTTGGAGTAGTCAGCACGTTGTTAATTACATCTATAGTTGTATTAACTTATTACTTTACAAGAAAGAAAAGACCATCCATTATACAACCTATTACTGTTATATTATTGTGCACGTCATTAGCATTTAGTGTGCGCTTTTTTTATGATAATATTCTTCCTGCGCATCAAAAAGACCGCATTACAATTTGGTTGAGTCTTGAAAAAGATCCAGACAAATTGGAGCGCATGAAAAAGACCGTTGCCTACAACTTAAATGAATCTGAAAAAGCCATTAGTAGTGGTGGATTTAAAGGAAAAGGATTTTTAGAAGGTACACGTACCACAGGTAATTTTGTGCCAGAACAACACACTGATTATATTTTTAGTACTGTTGGAGAAGAATGGGGTTTTATTGGTAGCTTTTTAACGGTAGTTGTTTTTCTTTTGCTAATTATTAGGATACTTATACTTGCCGAACGACAGAAAACACAATTTAGCAGAATGTATGGTTATGCTGTAGGCGCCATTCTCTTTTTACACTTTATGATTAATATTGGTATGGTCATGGGATTAATACCAACCATTGGTATACCACTACCCTTCTTTAGCTACGGTGGCTCTGGTCTTTGGGGTTTTACAATCTTAGTATTTATCTTTATTAAGCTAGATTCTAATCGTATTAATGAGTGGTAGTGCTTTTGTCTTTTGTCTTTTGTCTTTTGCCTTTTGCCTTTTGCCTTTTGCCTTTTGCCTTTTGCCTTTTGCCTTTTGCCTTTTGCCTTTTGCCTTTTGCCTTTTGCCTTTTGCCTTTTGCCTTTTGCCTTTTGCCTTTTGCCTTTTGCAAAGTTGAACATTCATTTATATATAAATAACTCCTTTTCACAACTTGATTACAACTAGTTGTTTCGGTTTAAAATAACACATAAAAAAAATCCCTTTCAACTTGACGTTAAAAGGGATTTGAAATTTTATTTTATTTCATCTTAAAGATTATAAATAAATCGAGCTGTAACAAATCTAGGTTGAATAAAATACTCACTAGTGCTTACAGAAAAAGCATCGTTACTATTTTGCACTCTAGAATCTGTATCTAATAAATTTGTAGCTTTAAGCTCATATTCCCATTTACTATCACTACTTTTTCTATACGCTAAATTAGCATTCCATAATCCAAAACTATTACTATTACCTTCTAGCGTTTGACGGTTGTATGTATAGTCTGTTTTAAAGGTGAATTTTTTAAATATTAACGCATCAAATTCTGCTGATGGTGCATTGGTATATATTTTAGTACGCCTTGTCCCTTGGTCATTATCACTTAAACCATACGTATATCGTAATTTAAAATTTGGAGCTTCTCTAAAATTAGATCTAAACTCAGCTGTATAACTTTGACTATAGTTTTCGTTAACCGAAACTTGACTATTAATAAACTGATTAAATTTAGAGTAGTTAAATGTTCCTCTAACACTAGCTTGTAATTTTCCAAAACGTCTTTGAAAACGTCCGCTTGCACTTAAACTCTCATCATCTAAACCAGAATTATAAGGTGTACTTGTTCTAATAACAGATCCCGGCTGAAACTCTGATACGTTTCTAATATTATCAATGTTTTTAGAGTAGTTGATAAACGCAAACACGTTAGTATAATTAAACATGTTAAAACTAAAGTAACTTAAGTTTATATTATGTGCTAAAGAGCTTTCTAAATCAGGATTACCTCTAAACGTAGAATTATAATTATTTAAAACTAAACCTTGGGCAAACTGATTAACATCCGTAAACTGCGTTTGCATCTTATAAGATAAATTTAAAGTTTCTGTCCCCTTTAATTGAATACGCACATTTAAATCTGGCAATACTCTAAAAAAGTTATCCGTTGTCTTAGTACTAAACTGATCGTTAACAGCACTATAAGCATGTGCAGAAACCCCAGGACTAATTGTAAACTTACCAGTTTTAAAACGGTAATGCGCTCCTAGATACAAATCACTAAACGTGTACTTAATATCATTAACATCAGACAAACCTGTTATTGTGGTATTGGTGTCTAACTCTGAACCATCATCCAAGGTTTGAAAAATATTAGAATCAAATTGCTGATTGCTATAAATAGTTCCAACTGTAAAGTTTATGTCACTCTTTTTATTTAGAATATTCCAATAATCTACTTTAGCATCTACTTGGTTAGTTTTAACACGTTTTTGCTGATTAACATCATAACTAACCTGAGTCCCGTCTAAACCTAAACCTTGAGCAGTGTCATCAAAAGGATCCCTATTATTTGGATCAGCATCAGTATTATTACTTGGATCATTTTGCAATAAAGCATTGTAAAATGGATCTTCATCTTGCAATAAATGTTGTATTGATAATGCAAAAATATTATCCTCATCCATTGTGTAATAATAATTTAAATTTTGATTTATCTTGTATGGATTGGTTTCTTCATTTTGATCAATTGGTCCAATCACGTTAGAGAACGTTCCGTTTAATTGTTCGTCTTTAGACACGCGTCCTAAAATATCATAATCCAATTGATTACTCGCATTTGGTTTGTATTTAGCACTAAACTTAACCAACCCTAAATCACTTTTTTGTTGCGTATTGCTCTGTGTGTTTTCATCAGGAATACCTAACGTCTGATCTGTATATAATACCGCACTGTTTTCCTGCAACTCTATTCTGCTACTTGCAAAAATGGCAAATCCACTAACATCTAAAGTACTTTTTGGAGAGTAGCTAAAATTAGCAGCACCAAACTTAGTATTAATACTTTTTGCTTGATTGTTTTGAAGTTGTCTAAAACCTAAGTCATTACTACCTAAACTAATGTTAGTTCCACTTTGCTGACTTGGTTGTTGGAAGCCTCCTGAGAAATTAAAAATATCACGACGCGACAATGCTAATTCGCCAATATTATTTAAATCACCAATAAAGTTAATACTCTTTTTAGGGCTATAATAAAATAATTTAGGCTGTGCTAAATACAGCTCACCACTACTAGAATCTCCCGCTCCAGCAGTAATAGTACCAAACCAAAAGTTTTTCTTTCCTTCTTTTAATTTAATATTAATGGCAATATTATCTTGGTTATTAGTCACACCACTTAATTGACCAACTTCAGAATAATTTTTTAAAACCTGAACTTTATCAATAGCATTTGCTGGGATATTTTTTGTTGCCAATTTAGTATCACCATCAAAAAACTCTTTACCATCAATCATAACTTTACCAACCTTCTTTCCTTCAATCTCTACCTCTCCATCGTCATTAATCTCTACACCTGGCATTTTTTCTAGTACATCACCAAGTTTACGTTCCGTTCCGTTTTTAAAAGAATCTGCGTTGTATGTAATTGTATCTCCGCTTATAGTCACTGGCATTTCATAAGTAATTTCAACTTCATCCAAACTATTATCAATAGTCATTATGTAGTCTTTAGTAATACCTACTTCTTTAGTATTAACAGTCTCAGAAATTTGTTGCATTCCAATATAACTTACCTTAATACTATAGGTAGAATTAATATCTAAATTAAGCTTATAACGTCCTTTATCGTTAGTTATAGCGTAAGACTCTAATATTTTAGTCTCTTGGTTTATAGCGATTACATTAGCTAACTCTAATGCAACACCTGTGCTATCTTTTACTACACCTTCAAATTTGACTTGGGCAAACGAGGTGCTAGCCACTAATAAAAGCAGCGTGGTTAAAATATGTTTCATTTGTATTATTTAATTGGTTGGGTTATGTACTAAAAAATTAATTACGACGTCCTCCGCCTCTTCCTCCACGTGATCTAAACATCTCGCGCATCTCTTCCATTTTTTTCTTTACAATGTCTTGATACGCTTCCATAGTAACTTCTTTACCTTTAGTAGGTTTTTTGATTTCGTTTTTATCAGAAGGATTCATGACTATTTTAGTACATAAAATGGTAGTTCTACCAGAATTAACCTCCAAGATTAAGCCAGGAAGCCCCCAATATTCTCCAGGACCAGCGCTTACAGGGATATCCATAGTATACCAAGCAACAACCTCAACTTCTTTAGGGATTTCTATATCTTCAAAAGGATCTTTTGGCGCATCTGCTTTTGTGCTATCACTTTTAACCTCTGCAGTTTCTTTTTTATCAGCCTCTTTTTTTCCTCTATCACCACCTCTTCTTCTCATGTTGGTCCAATCGGCAGCATCAACCTTTTTAGTCGCAGTAGCCTTAAAACAAGTATACTTACCAATTTGCTTAGACTCGCCAGTCATTTTCCAATCTAACTTGACTAAACTATCTTTAATTAAAAACTGCTTACCAAAAAACTCTTGATCTTGCAATAATTGATTGTCTTTAACATTTTTATATACCGTTCCTGCAGACATACCACCCATATTAAATCCACCTCTACCTCCACTTGGTGCCTCTAAAGCTTCGTCTTCTTTATACATAGATTCTGTTTTATTAAAATCTAGAATAAATGTTTTTTCAAGCATACTCTTCATACGCTCCATAATAGACTTCTTACGTTCAGGGCTCATCTCACGTCCACCAAAACTATCCATATCAACAGTTGTCTTTGACATATAAATAGCTTGACCTTGAAAACCATCTTGTGCAAACGCATTTGATGACATAATCATGACCACTAGAATAGCCAGATTTTTAATAGTAGTTTTTAGTTTCATTGTAATAGATTTTAAATTTATAAGGGTAATACGTCCATTAGACCTCAAAAAAAGATAATGGTTTAATCTAAAAGTGTTAAAAATTAAATTAGCAAAAACAATAGTCCTCTAAATATGTTTTCTGATACACATTTGGTTTAGTTTTTGTACATTGGTAGTCCATGAAGGCAATACTAATATTATTCTGTATTTTATCATTTCCCTTATACGCTCAAGATGCGATAAGCACGACTTTAGTCCAAAAGGACAGTCTAGATGCCGATCAATTTATTTCTAAAAATAATTTTGAAAGCCTCTATTACATAAAGGACAATACGCTTATAAAAAGCCAAGATGGCAATACTATAAACTACAGTAATTTTCAGTTAGGCAAAATAACCACCGCACACACTTTTAATCCGTTAAAAATAAACGTGTTTTATGCAGACCTAAACACTGTAATTATATTAGATAATAGATTAGCCGAAGTCTCTAAAATAGACTTTAACGCATTACAAGACTACAAAAACGTATCGCATGTAACTACCGGTTTTGATAATACTGTTTGGTTATTTAACCAAGATTTTCAGTATTTAGAATTATACGATTACAAAACACAAACCACACGTTATAAAACCATACCCGTAGCCTCAAAGGTTTTAGACATAACAAGTAATTACAATTACTGCTGGTTATTGACAGAAAACAACCTGTATTGTTATAATTATTTTGGAAGTGTTGTTTACAAAATCAAAAACGATGGCTATTCAAGCATCAAAGCCTCCAACGAAAACCTAATAATTAAAAACCAAAACGGTTTAATTTTTTATAATCACAAAACCAAAACACTGATACCTATTAAATTACCAAATATGTTAATAAGTCAGTTTTTTGTAACCAATCAAATCCTGTATATTTACAATCGTAAATCACTATTTCAATACCAACTTAAAACAGACTAACTATGCACGTTGCCATAGCAGGAAACATAGGCGCAGGAAAAACGACGCTTACTAAATTATTAGCCAAACACTTTAACTGGGAGGCGCAATTAGAAGACGTTGTAGACAACCCGTACCTTGACGATTTTTATAATCAGATGGAACGTTGGAGTTTTAACCTGCAAGTTTACTTTTTAAACAGTCGTTTTAGACAGGTTTCTCAAATTCACGAAAGTGGAAAAGACATCATACAAGACAGGACTATTTATGAGGATGCACACATATTTGCTCCTAACCTGCACGCTATGGGTTTAATGACCAATCGTGATTTTGAAAACTACAAATCCCTTTTTGATCTAATGGAAGGTTTTGTTGCCAGTCCTGATTTATTAATTTACTTACGCAGTTCTATCCCAAATTTGGTGTCTCAAATACACAAACGTGGACGTGATTACGAAAACTCAATAAGCATAGATTACCTAAGCAGACTTAACGAGCGTTACGAGGCTTGGATACATGGTTACACAAAAGGTAATTTATTAGTTATTGATGTAGACAATATGGACTTTGTTGCAAATCCTGAAGACTTAGGTATTATTATCAATAAAATAGACGCAGAAATAAACGGTTTATTCTAGATCGTTTTGGGCGTTACCACAAGGGTCGCGCTGTACATTATATCTTTTTTTGCCATTTGTGGCAGCAAAAAAAGGATGCCATTTCCATCGCTAACGCGGGCTTATTTAATAAGACCATGACTTCTAGCATGGACTATAGCCTCTTTACTAGAATTTACCAATAACACTGGAGTTTGCTTATAATGACTAAGTAAACTTTTTACCCGCTTGGTTTTCTTCTTATCATTAACACTTCTTAAATATACTGCTTTAATACGGTCAGGATAAGCATTTACAAGTTGTAGATAAATATCAGGATCATGCTCTCCACTATCACCTATTAGAATAATAGATAACTTAGGATACGTCTTTAAAATATTTTCAATCTCTAACTGTTTTTCAGGCTTACTATCAGGCGTTTTCTTTTTAAAAATAGTACTAAAACCCCTCAATAAAATTGGGCCTTTAGGAAAATTATTAGTTCTTAAAAAAAACTCTAAATAACGGTATAAATTCCATGGACTATGGCTTACGTAAAAAATAGGATTCGCCTTTTTATTAGTAGGCCCTTTATGCAATTTATGGTAAAAATCTGCTGCACCTTCTAACGGAATTCTATTTTGAGCATGTTTAAAAAATGTATTATACAACACACGCCATTTTAAAACAGACACCACACCAGTGTGCAAAATAGTATCATCAATATCGCTAATAACACCAAAGTCAGAATCCTGATTAGGTATCAACAACTCTGCTCGGAATCTATTCTGGCTTTGTATTGTTCGTTTTAAAGACGCATCATCATAAGACACCTCAAAATTTAACCAACCTTCCGTGTTTATAAAATCACCAAAATCAGAAATAGCTTCATCTATTTTATAATAGCCATCCTTATCCGTTTCAGTGTAAAATACTTGATTATTAGGAAGTGTAATTTTAAGTCTTGTATGTTTTATTTCGTCGGTTTCAAATCGTTTCCACGTATTCAAAACAAGATTAAACATACTTTTTTGGTCTAAGTCAATAGTTTCGTCTTCCAACGCACGACCGCGATGGTACAAATGGCTGGGCGTACCATAACTCAAAAACGAAATAATTTGTAAGGGATCTTTCTTAAACCAACTCATTACTCAAATATAGCATAAAAAAAACCTGCTAATGTTATTAGCAGGCGTAAAATTTATAATTTTAATACAGTTAGCCCTTTTTGACATTTACCGATTTAATAATTTTCTTATCCGCCTCAATACGTGCATTATTATCGGCTTCAAACGCTTTTATTTTAGTTTCGACGTCAGTCTTAACACCCTTAAAGGTTTCCGTTTTAACAACCGTTGCTCCATTAACCACAATAGTATATGTTATAACAGCTTCAGCCACATTACTGTCTGCAACCATTTGTTTTTCAATAGTAACGTCTTCCGCATGCGCTACACCTGTATCAGCATGACCACCTAAAATTGGTGCAATCACCAACCCAATTAAACACGTTAGTTTTATTAAAATATTCATCGAAGGTCCAGACGTATCTTTAAACGGATCACCAACTGTATCTCCAGTAACAGCAGCTTTATGTGCATCACTTCCTTTATAAGTCATTTCTCCATTAATCTCTACACCAGCCTCAAAAGACTTTTTTGCATTATCCCAAGCACCACCAGCATTGTTTTGAAAAATAGCCCATAAAACACCGCTAACAGTAACACCTGCCATATAACCTCCTAACATTTCGGCAACAGCCAAATGATGCATTCCAAAAAGCAATGGCACAAAAGCTATCACCAACGGAAATCCAATAGTTAATAACCCCGGTAACATCATTTCTTTTAAAGACGCTTTAGTAGATATAGCCACACATTTATCATATTCTGGCTTTCCAGTACCTTCCATAATACCAGGGATTTCTATAAATTGGCGTCGTACTTCTTCTACCATTTCCATAGCTGCTTTACCAACCGCATTCATGGCTAAAGCCGAAAACACAACAGGCACCATTCCTCCAACAAATAACATTGCTAAAACCGGTGCTTTAAAAATATTTATACCGTCAATTCCTGTAAACGTTACATAAGCAGCAAACAACGCTAACGATGTTAATGCTGCGGATGCGATAGCAAACCCTTTTCCTGTTGCAGCTGTTGTGTTACCGACCGAGTCTAATATGTCTGTACGCTCTCTTACAATTGGATCTTGCTCACTCATTTCTGCAATACCTCCGGCATTATCAGATATTGGACCAAAAGCATCAATTGCTAATTGCATAGCTGTTGTAGCCATCATAGCAGAGGCAGCTAAAGCAACACCATAAAATCCTGCTAATGCATAAGACGACCAAATGGCTGCTGCAAATAATAATACCGATGGAAATGTAGAAATCATTCCCGTAGCTAAACCTGCAATTATATTTGTTCCTGCTCCAGTACTTGATTGCTGTACAATTTTTAAAATCGGCTTTTTGCCTAATCCTGTATAATACTCCGTTACAGATGATATTACCGCACCAACAAATAGCCCAACTAATGTCGCATAAAATACACGCATAGAGGACACTTCTATAGTACCTTCTCCAAAAAAGTTCATTTGCATAGTTTCTGGTAACATCCAAGTTACTAATCCATAACAAGCTGCTGCTACTAATGCAATAGATACCCAATTACCACGATTTAAAGCGCCCATTACTTCGGACTCCTTAGCCTCATTACTATTTATTTTAACTAATAAAGTTCCTATAATAGAAATAATAATTCCGACACCAGCAATAGACATTGGTAATAAAATTGGTCCAATACCTCCAAAAGCATCATCTATATTTCCTCCCATATCTTTAATCACATAATTACCCAATACCATTGCTGCTAGTACTGTTGCAACATAAGATCCAAATAAATCAGCTCCCATACCTGCTACATCTCCAACATTGTCACCAACATTATCTGCAATAGTTGCTGGATTACGAGGATCATCTTCTGGTATACCAGCTTCTACCTTACCAACTAAATCAGCACCAACATCGGCTGCTTTAGTATAAATACCGCCACCAACACGAGCAAACAAAGCAATTGACTCTGCACCTAAAGAAAACCCTGCTAAAGTCTCTAATACAAGCGTCATATCATCTGTATTGGTCCAGCCATCTGGCATAAATACAAATTTGTAAAATATTATAAAAAAGGCAGTCAACCCTAAAACAGCTAATCCTGCAACACCAAGTCCCATTACTGTACCGCCTCCAAAAGATATTTTTAAAGCATTTGGTAGACTTGTTTTTGCTGCCTGAGTTGTTCTAACGTTAGTTTTGGTTGCGATCTTCATACCTATATTTCCCGCAAAAGCAGAAAAAATAGCCCCGCAGATAAAAGCAATTACTATTAAATAACTAGTAGTGGGTACAAAATACGCAACTACAGCAAGTAAGACACTTACTATAACCACAAAAATTGAAAGCAATCTATACTCGGCATTTAAAAAAGCTAAAGCCCCTTGGTAGATGTGATCCGAAATCTCTTTCATCTTGCCATCTCCGGCATCTTGCTTCATTACCCAAGATTGTTTAATAATCATGTAAATTAAGCCCAAAATTGCCATAGCAATAGGCATATATATCATCATTGATTCCATATAAGTTTGTTTATTAGGTTGTTAAGTATTGCTAAAGTAACAAATCAAACAGAAACAAAAATATTAAAATGATAATTTTTTAACATTAAAATTATATTATCAATAATTTAAAAACCAATTAAACATCAAAAACATGAAATAAATTGACTTTATATTATCAGATTACTAATACAAATACTTGTACAAAACAAAAACCCCTTTTACTTTGCAGTAAAAGGGGTTTAATATTTTGGATAAATTTACGTCTTAGATAGTAAAATTACCATTTGTCTTATGCTCGCTATTCTCATAACGCTCAACACATTTATTTAAAATCTCATAGGCTTCTTTTGCATCACCCCATGCTCCGATATCTACTTTTTTCATTTCTAAGTCCTTATATACTTGAAAAAAGTGAGTGATTTCTTTAACTCTGTGAGGATTTAAATCGTCAATATCGTTGTAGCTATTCCAAATTGGATCTGTAGTTGGTACACAAATAATTTTTTCGTCTGGTCCTTTTTCATCAGCCATGTGGAATACACCAATTGGCTTAACCTCCATTACACAACCTGGAAAAGTTGGCTCAGTTCCCATAACTAAAACATCTAATGGATCACCATCTAATGCTAATGTTTCTGGAATAAAACCGTAATCTCCTGGATACATCATTGAAGAAAATAACATACGGTCAAAACGGATTTTATTTAATTCAAAATCGTATTCGTATTTATTTCTGCTTCCTTTTGGTATCTCTATTAATACATCAAATGTTAATTTTCCTCCTGGACTCATATTCTTTATTTTTAGTTTCCGTCAAGCGGAATTTAAATATTAATTTTTACTTTTTCGGGATGCGAAAGTACGAGATTATTTAGGTATTGGCAAGAGAAACGTTTTGATTTTTGCCAACAACACTATTTTTATCCTATTTTCAATTTAGACTAAGTCAAAAACAACCAGTTATATAGGCTTTAAAACCCACAGTTCTACTTCTTCTAAAGCACGCCAATGTTGATCTCTTTTTGTTTTATCAGAAGCCAATTTAACTTTACGTTTTAAACATTTTTCTAACTCAAAGCGTCCACCTTCTGCTAATTCCTTTTCTATAGGGTGTGCTTTAGTTACTTCTGTTATCTGAGCCAGGTTTGAAAACAATAAGACTAACTTACCGTCTGGCAATAAACGTTGTTTTGCACTTTCAAAAAAGTCAGGAAACAAACTTTCGTTATAATATATAGCTTCGTCTAACCTATTTAAACGACTAGACGTTGGTAACCACGGTGGGTTAAAAACAATCAGCTCCGTTTGCTTTTCATGTGTTCCAAAAAGATTAGCGTATTCCAACGTAATTTTTCTAGACAACTTGGTATCCTTAATAGATTCGTTTAATCCAAAAATAGCATTAGGATTAGTATCCGTACCATGTACTTTTTGAAAACCGTGTTTTACCATTTGCAGTGATAACACACCACTTCCAATTCCCACATCAATTGCGGATTTTTTTGGTCCTTCATAACGCTTTAACCAATTGTCAAATAAAATTAAATGATCATAACGCGTTGGAAAGTACGTCCCAAAATAAGGATGTATTTTATTACGTAACACAGGAATGTTTACACCATTTTCATACCATTGCCATGCACTGTTAAGTCCTTGGACTTGTACAAAAGGCAATAAAAAACGACTAGCTTCTGGATATAATTTTTCTAACCAACCAATAGCTGGTGCTTTTTTGACTGCTAATTTATAATCAACAATTTCGATCAAAATTAAGCTAGACAATTTTTTATATTGCGCTCTGTATTCGCGTTGCTCTTTAAAAGACTTATTAGGCAACTTTTTATGTAAGTAAACTTTTAACTCCTTTAATAGTGTTAATCCATTACTATAAAATGCTGTTATTAATACAGGATGACCAGCTTCTAATGTTTTTATTGTTAATCTAACATCTGTTCCTTTACTAAATAACATTAACTGTTTATCTGAAACAATTATTTCTGGCTTATTTAGAGTTAACTCTGACATGCCATTTACTTCTGCTTTTGATACAGCCATATATATTTTAAATTGAAACGTTTTGCAAACTACAACAGCACGCAAGACGTAAGATTGAAATCAATAATTTACTATTTGGTTTTTAGAAGTAGAAACCAAAACTACCGGTAATACCAAATTTTCTAGCATCTGGATTAGTTACTGGATCCAAATAGTTACCTCTAAAATTAAAGTCTATTCTAAAGACTTTAAAAATATTACCTACACCAACGCTATACTCATAATACGCTTCAGTCTTTGGTGCTCTATAAACTAAACCTGACGCATTAATATCTCTATTTTCCTGAGAAACATCTCCAATAACGCCTCTTGCTCCAACAATAGCTCTTAAATTATACTTTTTAAGAAATGGAATACGAGAAAATAAACGTCCGTTAAAGTTATGCTCAATATGCAATGTTGCATATTCATCCGTAACAAACTCGTAAAAATCTAAGTTTGAAAACGTATTATATATTGAAAAATAACTTTGATTACCTGGCACAACGCTAAGTAATCCTAATGGCACTTCCCCAAATGTTTTTCCTGCTTCAATAGTAGTATATAAACGACCATAACCTCCTAAAGCCCATGGTTGGGTGTAAGAAAATTGTAATCTTGTATAATCAAAATCACTATTTAAAACACTTTTATCTCCAACAGTTACTTGAGCAAATAGCCTTGCAAAATCATCGTTTTTAGTACGACGCTCTACTCCATACCCTGTCATTTCACGTTTTGGAAAATAAGACATAGAAAAGGCTGTTTCGTATTGCTTAACTTCAGATTTAGTTGCTGTTTGTGTGGCATCTGTAAAATAATCTAAACTAAATGTTTGAGAGGCAGATTCCAAAGTTCTATAACTTCCGCTTAAGCGAGTAATTACATTTCTAAAAGGCTCAGCTTCGATAGATAATGTACTTAAATTTAAGTTAGTTAATTTATCATTTGTCCCTGTCCCAACTACGGAGCTACTGGCTAAACTTCGCCCTAAAACATCAGTACTAGTGGTTAAACTAGCTCCAATTTGCTCCACATCACGACGGTTACCTCCAGAGATAATTAAACGACTACGCTTATCAAGTAACCATTTACCTGATAGACCATATTTAAACTTATTATCTCTAAACCCGTAGGCTGTAAATCCTTCAATACGCCATAAATCGTTTTGCCCAAAATAAGTACGTCCGCCTGCTCTTAACCTTACTCCTTCCACTTCATTATAACCAAATGTTGAAAAGATCGGACCATAATCTAAATTAAGCTGAGGAAACTCTACATAACCCGAAGCTAGTATACTTCCTAAGTTATATAGGCGTTTAAATTTTTGAGTGTTTTTTAAAGAGTCCAACATGACGTATACGCCTTTTTCGTCCTTACTTAAGGTTTCCATTCGGTTTTGGTCCCAAAAACTATCGTTTTGATTATAGATATCTTCATCAAAACTGAATACTTTTTCTTTATAAAACTTAGTGTCTTTTTCTTGATCAAACTTATAGTTATCGTACAATGTAGTACGCTTACCATAAATACCTTTTGATTTTTCTTTTTTATTAAAAGCAAAATCACTCATAAAGTAATCACGCTTTATTAAAAACACCGAGTCGTTTAAGACCTCAAACTCTTGTTCTATATAAATTTCTTTTACCCAGTTTATGTTGGCACTTTTAGAAGCCTGCATATTAATTTCCTTAATTGCAAAGGTGGTATCTGCAACCCAAAAATCGCCTTTAAAAGTTAATTCGTTTTTACGTCTTGGATAATAAATAATATTATAACACCATTTATTATCTATATAACTACTATCTGCTAATACGTAGTTATAGGTCTGAATTCCTGTTCTGGAAATTGGACTAGTAAAACTTTTATCAAAAAACTTAAGGTAATTATCATACACATCGTATTCTGAATATAAGTCATCCACAAAGTCAATAATAATTTGATTATTACTAAACCCTGAGTTTTTATTTCCTTTTAAAATATCACGCTTTGCCTTGGTTATATTATCTCCATAGACCTCGCTAGACGACTCGTTAATAAACATTGGTAAATACGTTTTACCTGTAACTTTAGACGTATCCACTTGATCAAAAACAAACTCCATACCTCTAAACAGTTTACTTTCCATTAAGGTGCTGTCCACTGTATTAAGGTCAAACTCTACTTTCTCGTACTTATCATACTGGTATTGTTTGTACTTTTTTAAACCGTTACTACGTTTATTAGCCCAGATTTTTCTAAGAATATCAATTGCTGGGTTATTTTTTTTAGACTGCTTACCTGATACAATAAAGACTTCGTCAAGTGCAGCAACTTCTTCTTTTAGAATAAACTTTAAATCGTAATTAACTTTTTTCTCAAGCTTAATTTCTTGTGTTTCAAAACTAATAAAAGAGACTACAATGGTATCCCATGTGTTTTCGTCTTCAAGATAAAAACGACCTTCCTCATTGGTAATAACACCAACAGACGATCCTTTAAAAACGACATTTGCAAAAGATATTGGCTGATCAAACTCGTCAAAAACAACACCACTGACCTTAGTTTGTGCGATTGCAAAAAGACTTCCGAAGATAAAAAAGAGGCAAAAAAGTTTACTATTCATATTTAGGCATTTAATACAAAAAGCTTCATCAACAATCGTGCTAATGAAGCTTTTAATAAATAGAAAATACTATTTTTTTATTTATACATTACTTTTTTAACAGCAGTAATAACATCTGTATGGTCCGGTAACCATTCTGCTAATAATACTGGAGAGTAAGGTGCAGGTGTATCTGCAGTGTTTATTTTTATAATTGGAGCATCTAAATAATCAAATGCTTCACTTTGTACCAAATAAGTAATTTCAGTCGCAACGTTTCCAAATGGCCATGCTTCTTCTAAAATTATTAAGCGGTTTGTTTTCTTTACAGATTTAACAATGGCTTCTCTATCCATTGGACGTACTGTACGTAAATCGATAATCTCACAAGAAATACCATCTTTAGCTAATTGCTCTGCTGCGATGTAAGCCTCTTTAATAATCTTACCAAAAGATACGATTGTTACATCTGTACCTTCTCTTTTTATCTCAGCAACTCCTAATGGGATTGTGTATTCTCCTTCTGGCACTTCTCCTTTATCACCATACATTTGCTCACTTTCCATGAAGATCACAGGATCGTTATCACGAATTGCAGATTTTAATAAACCTTTAGCATCATACGGATTTGAAGGTACTACTACCTTTAGACCTGGTGTATTTGCAAACCAGTTTTCAAAAGCCTGAGAGTGTGTTGCACCTAATTGTCCTGCACTTCCTGTAGGACCTCTAAATACAATAGGACAATTAAATTGTCCACCAGACATTTGTCTAATTTTAGCAGCGTTATTTATAATTTGATCAATACCAACTAACGAAAAGTTAAACGTCATGTATTCTACAATTGGTCTGTTACCTGTCATGGTAGAACCTATAGCAATACCAGCAAATCCAAGCTCGGCAATCGGTGTATCAATAACACGTTTTGCACCAAACTCATCTAACATCCCTTTTGATGCTTTATATGCACCATTATATTCTGCTACTTCTTCTCCCATTAAGTAAATGCTTTCATCTCTGCGCATTTCTTCACTCATGGCTTCACATATAGCTTCTCTAAATTGAATTGTCTTCATCTAAATAATAATTTGAAAAGCAAAAATAACAATAAATGAAAAACTTTTAACTACAGAATTATTTAAAATTTACTATGCACGCATAGTATTTTTTCGAAATAAAATAATTATCTTCGTGTCCGTAAGATTTAAGCGGATTTTTAAAGACTTAAATTTATCAAAAATTAAATAAAAGTTAGACAAACTATATCGTTATAGTTGATTGCATCTAACGTAACAGAACTCATAAAACAAAAATAATATGAAAATTTTAGTGTGTATTAGTCATGTACCAGATACGACATCAAAAATTAATTTTACAGATGGAGATTCAAAATTTGACACAACTGGAGTACAATTTGTAATTAATCCAAACGACGAATTTGGTTTAACACGTGCTATGTGGTTTAAAGAAAAACAAGGTGCATCTGTAGATGTTATAAATGTTGGAGGACCAGAAACTGAACCTACTTTACGTAAAGCTTTAGCTATTGGTGCAGATACTGCCATTAGAGTTAATACGGAAGCTAAAGATGGGTACCAAGTTGCTAAAGAAATTGCTAACGTAGTAAAAGAAGGTGGTTACGACTTAGTAATTGCTGGTCGTGAGTCTATTGATTATAACGGTGGAATGGTACCTGGTATGATCGCAGAAATGATTGACGCAAATTTTGTAACAAACTGTATTAGCTTAGATGTGGATGGCACAACTGCTAAAGCTGTAAGAGAAATTGATGGTGGTAAAGAAACGGTTGCTACTGCATTACCTTTAGTTATTGGTGGTCAAAAAGGTTTAGTTGAAGAAAGTGATTTACGTATCCCAAACATGAGAGGGATTATGATGGCAAGAAAAAAACCATTAACTGTTGTTGAACCAGTTGGCGCGTCTGTTGAAACGTCTTCTGTTAAATTTGAAAAACCTACTCCAAAAGGTGCGGTAACTTTAGTTGCTGCTGATAATTTAGATGAGTTAGTTAACTTACTTCACAACGAAGCTAAAGTAATATAAATCCAATATTAAAATTCCGTATTCCAAGAAATCAAACTTTGGAATATAGCTTTGGAGTTTTAATTTTTAAAATAAAAAATTATGTCAGTTTTAGTATATACAGAATCAGAAAACGGAGCCTTTAAAAAAACAGCTCTAGAAGTAGCATCTTATGCAAAAGCAGTTGCCGACCAAATGGGAACAACTGTAACAGCTGTAACAGTTAATGCAAATGATGTTTCAGAATTAGGACAATACGGAGTAGATAAGGTATTAAAAATATCAGATGCTTCTTTAAACAACTTTAATGCAAAATCTTATGCTTCTGCAATTGCACAAGCAGCAAAAAACGAAGATGCTAAAGTTGTAATAGTAAGTCAAAGTGCAGATAGCAAGTATTTAGCACCTATATTATCAGTAGCTTTAGAAGCTGGTTACGCCTCTAATGTTATGGAAGCGCCATCATCTACCGCTCCTTTTACAGTAAAGCGTACAGCATTTACAAACAAAGCGTTTAATTTAACTACAATTGATACAGATGTAAAAATTGTTGGTGTTTCTAATAACTCTTTTGGATTAGTAGAAAAAAGTGCTAGCGCTGCTGCGGAAGATTTTGCACCAAGCTTACCTGCTACAGGAGTAACTGTAGAGTCTGTAGATAAAGCAACAGACAAAGTAACTATTGCTGATGCTGAAATAGTAGTATCTGCAGGACGTGGAATGAAAGGACCAGAAAACTGGGGAATGATTGAAGAGTTAGCAGATGTTTTAGGAGCAGCAACAGCATGTTCTAAACCCGTATCTGACTTAGGATGGAGACCACACAGTGAGCACGTTGGACAAACAGGAAAACCAGTAGCATCAAACTTATATATTGCAATCGGAATCTCTGGTGCAATACAACATTTAGCAGGTATTAATGCCTCTAAAGTAAAAGTGGTTATTAACACAGATCCAGAAGCACCTTTCTTTAAAGCAGCAGATTATGGAGTTGTTGGAGATGCTTTTGAAGTGGTACCACAATTAATAGAAAAGTTAAAAGCATTTAAGGCAGCAAACGCCTAAGTTTTTATAAAATTAAGTTCTTATTAACAAAGGACTGTTTAAATTATGTACAAAAACTACTTATCGTAGTTTGGTAAAGTCCTAATTTAAACGGTTCTTTGTTTTTTATACACTATGAGTTTAGTCCGATTAAATATAAAAGGTATTTCTTACAGCCAAACACAAAATGGTGCGTATGCACTTATTTTAAACGAAGTTGATGGCGATCGTAAATTACCAATTGTTATTGGTGCTTTTGAAGCGCAGTCTATTGCTATAGCATTAGAAAAAGAAATTAGACCACCAAGACCACTCACCCACGACCTATTTAAAAACTTTGCAGATCGTTTTGATATTGTGGTTAAACAAGTTATTATTCATAAATTAGTAGATGGTGTATTTTACTCCTCTTTAATTTGCGAGCGCGATAAAATCGAAGAAATTATTGATGCTAGAACTAGCGATGCTATTGCATTAGCCTTACGTTTTAAAGCGCCAATTTTTACATATAAAAACATACTGGACAAAGCCGGAATATACCTAAAGGTTGACCCTACACAAGAAAATGATCCAGATAACATCCTTGTTGAAGATATAATAAACGAAGAGTTTGAATTAGAAGACGAACAAGACGATTATTTTTCTAAAACAACAGAAGAACTACACAACCTTTTAGACGAAGCTGTAACTAATGAAGATTACGAAAAAGCAGCTAAAATCAGAGATGAAATCTCTAAACGATAATCCCTTTACAATGAAATATTTTTTTATAACAGTTATTTCTGTTTTTTTTAGTTTACATACTATTTCAGCTCAAGAACAACTAAAAGAAACAACAACCCTAGATTCATTGAATCTTAGCACAGGATCAATAATAACAACTGAAAATCTTCAAAACGTAAAAAAAGACCATAAATTACAAGCTTGGCAGTTAACGAGTCATGTTATTTATGAAAACTTAAATAAATTTCCAGATAAAATACAATCAAATATTACTTTCACAAAAGGTAAAGAGTTTATCGAGTTTTTTGATAGTGGAGACTATATATCAATATTAAATAATAGCTTTAATAAGGGATATTATTTACAAAATAATAAACTTCTTGTTTTTAAACAAAAAGTACCAACTACGGTTGACGTTTATTATACTATTTTAGAAATCTCTGAAACCGATTTAAAATTAAAAAAAGGAGACAACGAAGTACTAACATTTGTTTCCAAAACACATCCAAACTTTTTACAACAAATCACTAGTCAAGATACTATAATAAAAAGTACAGGATACACTTTTACTAGTATTTGGAAGGGTATCTTAGGGATGTTCTCTCTGATAGCTGTCGCTTTTTTATTTAGTAGCAACCGAAGAGGTATAAATTGGAAAGTTGTTGGTATTGGTTTAACCTTTCAACTATTAATCGCTGTTTGCGTTTTAAAAATAGGTTTTGTAAAAGACATCTTTGAAGCTATAGGAAAAGTCTTTGTTAATATATTAGATTTTACAAGAGCAGGAAGCGAGTTTCTATTTGGTGGTGTTATTGACATCAATTCTTATGGTTTTATTTTCGCCTTTCAAGTACTTCCAACTATTCTGTTTTTCTCTGCTTTAACGTCTCTTTTATTCTACTTAGGGGTAATTCAAAAAGTGGTTAAAGCTATGGCTTGGTTATTATCTAAAGCGCTTAAAATTTCTGGAGCAGAAAGTTTAAGTGTTGCAGGAAATATCTTTTTAGGACAAACCGAAGCACCTCTTCTAATAAAGGCTTATCTCGAGAAAATGAATAAGTCAGAAATGCTTTTAGTTATGATTGGAGGTATGGCAACAGTAGCAGGAGCTGTACTAGCTGCTTACATAGGTTTCTTAGGTGGTGATGATGAAGCTTTAAGATTATTTTACGCAAAACACTTATTAGCAGCTTCTGTTATGGCAGCTCCGGGTGCTATCGTAATTTCAAAAATACTTTTTCCACAAACTGAAGATGTCAATACAGATGTAGAGGTGTCGCAAGATAAAATAGGATCTAATATTTTAGATGCTATAGCAAATGGAACAACTGAAGGTTTAAAATTAGCGGTTAACGTTGGTGCAATGCTATTAGTATTCGTTGCATTTATAGCTATGTTTAACGGTATTTTAGGGTGGGTAGGAGCAGTTACATCTTTAAACACTTGGATTGCAGAAAACACAGCATATAGCGCACTATCTCTTGAATTAATTCTTGGTTACATGTTCGCTCCTTTAATGTGGCTAATTGGTGTAGCTTATGAAGATATGGCGCTTATGGGGCAACTATTAGGTATAAAATTAGCAGCAAGTGAATTTATTGGATATATCCAACTAGCAGATTTAAAAAACGCAGCCAATTCAACACATTTAATGTACGAAAAATCGATAATTATGGCAACTTATATGCTTTGTGGTTTTGCTAACTTTGCCTCTATTGGAATTCAAATTGGAGGTATTGGGTCTTTAGCGCCAGGACAACGTAAAACTTTGTCTAAATTCGGGATGAAAGCACTACTTGGAGGTACTATAGCATCACTAATATCTGCAACTATTGCAGGTATGATTATTGGATAATAATCACTAGAATTTCAGATATTTTATTTTAACAAAAAAATACTTAAAAGCTCATATTAAACAAATAATATGAGCTTTTAAATTTTAAAATATCAAAAACAAACTTCAATATATTTCGAGCAATCCAAAATTAAAATTGTTTTTATTAATTTTGCTGAAATAGTTTATAGTAAAAATTATAGTAACTAACACTTAATTAAAAACATTCTGCCATCACAGAACTACACTATATGAAACAATATCACGACTTAGTTAAGCACATATTAGAACATGGAAACGAAAAAGGAGACCGTACAGGCACTGGAACAAAAAGCGTTTTTGGTTATCAAATGCGTTTTGACTTAAGTAAAGGTTTCCCGATGGTAACAACCAAGAAACTACACTTAAAATCTATTATTTATGAGTTACTTTGGTTTTTAAAAGGAGATACAAACATCAACTACCTTACTGAAAATGGCGTTAAAATATGGAATTCTTGGGCTGATGAAAATGGTGATTTAGGACCTGTTTACGGACACCAATGGAGAAATTGGAATAGTGATGAGATTGACCAAATTAAAGACGTTATAGACACCTTAAAAAACAATCCTAATAGTAGACGTATGTTAGTGTCTGCATGGAACCCGTCTGTTTTACCAGACAATTCCAAAAGTTTTTCTGAGAATGTTGCTAATGGAAAAGCTGCATTACCACCGTGTCATGCCTTTTTCCAGTTTTACGTAGCAGATGGCAAATTATCTTGTCAACTATACCAACGTAGTGCAGACACCTTTTTAGGAGTCCCTTTTAATATTGCTTCTTATGCCTTGTTTACTATGATGATTGCACAAGTTTGTGGTTATGAAGCTGGTGATTTTATACACACTTTTGGAGATGCACATATTTATAGCAACCATTTTGAGCAACTGGAATTACAACTATCTAGAGAGGTAAGACCATTACCAACAATGACAATTAATCCTGATGTAAAGGATATTTTTGATTTTAAATTTGAAGATTTCAAATTAGAAAACTATAACCCACATCCGCATATCAAAGGTGCTGTGGCAGTTTAAACAGTATCCTTTTAATTACAAAAACAAATAGAGCGCTTAATAATTAAGCGCTCTATTTGTTTTTATAAGTTTATCACACTATTATCTGCAGCAGCATAATCATTCCAAGCATACCCATCTGCTTCCACGTCATTCTGCCATTGTCCATCAACAACATATTTAAACTCGTAAGCCTGACCTGCTTCTAGGTTTACAGTCCCTTTAAAGGTTCCGTTTTTTAACTTTTTTAATGGTTCTGCTTCAGTATTCCATTCATTCCAATTACCTGCAACAGTAACTTGCTTTGCTTCTGCTGCCGGAACAGTAAAAGTTACTTTACAAACTGGTTTACTTTTCAAAAATTGTTTCTTAATAGCCATAATATAAGTGTTTTAAAGGTTCAAAATTAGATAAGATTTTTTCAGCCATCAAAATAAAAAATAACTAATTTTAAACTTTTATGAGATTACTAAAATTACTGCCTAAAAACATCTATTTCGTTAATTTAACGGCAATAAATTGTTAATATTATTAACACAAAAACAGTTGTAAACAATTGATAATCAAACTATATCGATTTCGTCTACAAATATTAAAAGCAAATCTCATAAATTCATTAACTTTACATAATAATAGCGACCTATGTTCGGAATAAAGAAAAAAGAAAAACCTCAAATAGATAAAGAGCAATTAGAATTAATTAAAAATGCTCAGCGTAGAATTAAGCAAAAAAAGCGTTTGTATGCGCATTTTGTAATCTTCTTAATTGGTGCTGTATTTTTAATAGTAGCAAACACCGTTTTAGGAATAGGAAAAGAAACCAAATTTTTTGGAATTGATTGGTTTGTATTTGCTATTATGGCTTGGCTGTTTTTCTTTTTATATCATTTATTTAGTGTCTTTGTAACTTCAAAATTTATGAGTAAAGAATGGGAAGAACAACAATTAGCAAAACTAGTCACTAAGCAGAAGGTCAGAATTGAAAAATTAAAACTACAAGTGGAGAAAGAAGATTTAACACTTGCAAAAAGTGAAGTTTTTAAAGCGCAACAAACTAAAGCGATTAACAATCTAACCATGATTGTTGCTGCAGGTGAGAATAATGAAATTGGTAAAAACAACGATTTAATTTGGCATTTACGTGATGATTTAAAGCGCTTTAAAGCATTAACTTCTGGTCATCATATAATCATGGGGCGCAAGACATTTGAGAGCTTTCCAAAGCCATTACCTAACCGTACACATATTGTAATTTCAAGACAGTCTGACTATAAAGTACCTGAAGGTGTTATTGTAGTAAACAATATAGAAGCTGCTATTGCCTTAGCTAAAGATGATGCTCAACCATTTATTATTGGGGGTGGAGAAATTTACAAACTAGCTATGCCCTATGCTTCTAAACTTGAATTAACTCGTGTACATTCAAATTTTGATGCAGACACATTCTTTCCGGAGATTGATCTATCTGTTTGGAAAGAAACTGCAAATACCTTTCATACCAAAGACGAAAACCATGACTTTGAGTTTTCATTTGTAACTTATCAAAGAGATTAATTCACTCTAAAATTTAATTAAAAAAAAGGGTAATCTAACTTTAGTTTAAATTTAACACCAAAAACATACCTCTTAGTATCTTTTAAATATACATTTGTAACATGTTGCAAAACGAAAAATCAGAACTTACCAAACAAATAATCTTAGACAAGTCGTTTACATTATTTTACGAAAATGGTTTTAAAACCACTAGCGTAGATAAGATAATGAAAGCAACAAAGTTGACTAAAGGTGCTTTTTATCATCATTACAAAAACAAAAAAGAACTTGGGCTAGCAGTCATAAGTCTAAAAGTGCAACAACGTGTTTACAATGGTATGATTACACCATTGTACCAATCTGGTAATGCTTTACAGATTTTAGAGACTACGTTTTTATACCGCCTAAAATCCTTTCCAGTTTACGACAAACAGCATGGTTGTCCCATGAATAATTTTATAAATGAAGTTGGTGATCTTGAAGTTGCCTACCAATTAGCTTTACGACGTATTATTGAGGATTGGAAAGCGGCATTAATAACCTTAATAGATAGAGGGCAAAAAGAAAACACCATTAGTAAAACACTGTCAAGTAAAGCTATAGCCGTGTATTTAATAAGTGCTTTTGAAGGGATACGTGGCATCAGAAAGCTGTATGATACTGATGATATTCTAGACCAATATATCGATGGATTATCCTTATACCTAAAACAAATTAAAGCGTAATTTTTTTTAAAACAAAACATACCATGTAGTATGTTTTAAATAATTATATATGAAGAAAGAACAAAACAAAAGACGAGATTTTATTAAAAAGGCAGCATTAGCAAGTTTAGTAGCGCCCCACCTAGCCTTCTCAACATCAACTAAAAATACACAAGACACTATAACAATAGCCCAAAGACCTAAAGTTTTATTTTTTGATGTCAACGAGACGTTATTAGATCTTACCGCTATGAAAGATAGTGTGGGGCAAGTGTTAGGTGGCCGAAAAGATTTATTATCCCTTTGGTTTACAACCATGTTACAATACTCCTTAGTAAGTACAGTTGGAAACCAATATAACGATTTTGGTATTATAGGTGCTGCTGCCCTACAAATGGTAGCTGCCAACAACGGAATTACGTTAACCGAAGCACAAGCTAAAGCTTCTATCCTAGGCCCTATAAGATCATTACCAGCACATCCTGAAGTAAAAGCTAGTTTACAAAAATTAAAGGATGCAGGTTACAAATTGGTATCTTTTACAAACTCTTCTAATAAAGGTGTAGAAACACAATTTAAAAACTCAGGCTTATTAAATTATTTTGATGAAAGACTAAGTGTAGAAGACATCGGTAAATTTAAACCACACGTAGATGCTTACATTTGGGCCGCAAGAAAAATGCAAATAAAACCTGAAGAATGCCTGTTAGTTGCTGCCCATGGTTGGGATATTGCAGGAGCACTTTGGGCCAATTGGCGTGGTGCATTTATTAGTAGACCAGGAGCACAATTATATCCATTAGCAGAAAAGCCCGAAATTATAGCCTCAGATTTAGCTTTAATTACAGATCAATTAATAGCTTTAAAATAAGTATCATCCTAAATTAATAACTCATAATACCAAAACACATGACATTAGAAAACAAAGTCATCATAGTTACTGGTTCTTCTAGAGGAATTGGTAAAGAAATAGCACAATTATTAGCTAAAAACGGCGCTAAAATTATTGTAAATCATTCAAATAGTGAAAAAGAAGCTTGGGCTACTGTACAAAGTATAAAAGACAATAACGGCGAGGCTATAGCGATAAAAGCAGATGTAAGTAACAGAGAAGATGTTACTAGATTATTTGATCAAGCTATAGCGCAATATGGTAAAATTGATGTTTTAATAAACAATGCAGGTGTTATGATTTCAAAAAAAATCAAGGATAACACACAAGACGATTTTAATAAGCAGTTTGACATCAATGTTAAAGGTGTCTTTAATACGCTACAAGAAGCAGACAGTAAGTTAGCCGATAATGGAATTATTATAAACGTTTCATCAAGCACAGTAAAATTAATGTTTCCAACCTACGCCCTTTACTCGGCTTCTAAAGCTGCTGTAGAGCAAATAACGCGCGTATTTTCAAAAGAAATTGGAAGAGGAATATCCGTAAATGCAATTGCCCCAGGCGCTACAGAAACTGAGTTGTTTTTAAAAGGAAAATCACAAGAATTTATAGATAAACTAAGTAGCATGAATGCCTTTAACAGACTAGCAAAACCAATAGACATCGCTAAAGTCGTTTTGTTTTTAGCTAGTGATGACTCCAAATGGATCTCAGGTCAAGTTATTGGCGCCAATGGTGCTTTAGTATAATTGATTAAACAAAAAAAGCAAAATTCTAATATTAGAATTTTGCTTTTTTTATATGATTTTATAATCTAAGATTATAAACTGTTATTATAACATCTTAAGTGTGTTAACTTCTTGTTCCGTTAAAATTTTCCAGTTACCTCTAGGAATATCTTTTTTAGTTAAATGTGCTATCTGTACACAATCTATTCTTACTAACTCATATTTTAAGTGTTCAAAAATAGTATGTAAAATAGTATTACCTGTATTCTTTATTTTTACACCAACTTCGTTTTTAGTATTATTTACGTAGTCAATTTCTTCAACTTTTACAGATTTACCTTCTACTTTAAATCCTTCTCTAATCTTCTTCATGTCTTCCATTTTTAAGTTTTTATCCAACTCTAAATGAAATAAACGCTCAACTCCTTTATTAGAATTTGTAAAACGAGCAACAACTTTTTCGTCATTAGTAAACAACAATAACCCGGTAGAGTTACGTCCTAAACGTCCAATTGGTTTAATTCTAGAACTTGTAGAATTACCGACTAAATCCATTACCGTTTTACCTTTCTGGTCACTAGTAGTAGTTGCAAATCCTTTTGGCTTGTTTAATAAAACGTAAGCCTTTTTTTCTGGATTTATTCTTGCTCCATCGTAACGCACCTCGTCTTCTAACTTTACTTTATAGCCCATTTCAACGACTACTTTACCGTTAACAGACACTAATCCCATTGCAATATGCTGATCTGCTTCTCTACGAGAACACATACCAGAATTGGCAACGTATTTATTTAAACGTATTTCGCCTGGAATAGAAACTCTTTTCTGTCCAGGTTTTTTATCAAAAGCAGGCTTAGATGACTCATCGGCAACATCTTTCCCTCTTTTTTTAGGTCTAAAAGGTGCTCTTGGCTTAGCTTTCCCTTTTCCTTTGTCCTTTCCTTCGCGTGCTTTACTCATGATATAATTTTGTGCAAATTTACAATGTTTTTTTGATTATAAATTAAAAAGATTCTTAATCGTTAAACTCGACTGTAGATTGTCTTTGTCTATTCACTGTTAGCTTGGTAACATCTGGTCTAGAGTAGTGTCCAACAACGTCAAAATTCTGACGTTCTTCCAACACGCGATTAAAATCTAAAGTCGCAGTAATCAAGCCTTCTTTATGCAAAACAGGTTCAATAATCCATTCGCCATCAGGTCCAGCAATGCAACTTCCACCATTAGCTAACACCTCCGGAGCATTAGTTAAAATGGTATCTAAATGCGGTGTACTTTCAGGAAAATCTTTTTTAGTCATAAGGCTTGAAGCCGAAATCACATAACTTCTTGATTCCCTTGCAATAAAACGAGTGATATCTTTAGTATTATGATCACTTCCAGGCCAAACAGCAATATGAAGATTTTCCCCTAAACCATATAATGCAGTTCTTGGTAATGGCATCCAATTTTCCCAACAATTTAGACCTCCTACTGTAAATTGTTTTAAAGGATGCACTTGCAAACCGTTACCGTCACCAGGCGCCCAAGTTAATCGCTCATCATAGGTTGGTTGTAATTTTCTATGCACAGATTTAACAACTCCTGTAGCGTCAATATATACAAGAGAAGCATAAATACTATGACCGCCTCTATTTTTGGCGCGTTCCATAATACCTAAATAAACCGCAATGTTGTTAGTTTTAGCAAGATCACAAATACGATCTAACTCTCCCGCTTCTATCTGGATAGAATTTTTAACATACGTCGCATGCAACTCTTTATTAACTTTAGTATCCCATTCTGCTCCCCCAGTTAATGCCACCCAAAACGGATAACCTGGCACTAAAGCTTCTCCAAAAACAATTAATTCTGATCCAACATGTGCTGCATCAATTATAGATTGTTCTACTTTTTTAAGTGTTTCTAGTTTATTTAAAAGTACAGGTGTAATTTGGGCTATAGCCACTTTTAAAGTGTGTTCCATGTTTTTAAAGTATTCGGTTTAAAACTAAATCAATATCAATTAACAAGATACTAAAAACACCTGCTACAATAATAAATTTTAAAATATTATGAAGCCACAAGTATTGTGTCTTTGTGCTTGATCTCCAAAGTAGTACTAGATAAATAATTAATAAAATTTCGCACATGTAAAAATAGAGGTACATCTGTCCTATATCAAATCTGGTAATTAAAAAATACACCGGAAATAAGGTTGCTATAACTAAAAACGATATTATTTTTTTGGACATTTTTTCGCCATAAACAATGGGTACGGTTCTATAGTTTAAAGTCAGATCTCCTTTTATATTCTCTAAATCTTTAGTTAACTCTCTTATAAAAATTATAAGAAATAAAAAGGTGGCGTGTACCAAAATAACTGACTTGAAATTGTAGTAGTACACAAAAATGACAAAAAAAGGTGTCAAGGTTAGAATAGCCGAAACAATATTACCAACAATAGGTCTCTTTTTTAACTTATGCGAATAAAACCAAATAGCGAATATGTAAAATGAAAAGAATAATACGGGCTTAAAAGAAACGTAGCTAGCCATAACAACTGCTGAAAAATTAAGCACAAAATAGAAAGACAACTTAGTATTTTGACTAACCAACTTATCTAACATTGTCTTATTAGGCCTATTAATTAAGTCCTTTTCAGAATCGTAAAAATTATTGATGATATAACCACCTGCAATAACAGCTCCTGTGGCTAAAACTAGCATTAATAAATTAACATCAAACAATACTTGTTTTAATGGTTTATCGGATGCAAAGATATAAATAGATGCTAAGTACTGAGCAATAACTATAATAAGAATATTATAGCCTCTAACTACAGAAAACATACTAAAAAACTTTAAGTAAAGATGTTTTTGTTTTCTGGTAAACATTAATTATTTATTTGATAAGAATTTTCTTAAAACCTTATAAACAATAAATAAAATGGCAAAACTCAAAAGAAAACCAAGTATTTGCATTAAAAATAAACCTATTGAAAAATCATTTAACGTTGTTTCCATCTCAAATTAATTTTAAAAATTATAAACGACTTCTAATTTATAGTCCTTTAGTGCTTGTTCTGCTTTTTTAATATCTGGTGTAAAACCTAAAATATAACCTCCACCACCAGAACCACAAAGTTTTAAATAGTAGTCATTAGTTTCGATTCCGTTTTTCCATAACTCATGAAACTGAGCAGGAATCATCGGTTTAAAATTATTTAGCACCACTTTAGATAATTGCTTGGTATTTTTAAACAACGATTTTATATCGCCTTTTAAGAAATCGTCAACACAAGCATCTGTATGTTTTATAAACTGTGTTTTAAGCATTTTTCTAAACCCTTCTTGCTTCATGCTTTCCATAAAAATACTTACCATTGGCGCTGTTTCGCCAATAATACCAGAATCTAATAAAAACACAGCACCTTGCCCATCACTACTTTGTGTGGGGATACCTGTAGCTTCAATATTTTCTTGAGAGTTTATTAAAATTGGTAAACTTAAATAACTATTTAATGGATCTAAACCAGACGACTTACCATGAAAAAAAGATTCCATTTCAGCAAAAACCGATTTAAGAATTAATAATTTTTCCCTAGTTAAGTTTTCTAAAACTGTAATTTTATCTTGAGCATATTTATCATAAATAGCTGCAACAAGTGCTCCGCTACTTCCTACACCATATCCTTGTGGGATTGATGAGTCAAAATACATTCCAGCTTCAACATCTGATTTTAATGTTTTAATATCAAACACCACCAAATCACTATCAACTTTTGCAAGATAGTCCGCAAAGCGTTTCAAACTTTTATTAGATTTTATAGCCTCTTCAGACGGATTTTCTTCCGTTTTAAGTGCACCATTATAAAAGTTATAAGGTATAGACAGTCCTTTAGAGTCTTTAATAATTCCGTACTCTCCGAACAATAAAATTTTTGAATAAAATAAAGGGCCTTTCATATGCTATCTAAATCATTGATTTTATAAAGTTACGACTGTTTTGCTCCAAAACCAATTTTATCACAAATATAGTGACCGTTTTGGCAATATGCAACTAACTGTGATTTAATGAATTCTAAAATTTGATCTGCATCTTTTTCTGGATATAACACGTGTACATTTGCTCCTGCATCTAATGTAAAACTGATTGGCAAACCTGTCTCTTGTCTAAAACTCCAGATTTTATTAATAATCTCTAGAGTGTTTGGTTTCATTAATATAAAATAAGGCATACTGGTCATCATCATGGCATGAAGGGTTAATGCTTCACTCTCCACTAAAGCAATAAAAGCTTCTAAATCTCCAGATTCTAATATGTTTTTAATTTTTGAAATATTACCTACTGCTTGATCAAAACGTTTCTTAGCAAAGGGGTGACCATGCATTAAATTATGTCCTATTGTACTACTGACTTGCTTCTCGCCTTTATCAACCAACAAAATAGTATCCTGATAATTTTTAAAATTATCATGTACTTTATATGGATATTTAACACCAAAAAGATCGTTACTTCCTTCTATTTCTGGATGTGCACCCCAAACAACTAAATCACCTTCCAAACTTCTGCAAGCACTTCCTGACCCTAATCTGGCTAAAAATGAAGCTTTTTGAATAAAATCTGAATCAGATAATGTAGGATTTAATTGTTTTTCAATACTCATTAAACACAAAGCCAAAGCACTCATTCCTGATGCTGAAGATGCGATTCCTGAACTGTGCGGAAACGTGTTTTGCGTATGTATTGTAAAATGAAATTCTTTTAAAAAGGGTAAATATGCTTCAATACGATTGAAAAAAGTTTCAATTTTAGGATGAAAATCCGGTTTTGGCATATCATCTAAAAAAACTTCAAATGAAAAAGTAGATTGATCACCTTCTCTTTTCTCAAATTTTATTTCGGTAATTGTTTTACAGGCATCCAAAGTGAAACTAATACTAGGGTTTTCCGGAATTTGATGTTCCTTTTTTCCCCAATATTTAACTAAAGCAATGTTACTTGGAGACGACCAAGACGCTGATCCGCTTGTAAGAGTATTCGTGTATTTACCTAGTTTAAAACGAGTTGAATTCATTTATTTTATAAGTTTTAGCAAAGATAGGTCTATTATTTTATATAAATTCTTAATTTTGCTACCGAATAATCGTTCAGTTTCTGATAAAAACTGAATTTTATTTACTATATTTAATAACTAACAATAGGTAAAAAGGTTCCCTTAAAACTTCGCTTTTAGCTAATTTACCGATTATAACAAGTCTATTTCATGGACAAGAAACAACGTATAATTATCACTATGCTTGAGCTAGTGGTAAAACAAGGTGTACACGCTACGCCAATGTCACAGGTTGCCCGAGAGGCTAATGTTGCAGTAGGAACAATATATCACTATTTTGAAAACAAAAATCAAATTATTGAAGAGATCTATAATATGATTTATCAAGATTATGGCGTTGTTTTGATGGCAAACCTACCAAATGAAGGTTTCCAAAAACAATACGAAGCGATGTGGTTGAATTTATATAACTACTTTATTGGTAATCCTCTTGCGTTTCAATTTGTAGAGTTTATTGGTGTCCCTCCTATTATTTCTAAGGAAGTTATGGACAAAACAGTAGTCCATTTTTCTTCTGTAAGAGATTTCTTTTTAAATGGTATCAAAGACAAACATCTTAGAGATGCCCCATTACGATTAGTTTTACAATATGCTTATGGTAATGTTGTATCTGCAGTTTGGTTAAAAACTAAAGGAGAATTAGACATGGAAGGAGACGACTTAAAGACTGCTATTGCTATGTCTTGGGATTGTATTAAAAACCAACGTTAATTAAGCCTCACTTAATGCGAGTAACTTTGTTAGTGTTTTAAAATTTCTGGTAGTTACCGTAATTTCTAATTTTTTTTCTAAAAAATTATTATTGGCTTTTGCCCTACCGTAACCTGTACTAGAATATAAATACACACAATCATTTATAAGCTTAAATTTTTCGTTTAAAAAACTAAAGGTCGTGATCAATTGTTTTTGATTGCGACCTACTTTTGTGTACAATAATGCAAAATAACTGGTTTGTTTTTCAGTTTCGCTAAAGGGATATTTCTCTAAAATTAGCGCCACTTGTTTTGGTGTTTTAACTAAAACGGGGATTTTAAAACCAAAACTATTTTCAATACCCACTTCAATCTTAGAGGTTATTATAGCTATATCTGTTACATCCGACTTAAACACAATATTACCCGTTTGAATATAGGTTTTCACCTCTAAAAACCCTAACAAATCCATAAGCGCTCTTAAATCTTGCATTGGTAGTTTATTATGACCACCAACGTTAATACCTCTTAAAAACGCAATATATTTTTGCATGCTAATTATCTATATTTTTAGCTACAATATAGGCGCTTGTCCATGCATTTTGAAAGTTAAAACCACCAGTAACTGCATCTACGTTAATTATTTCGCCAGCAAAATATAAGTTATCATGGATCTTACTTTGGTAATTTTTAAAATTAACTTCTTTAAGATCTATTCCTCCTGCAGTAACAAACTCTTCTTTAAAGGTGCTTTTTCCATCTACCTTAAAAACAGCTTTTGTTAATTGTCCAGCTAAGGCCTCTAATTGTATTTTATTAAGATCTGCCCATCTATTATCTTCCGTAATATCTGCAGCTAAAACTAGTGTTTTCCATAGGCGTTTTGGCAAATCAAATTGTGTTGCTTTAAACACCGTTTTTTTTGACAAGTCCTGTTTGATGTCTTTTAAATCTGACAACGCTGTTTCAAATTCTTGATTAATAAAATTAACTTCGATATCAAATTTATAATCTCTTTTTGCTAACTCTAAAGCTCCAAAAGCAGATAGCTTTAAAATTGAAGGTGCACTCATCCCCCAATGGGTAATCAATAATGGCCCAGAAGATTCTAATTTAGAATCAACCACTTTTACTGTAACATTCTGAGCGACTACACCAGGAATATCTTTTATACGTTGATCGTTAATATTAAACGTAAATAATGATGGAACAGGCTTTATTATAGTATGTTCTAATTGCTGTAAAAAAGACCATATTTTTGGATTACTTCCAGTTGCAACTATTAATTTATTTGCTAAAAACTGATCTGTTTTAGTGCTAATACTCCATTGCGTATTTATTTTTTCAAAACTTATCACAGATTGATTAGTCAACACATCAACATTGTGCTTATCAGCTTCATTTAAAAAACAATCTATAATAGTTTGAGAGTTATTACTGGTTGGAAAGATACGTCCATCATCTTCAATCTTTAGTGGTACACCACGCGCTTCAAACCAGCCCATAGTATCTCCTGTCATAAAAGTATGAAAAGGCCCCAACAGCTCTTTTTCCCCTCTAGGGTAATACGTCGTTAATTCTTGTGGGATAAACTCGGCATGCGTCACATTGCACCGCCCACCACCTGACACTTTAACTTTACCAAGGACATCTTTACCTCTTTCTAATATGGCTACTTTTAGGTTAGGATGTAGCTCTCCAATGTTTACTGCAGCAAAAAAACCTGCTGCTCCGCCTCCTATAATAATTACATCGTACTGTTTCATAATCTGTCTGGAAAATCACTAATTATAGCATCTACTTGATAGCTAATGGCTTGTTTTATATCTTGTTTTGTATTAACCGTCCATGTATTAATCTTATACCCTAATGCTTGAGCTTGCGCAACATTAAGTTTGGTTAACAAAGAAAATTTAGGATGAATTGCTTTCGCTTTAATCACGTTGGCAAATGCTAAAGCTTCACTAAAATTATCTTCTGTCAATACACCTAATGGAATATTAGGATTTATATTGTAAAGCTCAAGTAATTCGGAATGCTTAAAACTACTAACTATAATATTATCCAAAGCCCATCCTTTATTATCTATATAATCTTTAACAATATGATCTGTTGGAATTGCAGTTCCTTCACCTTTTAATTCAATATTTATTACAATAGTATTATCAATTAAATCCAACACTTCTATTAAAGTTGGTATCTTAAATTGATTATCTACTTTTAGTTTTTTAATATCTGTTAAGGTTAAATTAGCTATTGTACCTACCCCATTTGTAATACGATCTAAAATAAAATCATGAAAAACAACAAGCTCTCCTGTTTTACAGACATGCACATCAATTTCCACACCATCAACATCTAAATCTATAGCTTTTACAATAGATTCTAACGTGTTTTCCGTAACATAACCTTTAGCGCCACGGTGGCCAATTTTAAGAAATTTACTCATTAATTTTATCAATATTTTAAGATTCCAAAACTACATTTGGTTTGATATATGCTTATATTTATTTAAATTTAAAATCATCACAATTTATGACATTTCAATTAAAACCAATACTAGTTTCAGCATTACTTTTTATGTCATGCAACACCGGAAAACTAACTGTGGTTGGATCTATTGATAATGATTTAGAAGAAGCTTCTGCAGCACAAATGGTTACAAACTCTAATTTAATTTGGACCATACAAGATGCCGGTAACAATAATAATGTTTATGGTTTAGATTTAAAAGGTGACATTGTTAAAGACATTGATGTTAGTAACATTAAAAATCAAGACTGGGAAGATTTAGCTAGCGATACTGAAGGCAATTTATACATTGGTGATCTTGGAAATAACTCTAGAAAACGAAAAAAATTCTTCATCTATAAAATTGAAAACTTAGCAAATGTGGATCATAAAACCGACGCATTAACGATTAGTTTTACATTACCAAAAGATGTAAAATCAGAAGATTTTGAATCGTTTTTTTTATGGAAAGACAGCTTTTATGTTTTTAGTAAAGAGAACAAAAAGACAATGCTTCTTAAAGTCCCGAACAAAGTAGGAGAACATGTAGCTAATTACATTACAGAATATGAATTAAAAGGAAAAGACACACGTGTAACCTCTGCAGACATAAGCCCTGATGGCAAAACCGTTGTACTATTAAATCATGATCGCATATGGACCTTAACGGAATATAATACAGATAACTTTTTTGAAGGTGTTGTGTCTAAAATAGATTTAAAACATGACAGCCAAAAGGAAGGCATTTGCTTTAAAGACAACAAAACAGTTTATATTACTGATGAAGATTCTGGAAAAGACGGAAACAACATTTACAGCTTTAAACTATAAATTAAAAGGCTTTAATTGAAGCGTAATTAGCTTTACGTCCTCTGGATTAGTAATTGCCTTTTTAGCATCTTCAAAAAGCTTACTAGCCTCTTCATGCACAGCATTAACATAGGTTTTGTTCTTACAACCAACCGTAAAAGCTAAGTGATTAAGCATATGTATTAATTTAACCACTACTACAACATCATGCTTGGCATAAGTCCTAATTGGTGCTAAAACAGAAAATAATAGGTCCTTAAAACTTACCGAATTAATTTTAATCAAGGCATCATCATTATGTTGTAAAATACTAACATCTTGCTTCTGCATTCTTTTTTCAAATAATTCTGTTAAATAATCTATTGCAATTTCTGTAGTTCCGGGATCATTTATCCCTGGCGACATTGCTTTTACTGCAATCTCGGTAATTTGTTTAAACCCTAAAACGTAATTATTTTCAATAACTTCGTCTCTAGAAAACTGAAAAAAGCTTAATAAATCCTCAAGAGCCTCTTTTTCTATTTCTGCATTACATTTAAATAAGGGTTTATCCTTATAAATATACTGTCCTTTTATGGCTACCACATGGCATTTGCAGTCGTTATTTTTAGCAAACTCTAACACGGGGTCTAGTATTATATCTTGTAAAAAACCAGTTGAAACCGAATTATAAGTCGTCCAATTATCAGTGTCTGGGAAATCATGATCACCATCCTTTTCTGATGTAATAAGTTGGTCTAATCTGTTTTTTGCTTCAGAAAAAATACGCTGCATTATATTATGCACTTGAATTTCTTGAGAAATAGAATGAATAAAATAAATAAAAGCACCCAAACAAACGACCATTAAAACAATAGCCAATAACACTGAAAAACCTGGTAATTGATATTTATCACCATCAGGCTCTATTGAAACCATTGTGAATATACAATATAGTAACGTCGCATTGTAAATACCTAATATTTTTTGATGGCGTTTATTAGAAATCAAACCTGGCAATACTCTTGGCGAAAAATTACTTGACGCTTGATTAAGTAAAACCATAACCATCGAAAAACTAAACACCATTATTGAAATTAACCCAGCAATAAACGTGGTTAAAATACTAAAAGCAGTTTCTGTATTATTAATAACCAGTAAAGGAACATGATCCATTAAATAGGCAGAAACCCCTTTATTTTCTATGTAAAACATAAAAAAGGCAAAGCCTACACCAACTAAGCTATACACCGTTGGATAAAACGCTATTTTACTTTCTAGCTTTTTTAAATATTCAAACCCACTGACTATTATATTTTTCATGTAATGGTTGTTAAAAATTCAACCCAAATCCAAAAGAAAAGCGTAAGCCTTCTTCGCTATTAAAAAAGTTAAATGTACCAGAAACACTGTCTGCTGCGGTTACCCAAAAACCAACACCAAAATCATTATGCCATACTTTTGAATCTCCATTTTTAAGCCACACACGTCCTACATCTCCTCCCGCAAACACACCTAGTTGTAGTGGTAATGCACGGGTTTTAAATTGATTAAAACTATAACGTATATCTGCACTACCTGTTAAACTATTCTGTCCCGTAAAACGCTGTAATCTATACCCTCTTAATCCATTGTTACCACCAATATTTGCTGCTTGATAAAATACTAAATCATCACCAAAACGTAACTGAGAGCGCACATCTGTTTTTAAAACAAATTTTCTATTAGTAGATAACGCATTGTAAAACCCTAATTCTGAGTTTATATAACCATAAGTATATTTAGAATTATTCACCTCTGATTTTGCTCCCACGTCTAAACCTAAAGTCATTCCTCGCGTTGGATTAGAAGCATTATCAAAACTCTGGTAATTAAAATTACCTTCTAAACCTACAAAGACACGTCGATTATAAAAATCGTCATTTGTTGTCGATGTTTCTAAAGTTTCAATAAAACGATTTGGTGTTTCTCCAATTTCAATAGCTTCGGTTAATAATTTAGCGCCATAGTCTGATCCAAAATCTCCTTTTTTCAATATACCAACACTTGCCGCATAGGTACTTGTTTTTATTCGATTATAATCTAATTCTAAAACATCATCATTATTAACGGTTTGGTTACCGTATCCAAAAAAGTTATTTGTAAAATTCTCGCTAGTTACTTGCCCTGCAACATGTAAGTTCCAATCCCCAAAAAGGTTAGCAAACTCACCATCATAGTTTACGCTAAATCCACTAGTTGCAAAAAAGTAACCTGCATTAAAACGGTGTTGTTGCGAGTATGGATTACGAGTAAACCCTTTGATAGTATAATTTAATCCAAAACCAACTTTAAAACCATCATCCGGATTATATCCTAAACTTGGTGTTAAGACACTGGTTTTAACTATGTTTTTCTGAAAATCAAACAAGTTATTGTTATAAACATCCGTGAAGTTTATTTTGGCTCCATTATTTTTTGTTATCGTATTTGGCTTAGACTCGTGGTCATAAATACGTACGCGTCTTCCGTTGTTAATAATATATTCGTCATTATTTTGACCACCAATAATTCTTGTAAAAATCAAGTTATTAGCCTTTCCCGTTACTTCAATAACATCATCATCATCAAGTGCATAAATCCATAACTCTTTAGTGATGTTTTTATTAAACGTACGATCAACAATAACATCTGCTTTCTTTCCTTTTTTAATTCTAGAAATTACGACTTGAGTTTCGTTATCACCAATCCTTTTTACTTCAATATAATCGTCTTTATCTGTTCCGGTAAGTATGACTAATTCGTTTAAATAATCCGAATAACGTTCCGCTATATCTAACAAATTAGAACGTCTTCCTTTCAAAAAGGTTTTAATTTGTTGTAATGATTCGTCTTGAGCTTCTTCTGGCACTTTACTAAATGCCTCTTCTATCACATCGTCTGTAATATGATCCATTAAGTATTGCGCTTGCTTTAACCAAACCGATTTATCCGATTTTTGGATTAACACTTTATCCAATTTTATTCCGGCACTATTCATCCACTTGATGTCTTTTAACTCGGCATCATACACTTGTAATTGCTTTGTTGACCCAGAAATAAAACGCATTATATCTAAGATTGCACCATCAAAATTAGAAAACACTTGGTCTCTATCTCTTGGTATTGGACGGTATAGTTTATCTCCATTCTCTTGATTAAATTGTGCCCATCTCCATTGGTCTTGATGTCTATCCCAATCTCCTAAAAGCATATCAAATAAACGCGCTCTAACAAATGCATTTTCGTCTATTTTATATTTTTCATCTTTACGGATTTTCTTAATAATATCATGTGTACTTTCAATATCATCCGCATAACCAAAGTTTTTCTCGTCAGAATAATTGTCTTCTGGACGTTCTTCAATTAAATATAATTCGCCTCCATAATTGTAATTATAATCCTTTAAATATTTGTGTTTTGGTATATAATATAATTTTGGATTGGTATGGTATACATCTGCTGCATGAGATAAATCCGGAACTACAGAAAACGCGTAAGGATGCGCTGCTGTGTAAAAATCTAATATTAAATCTTCGACTTTAGTTTTATCAAAATCATCACTTAAATATGTTTCTTTAAATAAAACGGTCTGCAAATATTGTGTTGCACTTTTACGTAATGCTCTCATATTTAACTGACGCCCATCTTTGGTTTGCAATCTTAAAGAGCGGGTTTGATGCCCTCCGCCTTCTCTTACAATTTCTAACCCACCATAAAGTGTGTCTAAAGTAGCTACAGGCACTTCTATTTTTTGACTGTATAACGCTCTATATTTTTCTCCAAATAATGCTTGATACACCCCTGTTTTATCTGTTTCTTCTTTTGAATAAATAGACACTTGCGTTGTTGTTGGAAAACTATCTGGTAATTGCGACAGATCATATTCTGCAGCTTTTTCATCTAATACTTGTTTTGTAAACAACAGTTTTGCTTGTTCATTATCTTCGCCATAAAAACTAACATAACTACTACCATCTTCAAACATTGTTAATGTAGCAAACCCTTGTTGTCCTGACGCAAACAATCCATTATTACTTAAAGACGCACCAGAACTTTTAGATCCAGAACCCGATACTATTTGCTTGATACCGCTATCTTCAATATACTGCAACGTATGCTCGTGACCAGAAGTAAATACAATATTTTGATACTCTAAGGCTAGGGTTTTAATACGGTTCATCATTTTGTTATAACGCTCGTTATAACGATCCTGAATAGATACGCCACCTTGGGTTCTGATTTGCGTAATTAGAGACGCAAAAAAGGGTAAAGGCAAATTACTTTGAAAAGGAAACAAGTGTTTGTCTTTAGTATAAAAACCACCATGCGAACCGTTAGTATACATCGGATGATGCATGGCTACAACTACATTTTTGTTTTGGGCTTTTTTAAATTCGCCTTCCAACTCTAGCAAAAAACGCTCTCTTGTTTTTATTTCGCAATCATCATTTATAGTTGGGTGTTTATTCCAGTTTTCTAAATACCATTGGGTATCTATAATAATTAGCTCTACTTGATCACTAATCTCAACAACTTCTAAAGGGCAACCATTTTCTGGTTTAAAAGTATCCTCTCCTAAAGCCTCTTCTATAAATTTCTCTTCATTTTTTAAACCATGTAATCCATTGGCATACCAATCATGATTACCAGGGATAAATACTACCTGCCCATCAAAATCGTTAACAGATTTAACTTGTGCTTCAATATTATTTTTAGCCTCGTTATAAGATTTATGTTCCTTTGAAGGTAAACCTGCAGGATAAATATTATCACCTAAAAAAAGTGTCACATCTCCTTTTGTGTCTTTATTTTTAATGAAATTCTTATAGGCTTTTAACCCGTTAGAAAATCCGTTTTCAGGAGAAATACCCGCATCACCAACCAAATAAAAGGTTTTATGAACCGCTTTATTAGGCAACGCTATAATTGCTGAATCTGCATCCTTGTATTGTGACTCAAAACTGGCGCAATTACTTAAAATTAGAGCAAGTGTAAACGTTAGAAATATGTTATTTTTTGTCATTAAAGGTTGATAGTTTTATTTTTTTAGTACTTTGGATAAGAATAATTACATACCTATGTCTAAACTAGTTGAAAAAACCGAAGCTTTTGTATTTGACCTCCTTAAAAATGAGCTTCCAAACACTATAGTCTATCACAATCATACGCATACCCTAAGAGTATTTAAAAGTACAAAAGAAATTATAGAAAATTCTAAAATTGATGTTAATGATGCGGAAATACTTGAATTAGCTGCCTTATTGCATGACGTAGGATATACACAAACTAGAGACGGTCATGAAGTTGTTAGCGCGAAAATTGCTAGAGATTTTTTAACATCTGAAAATGCGAGCGAAAGTCTTATTAAAAGTGTTGAAAATTGCATATTAGCAACTCAATTTGATGCACAGCCGCAAAACGAGTTAGAAAAAATAATTCGTGATGCAGATTGCTCTCATTTTGGAAAAAAATACTTCCCTGAAGCTAGCGAGTTTTTAAGAAAAGAGCTAGAATTATCCGGTATAGCTAATTATACACCTAGTGAATGGTTAGACGAAAACATAAAAGTATTATCTAAAAAACACAAATATCATACAGATTACGCTTTAAAAAACTGGCAATCTAGAAAAGAAAAGAATTTAGCGAAGCTTATTAAAACCAAAAAGAAACAGAAGACAAAAATTAAAAATGAAGAGCTAAAAGCAAAATATAAAGCGCAATACAAAAATGAAAGTCCAGAACGTGCTATCCAATCTTTTTACAGAACAGCTTTAAAAAACCATATAAAACTGAGTGATATTGCAGATACAAAAGCAAACATTTTACTATCTGTAAATGCCATTATAATATCTGTAGTATTAGCTAATTTAATATCAAAATTAGATACTAACCCTTATTTGATTTGGCCTACAGTGATATTTACATTATTTAGTGTAATATCTATGGTAATGTCCATTATAGCAACACGTCCAAATGTAACTAGCGGACAGTTTACTAAGGAAGATGTAAAAAATAAGGAAGTAAACCTTACCTTTTTTGGAAACTTCCATAAAATGGGGCTTAAAGAATTTGAATGGGCTATTAATGAAATGATTAGTGATAAAGAATACATCTACAAATCACTAACCAAAGATTTATACTTTTTAGGATTAGTTTTAGAACGCAAATACCGTTTATTAAGAATAACGTACACCGTATTTATGATTGGAATAATAGTGTCTCTATTAGCTTTTGGTATAGCTGTAAAAAACAACCCAGGTGTTAATATCCAAGACGTTTTAAACACATCTACACACATACAATCCGTATTACCAAATGGTATTGCTAATACGTTTGTAGCTATGCTTTAATTTCATTCATTAAATCGTCGTATGTATAAAACTCTTTTTTACTAGAATCTTTTTGGTATAGCATATTAATTCTAATAGCCTTTAGACCAGTTACGCCTTGTAGATCTTCTAATTCAAGAATTTCTACCTCGTCCCCTAGCTTATGTTTAGACTGTAAGAATTTAACGTATTTTAAATACTCAAACTCATCTGCTTGTTGAGAATAGACAATGGTTAATTTACCTTTAGCTGTAATACGTTCTGTAGTGCCTTTAATGTTAGCTTTGTCTACACGTTTTTTAACCACCTCATATCTTGCATTGTAAGTTCCGTCAACATCAAAATGTTTCTCGTCTGCCCTAAACCTTATAGATAATGGCTGATTAAACACCAATATCATAGAAGCGACATCCAAAGCTATTGGATATTTGTGCTGCTTGTTATAGAAAGCAGTTTCCATCTCTATCATAACTTGCATTTGCCACAAGCGTAAATTATACAAGTACAATTCGTTAAAAGAATCTTCTTTTGTTATGGACTCTCCTATATACATATTATGCTCTACACCATCTGTTTTGAAACGCTCAAAAAAGTGAGGATACATTGCTTGTGCTTCAACTTGCTTTCTATCTAATAATGAAGACATGTTTTTATTAATCAGACTTATCGTGTCATCATAATTTTTTCGATAATAATAAATAACTTCTAAATCAGTATTTACTTTACTAAAATAATCTTCTATATCTTCTTTTAAATAGGGTTTGTTTTTAAGTTGAAATCTAAAAAGTGGTTCAATTTCATACTTAAAAAACTGAGTGATTTTTTGCTCACTATCTACTTTAAAATCAATTTTTAAAGCTGTTTTATAGGTTTTAATTTGAAACAATACCTGCTCAAATATTGGTAAATGTTCTTCTTTTAAAGCTATTTTTATAATTTTTTCAACCATTTTAAGTTGAAGTGCTAGATCTTTTTGAGTTGCATTATTTCTAGCTTCTGAAGATCCTTTAACATCTATTTGTCCAAATAAAGGATATACGTTTTCAAAACTAATTTTATTAAAAGTAGGGTTATCCACTCCACTATAATCTTCTTGCATAAACTGCCTAGCTGCCTTCTCAAACTTCCATTTTACACTTGGATGGATAGAAGTGCATTCTCTTTGGATAATAGCCTGAATAAGGTTCTCTTCGTCTCTTTTAGAGCGTTTTACTGCAGACAAAATAAAAGGCATCACATCTACCAATTTATTAGAGTTTATACTGTTTAAAGCTCTTGGTGTTACAGACACCAGCTCTAAAACTGCCAACAATTCTCCATTTTCTGCAATAGGAGCAAAAATGGCACTTTTAAAACCTTGTTCTTTTAAAACTTTTATTTGAGGTACTAATCCCTTTGAAAGCTCAAACCCTTTATCAACATCAGAGATTGCAAAGTTTGTTTTCTCCTTTAATATTTTATCATAACTATAATGACAGAATAAATTCTCGCATTTAAACTGCTCTTTTGCTTTTAATAAAAAACTACTAATAGCAGAGTCATGCACTTTCATTAACGTGTTTTCTTCTTTATTGAATATAGAAAAACCGACCTGCAAATCACTAACCCCTAACAAAGACCTAAATACTTGTTGGAAATCACTCATAAAGCTTTCGTCTTTACGTTTGTTGTTTCCTATTAAAGTCGTTTTTATATTTGATATTGCTTGATCATCAGTAACATCAAACATATTAGAAATTACAAACCCATTAGAAATGTAACTGTTTGGCGGAAACTTAACTTTCCATAACTCTATATTGTCAAAATTATCCAACAACTCATCAAAATCTGACTGTGTTAATTTTGGTGCTTTATCCGTTGGTAAAATCTCCATAAAATCGGCATTATACGTGATTTTATAAACTCTAATCATTCCGTTTTCATCCGGAATTTCATAATATAATGGTCGTTTGAAATTAGTATCAAAGCCATAACAGAAACTCATGATAATGGTACACCCTAAAATATACCAGTCATTTTCTGGCATGTTTTTTATAACCAATTTAAAATCAGGACCTGCTGTTTTAATTATATTTTCAAAACGTTTTGACGCATTAAAAATAAAATTATGATAAGGTACACTTACGGTCTTAATCTCGTTTAAACTTAAAACTTCGCTAAACGAATCTTGTAATAGTATCTGAATTTCGTCTTTATACTTTTCTAAAACAGAAATATTACTAAACCCTTCTTTTAGAATAGGATTTGCTTCTTGAATTTCTAGTATACGCTTTGCCTTAGCTGCGGTGAATGGATCTTCACTTTTAGCCAATGGTTTGTAACGTTCAATTAATTTATTAAAACTAATTTGTAACGAAAACGGTAAATTTATATTGTCATTTAGATCAATCATCGAAAGTATTAAAGTTCGGCAAAGATACGCATTATCACTATTAGTCGTGATACTTTAAATAAGTTGACATCTTTTTGTCTTATTAAAAACTACTAGACTAAATACGGACTCTTTTAAAGATACAAAACAGAAAATTGAAAGTTCTTAAAACATTATAAAACAAACATTTTATTAACACAAAACCAATTTAAAACAAAAAAAACCGGAATAAATTCCGGATTTTTCTTAGTTATATATACTACTAATATTAGTCTTTAAGCTCTAAACCAGTAATCGTTAATACTTCAATTTCTATTTCGTTTCCTTCTGCATCTTCACTCATTTCCATTGTTTTCTCATAAGTAACCTTGAATTTACTTCCAACAAAATCGTCAGATTCTAAATCAAAAGCCTCTAAAGCTTCTTCTGATACATATTGAAATAACATTTTTGGGCTATTACCGTTTTCTGGAACATTAAATACATAATCATACTCTACAACGCCTTTGTAAATACCTGTAACAACTATTGGATCTGTAGTTGTGAATGATGTTAAGCTAAAAAAAGCTAATGCTATAATAATTAATTTTGTTTTCATTTTAAAAAAATTTATAAAATTATTGTATTGTTTGTTGTTTTCGGAAATTTGCCACCTCAAGTCCAAAAGCGCTTTTAGTATTGTTTATTTTGGCAATACACGTGGTAAGTCTAATATACGTTTTTAAAGTGTTATTTAGATTACATAAATTTAGTAATAAACATATCAAAAACTTCAATTACAATTAAAATAATAATGATCCACTCTAGTCTACTGCTTTCTTTATGGTCCATTATGTCTTTAAAAAGCTCAAGATTTTCTTTTATAATTTCTATCCTATCATGAATTAAACGGTATCTGTCTTTTAAATCAAACGTTTGTTTTAAATCTTGATTAAGCTGATTTAATTGTTCGTTTTCCCATGTACTATCAGGCGAATCAAAAATGTATAGATTTTCCGAAATTCGGTTTTTAATATTTAAAGTTCTACCTATAAATCGTTTTAGCTTATTTCCTGAAATATCTAGTTTCCCTTTCTTTTCAAGATAAAGCGTGTGTTTATTCGTTTCTTCTAAAAGATCATACGTAATATCAGAATAACGATCTAGCGCCACACTTTGTGACACGTTAAGCATGACTAACCTAATCATGTCATCGTTTAATTTTGGTAACTCTATATGATTAAAATCTACTTTTAAACTATTGGGCTTGATAAGTACCTTAACCTCTTCTGATAGTTTTTCTGACAAATAATTATTGGAGAATGGCTCCATACTAGCAAGCACCTTATTAATAGACCGAGTGGTCATATTAAAAAAGCTTACTATTCCGTATTGAAAAATGTACACAAACGCATTATCGTCGCATTTGTAATACAGCTCGTCACTATCATTAAACAACAACTGCCAAGACAGTTGTTGTTTACATTGTTTTATATTGATAGTGCTAGCTACCTGATAGGCAACTACAGTATACATGCTTAGAAATCGTCGTGATCTTGTTCTTCGCTTGGTTCTGATTCTGGATCCTGAACTGCTTCTGCGTCATCGTCTTCAAAATCTTCATAATCATCTTCGTCATAGTTTTCCATAGTTTTTACCAATTTGGTACTAACCTTGACTAAATACTTAGTGTCTTCCGTAGTTACTTCTACAGCTTCTATAAGCTCGTTTTTAGCATTTCTAAACTCGATAATATGATCTTCGTCGTAGCCATCAGGATACTTTTCTACTAACAACTTTAAAATTTCAGGTGTTAGTTTTTTAAAGTCTACTATGACACGTTTTAAATTGTCTGGTTTTTTCATTTTTTACGAAAGCAATTATAATCCTAATATGTAAGCAAATATAAGCGGAGCAACTATTGTTGCATCACTCTCTACAATAAATTTTGGTGTATCAATATCCAGTTTTCCCCAAGTAATTTTCTCGTTAGGTACAGCTCCAGAATATGACCCGTAACTAGTTGTAGAGTCACTTATTTGGCAAAAATAACTCCAAAATGGTGTATCTGTACGCTCCATATCTTGATATAACATTGGCACTACACATATTGGAAAATCTCCTGCGATACCACCTCCAATTTGGAAAAAACCGATTCCGTTTTGAGAGTTTTCAGTATACCAATCTGCTAAAAACGTCATATACTCGATACCAGATTTCATGGTGCTAGCTTTAAGCTCTCCCTTTAATACGTAGCTTGCAAAAATATTACCCATAGTACTGTCTTCCCAACCTGGGCAAACTATTGGTAAGTTTTTTTCTGCTGCAGCATACATCCAAGAGTCTTTTAAATCAATCTCGTAATACTCTTCTAAAACGCCTGACAATAACATTTTGTACATGTACTCATGTGGTAAAAAACGCTCTCCATTAGCCTCAGCATCTTTCCATATTTTTTCAATATGGTGTTGTAAACGTCTAAACGCTTCGTGCTCAGGAATACAAGTATCTGTTACACGGTTAAGTCCTTTTTCTAATAAATCCCACTCTTCTTGAGGTGTTAAATCACGGTAGTTAGGCACACGCTTGTAGTGCGAATGCGCTACTAAATTCATGATATCCTCTTCTAAGTTTGCTCCAGTACATGAAATAATATGCACTTTATCTTGACGAATCATTTCTGCAAAACTTTTACCAAGTTCGGCAGTACTCATAGCACCAGCAAGAGACACTAACATCTTAGCACCATTGTCTAATTGTGTTTCGTATCCTTTTGCTGCATCTACTAAAGCTGCTGCGTTAAAATGTAAGTAATGGTGTTCTATAAATTGTGAAACTGGTCCTTTAGTACTCATCGTCTTCGTTGAATTTAGAAGTGTTATTTTTTTGTGTGTCTTTCTCGTATGTGTTGTCGTAATCGTCTTCTGCGCCTTGATTTAAAAACTTATAGCTTAGCATTTTATAATACAATTTTGCAGCTAAAAAGTCTGAAGATTTATCCACTTTATTTGGACATAATTCAACAATATCAAATCCAACCACGTTTTTCTCTTCAAACACTTGCTTTAAAAACTCTAAAGTTTCGTACCATAATAAACCACCCGGCTCTGGCGTACCAGTACTTGGCATAATTGAAGGGTCAAATGCATCTAAATCTATGGTAATAAATACATTATCCGTCATCTGATCTATAGCACTATCCATCCAAGTATCATCCAATGCCATCTCATGCGCAAAGTATGTCTTTTCTGTGTCCATTACAGTCTTTTCAATAGCATCCATAGAGCGTATACCTACTTGAATCAAGTTAGTATTTTGACTTGCTTCGTATAATGCACACGCGTGGTTACATGCTGTACCTTCATACTCCTTACGCAAATCTGCATGCGCATCTAATTGCAATACTGTTAAACTAGGAAACATCTCGTTAAATGCACGTATTGTACCAATAGATATAGAATGTTCTCCTCCAAAAATAGTAACAAACTTATTTTTTTTAATATACTTCTTAGTTGCCTGATGAACAGCTTCTACCATTGCTTCTGGCGAGCTATTTTCTGTTACAGCATCTGCTAAATATACCCCTTGATTGTATACTTCAGAATCTGTTTCGATATCATAAAGTTCCATATTTGCAGAAGCATCTAAAAATGCTTCAGGACCTTTATCAGCCCCTTTTTGCCATGTACTAGTACCATCATAAGGTACAGGAATTAAAACAATTTTAGCTTTTTCTAATTTTGCTAATTCTTCTGGAATCCCAGCATAAGTTTTAGTTTGCATAACCTAAAATTTTAAGTAAGTCTTCACTTTTTTGTTGTTCAGAAAATAATGTTTTTGTGATGTTTCCATCCTTGTCTTTATCTATTAAAATATGTTTTGGAGATGGTATTAAACAATGTTGTAATCCTCCAAAACCACCAATTGTTTCTTGATATGCTCCAGTATTAAAAAAACCTATATACAATGGTTTTTCTTTGTTGTATTTTGGTAAATAAATAGCGTTCATATGCTGCTCACTGTTGTAATAATCATCACTATCGCAAGTTAAACCTCCTAGTAAAACACGCTCATAAGAGTCATGCCAACGGTTTATCGCTAACATTATAAAACGCTTGTTAATTGCCCAAGTATCTGGTAATGTTGTAATAAAAGAAGAGTTTATCATGTTCCACTTTTCACGATCATTTTGTTGTTTTTGATACAACACTTCATAAATAGCGCCACCACTTTCTCCTACTGTAAAACTTCCAAATTCTGTAAAAATATTTGGTACATCTACTTCTTCCTCTTCACACGTTTGTTTGATTTGATTAATGATTTCGTCAATCATATATTCATAATCAAAATCAAATGCTAACGAGTTTTTAATCGGAAATCCTCCTCCAATATTTAAACTATCTAAGCTAGGACAAACCTTTTTTAAACTCGTGTATACTTTTAAACATTTTAAAAGTTCGTTCCAGTAATACGCATTATCTCTAATTCCCGTATTGATAAAAAAGTGAAGCATTTTAAGCTCTACTTTAGGATTAGATTTTATTTGATTTTTATAAAACGGGATTATGTTTTTGTACCCAATTCCTAATCTTGAAGTATAAAACTCAAACTTAGGCTCTTCCTCTGATGCAATTCTAATACCTACTTTAAAGTTTCCATCAATTTGCTCAGAAAGTAAATCTATTTCTTCGTAGTTATCAATAATTGGAATACAGTTTTTTTGACCGTTATTAATTAACCTAGCAATGTTTGAAACATATTGATCACGTTTAAATCCATTACTAATAATAAATGTTTCGTCAGTTATCTTACCTTCCTTCTTAAGGTTTTCAACAATATCAATATCAAAAGCAGATGATGTTTCAATGTGAATATCATTTTTTAAAGCCTCATTTAAAACATGTTTAAAGTGTGAGCTTTTTGTGCAATAGCAATAGTTGTAGTTCCCTTTGTAATCGTGTTTTTTTATGGCATCTCTAAACCATGTTTTTGCACGTTGTATATTGTTAGAAATTTGTGGTAAGTATGTAAATTTTAAAGGTGCTCCATACTCTTCTACTAACTCCATTAAATCGATATCATGAAATTGTAATGTCTTGTCCTCTAACTTAAATTCTGGTTGAGGAAAATCAAAAGTTTGACTGATTAAGTCTATGTACTTTGTGTTCATTTTTGTTTAAAACGTTAAAATTAAAATATAAATAGTAAAAAAATCCTTGTTAAAAAAAACAACAAAGTGACTATCAAATTTGAATTCTAAGGTCGTAAGTAGGCGCAAAGCCAAACTGATGCTGGCTAGCATATATAGATGTGAAAGCGGAAGTTAGCTTTAGAATTCGGTCGCTTAATCTGTAAGCTGCTTTTGAATATGACTTCCTAATTTTCAAAAGCCCGAACATAGAAACAGAGTTCAAAGTGTTCAGCTATTATACTGCAAATGAAATACTTTTTTTTGAATTAAAAACTTTTTTATTAAAAAAATAAAAAATATTTAATACTCTGATAACAAGAGCACTTACAACTCTAAAAAACACAAAAGCACTTCTTTTATTAAATTAAAAGAAGTGCTTTTACCTAAATTACTTTAAAAACTAATCCAAATCCAATCTAATACCTAAAGAAATATTGTTTTGATCAAACGTTTGATTTTTAAATAGTGGGGCAATGTCATATTTAGCATATAAACTTAAATCTCCTACTCCAATATATCCGCTAAGACCGTACGTAAAAGTGTTGGTATTAAAGTTTCTTTTAATCTTCTCCTTTACACGATCTCCGTTTTCTTTGTAGGTTAATTTTTGTACTGCATTACCATTTACACCAAAATAACCTCCCAATCCTACTTTAAACTTATTATGATTAAAATAACGGACACGACCATCTTTATAGTCTTTTTTATTCCATGGACCAAACTCAAGATGCATAGGAATAACTAAGCTAGTGGTTCTAAACTTGGCGCGTTTTAAATCGCCATCAAAAGACTGTAATGTTGTTTGATTACCATCTTGAACAAAATACATATCGTTCTTAATATCTAATTTATTCCATTGCACAGAAAGCCCATATTTAAAACGTAAAAAATTAGACTCTTTTAGTACTCTAGTTTTCCATAGCCATCCTAGCTCTACAAAACCAGAACCTCCTAATTTATATGGCGTATCACTTAAACTAACACCATCAATTATTGTATTATTAAACCCCATTGCAAAAAGCATTTGGTTACCTGTACGGATATCTTTTTTGGGTGGTTTCCTATTTGCTCTTACCCCTAAAATCTCTCTATCACTGTCTCCAATTTTAATAGACACTACTGTTTTTTGAATATCATCCTTAGAACCTTGATTATTTCGAGTTAAAAACTCTAATCTATTTACCGCAATAGCTATTCTATTTTCTATATTTAATGCTCTTTTTTCTGCAGCTTCTTTTTTTAATTGTTCTGCTTCTTCAAAAGTAATCTCATCTTCCTCTAATTGATCATTTATTGTTTCAATTTCTAATTTCAAGGCATCACGCTCTTCGGTAGTAATTGTTTCTTTTATGGATTCTATTCTTGGTATTGAATCCGTTACTTGTGCTTTAAGCTGACTTACTGCCAACAATAAAAACAAGTACACTAAATGTTTTGTAATGTTTTGCATAACTGTTCGTTTTTTTTTAATGATTAATTGATTTAATTATCGCGCTCTACTACTGTCGTTCTTAAAGTTTCATAGCCTGATTTTACAGCATGAAACAATCTGTTTTTTAGAGACTTTTCGGATGTCATCTCTATCTCCTCTAGTAACGAGTTCGCGTCTATTTCCTCGGATTTATACCCCGTATTTGTTGCCTTAACTTTGGCATAAGCTTTATCTAAAAGCAAATCTGCTTCATTAGTTAAAATTTTACTCTTAATTATTTGTGTATCTACTGACTGAGATTGCGCAACAACTGTACTAGTCACACTGTTAGAAACGGTATTTAAAGCATTACCCTCAGCTTCTACGCTGATAGGTTTTAAATTCCCTGAAGCTACATTAATTACGGTTGCTTTTTTTGTAGGTACTGTAATAACAACATTGTTCTTTTTTACTTGATACTGCTGCTCTTGCTCTTCATTTAACACATCCCTTTTAGCGTCCTTTTTATTTACAATTACATCTGGCTGTACTACCTGTATTTTTCTTGGTATATTTATTTCATTTTTCACGTCTTCAACAACCTCATTAATAGTATTTGATTGATTTCTAAAAATAAAAACCGTCAAACAAACGCCTACAAGTGTTGCTGCAATACTCAGCCACCAAAATGAGACTTTACGTTTATCTTGACGTTGATCTAATAGTGTGTCTAACTGACTCCAAGTTGTTTTACTTGGTGCAATTGTACGACGCTCTAAAGTGTCTTTTAATTGCTTTTCAAATTTATTTGGTGCCATATTCCTTGGTATTAAGTATTCTAATATTATTCTGTAATAATTTACGCGCTTTAAATAGTTGAGATTTAGAAGTCCCTTCACTTATATTTAAAAGTTTAGCTATCTCTGCATGCTTATACCCCTCTATGGCATACATTACAAACACCATTTTGTAACCTTCTGGTAAATTATCTATCAATTCTTGTAATTGTGCCACATCATATTGTTGCGAACTTTCATCCTGAATTTCGACATGTTCATAATCATCGTCTACAAATTGAATCGTTTTTTTCTGTCTCAAAAATGAAATTGACTCTCTAACCATAATCCGCCTAATCCAACCTTCAAAGCTACCTTCGCCCCTAAAGTTTTTTAAATTTGTAAAGACTTTTAAAAACCCATTAAGCATAACCTCCTCTGCATGTTGTAAGTTTTTGACATAATAACGACAAACACTTAACATTTTGGGTGCATGCATTTCAAACAATACGTGTTGGGCTTCACGATTATTCTGAGCAGCTTTTTTGACAAGTTTAGTTTCGTTATTAAATAAGGTTACAACTTTCACAAAAAGTATTTAAATTCGCATTATATTTATATAGACGCAAAATTGATATAAATGGTTGCCTCAATAACAATAAAAAAAAAGAATATGCCTAAAATAAGTCGCTTTAATAAAGCCTTTCCATACATTATCTTATTATCCTTTATAGTCTTGTTTAATTGTAAATCTGATGACGATACACCAATTACAATAGAACCAGAAATTGAAGAAACACCCCTAAATATAACGGAAAACATTGAGTTAATTGATGAAAGCGCTATTCAATTAGGATACATTTTAGCTATAGAAAACGGAGCAGACACCTCTTATCTTATTGACAAAGGCGGTAATAAAATTAAACAATGGAATTTTGACAGTAATTTAGGTAATGACATAAAACTATTACCTGATGGAACTCTATTAGGTATGTTTAAAACAAATACTCCTTCATTTACACTAGGTGGTTATGGTGGTGTTATAAAAATCATAAACAGTGATTCTCAAACTATTTATGAGTATAACTACTCTGATGACATTGTTCTAGCACATCATGATGTAAAACAATTACCTAATGGAAATTTCTTATTTATTGCATGGCAAAAGGTAGATAATGCAGTTGCTATTGCTAATGGTTTTAATAATAGTAATGATATATTTCCTGAAACATTAGTGGAAATAGACCCAACTACAGATCAAATAGTTTGGAAATGGAATAGCATGGATCATATTGTACAAGACCATGACAATTCTAAACTTAATTACAACAACGTAAACGATAACCCACAATTAATAGATGTTAACTATAATAGCACTATTGCTAATGGTGATATTATGCACGCCAATGGAATAGACTATGATCCAATAAAAGACATTATTTATTTAAGTATTAATTTTTACAGCGAAGTTTGGGTAATAGACCATAGCACTTCCACAACTGAAGCAGCAAGTAATACGGGAGGGAATTACAACAAAGGAGGCGATCTAATATATAGATTTGGAAATCCTGAAGCATACAAAAACACAACGTCACCAAGATTGTTTTACAATAATCACGCACCAACAATAATTGATGAAGGTAAACCGGGAGAAGATAATGTTTTAGTATATATGAATGGTAGTAATAACAATCAATCCATTGTATACGAATTTAAAATGCCCGTAAACTTTAGTCTTAATGGCTCTCAAAATAACGAACCTGAAGTAATTTGGAGTTTTACCGATCCAAATTTATATAACGGACGCATATCTGGAGCTGTGAGATTAAGAAACGGAAACACTCTAATTTGTGAAGGTGATTACGGTTATTGGGAAGTTACAACTAATGGCACTGTCGTTTGGAAATATTCAGGTTTGGATGTTCCTGCTTTTTGGAGAGGTTATGATTATTATCCAGGTGATGAAGCTATAATTAATTTAGGACTATAACTATTTTTTTCTTTCAATAACATAATTAACCATCAACTCAAGCGAATCTCTATATTCCGATTTTGGAAATCCATTTAGCAAGACTAAAGCTTCTTCTTGAAAAGATTTCATTTTTGAAACCGCATAATCCAAACCGCCATTTTGTTTTACAAAATCGATAACTTGATTGACGCGTTTTCTGTCTTTGTTGTGGTTTTTAATCGAATTGATTACCCACTTTTTATCTTTTTTAGAACAGTTATTTAGAACATAAATTAAAGGTAAGGTCATTTTTTGCTCTTTAATATCTATCCCTGTAGGCTTACCAATACTTTGTGTACCATAATCAAACAAGTCATCTTTAATTTGAAAAGCCATTCCGATAAGCTCTCCAAATTTTCGCATACTTTCTACCTCAACAGAATTAGGCTTTACAGAGGCTGCGCCTAGACTACAACATGCTGCTATAAGCGTTGCTGTTTTCTGTCTAATAATTTCGTAATAGATATCTTCAGTTATATCTAACTTTCTTGCTTTTTCTATTTGAAGTAATTCCCCTTCACTCATTTCCCTTACTGCAATAGAAATAATTTTAAGCAAATCAAAATCGTTATTATCAATAGAAAGCAACAACCCTTTAGACAACAAAAAATCACCTATCAGGACAGCTATTTTATTTTTCCATAGGGCATTGATGGAGAAAAACCCACGACGTTTATTACTGTCATCTACTACATCATCATGGACTAAAGTCGCAGTATGTATTAGCTCTATTACCGAGGCGCCACGATAAGTACGCTCACTTACCTCTCCGTTAGACACCATTTTAGCAACTAAAAAGACAAACATTGGACGCATTTGCTTCCCTTTACGGTTAACAATATAGTACGTTATCCTATTTAAGAGTGCTACTTTTGAAGACATAGCCAGCCTAAACTTCTTCTCAAAAAGATCCATTTCAAAAGCAATAGGCTGTTTTATCTGTTCTGTAATCTTCAAAATTTAGATCTAATTTTTATTGATACCAAAAATACAAATAAACTTATAGACCCTAATATTAATAATTCGTAATTATTCTATAAAAATTATAATATTTAAAAAAAAAAATTACCTTTATGGTACTATTATTCAACTAACAATCAACGCTGTAATCTTTTACTTATGAAAAAAACTACATTTTTATTTTTATTTTTATTTCTTACCACATCATTTGCATTTAGTCAAGTTTTGATTGACGAAAATTTTGATGCCGGCTTAAGCACACCAACTGGTTGGTCTAACACTGACCTTGCTAATGGTGGTGTTTGGTCTTTTGCTAATAGCGGTGAAGCTCCAGGTTTTGGGGCAGCAAACACTGTTTTATATGACGAAGGTTTCTCTGGAAGCTATCCTATTTTTGATAGTGATGCTATAGGTAATGATAGCGAACCTGAAGATGCTTATTTAGAAAGCCCAACTTTTGATGCTTCTGCATTAACTGATGTACAATTAACATTTAATCATGTTATTCGTGCTGAATTTGCTGGTAATGGTTTTGTTGAAGTGTTTGATGGTACAGCTTGGGTACAAGTCGTATTGTTTAACAGCACAAACAATACTAGTGGAGCCAACGAACTTGATTTTGGTTTTAAATCTTATAATGTATCTGCACAATTAGCAGGTGTAAGTAATGCAAAAGTAAGATTTAGATGGGTTGGAGATTATTCATATTTTTGGGCTTTTGATAATGTAAAAGTATTTTCTTGTACAGAAACTACTGCTCCAACTGCTGCAACTGCAACTAATCCTGTTAATGGTGCCACAAATGTTGCTATAGATGTTACAGGTACAACACCGTTAATTACTCCTTTTAATTGGACTGCTGGACCATCTGCTACCGTTTTCAACTTATCTTTAGGTACAGATACTGCAGGAACGGATATTGGTACTATAGATGGTGCTACTAATGGAAACGGCATTACTTTTAACTGGGCTTATGACACGACATACTATTGGTCTGTAGAGTCATTTAATTGCTTTGGGTCTACTGTTAGTACTGTTTGGTCATTTACTACAGAAGCAGACCCTGCTTTATCTGCAGCTAGTTTTGAAGCTACTACTTTTAGTCTTTATCCTAACCCAGCTAAAAGCAGTATTAGTATTAAATCTAAATCACAACTTACGTCTATTGAAATTTTTAATCAACTAGGACAACGTGTTATGCAAGTTGAAGCTGACAGTATGATTGAAAACACAATCAATATAAATGATTTAAAAAGCGGAATTTACTTCATGAAAATCTTTGCTGGAAATCAAGAAAAAACAATGAAATTTATTAAAGAATAAACTTTACACCAATCAAAAAAAGCGACTTTCAATTAATTGAAAGTCGCTTTTTTTTATGCTTATTATTTAATAATAAACTATTCTTTATTAGCTAACTGTCCACATGCTGCATCAATATCCTTACCTCTACTACGTCTTACAGTTACAGTAATATTATTATCTTCTAACACGTTTTTATACATGTCTATGGCTTCTGATTTAGCTTGTTGGAACTGTCCGTCATCAATCGGGTTATACTCTATAATATTAACCTTACTTGGTGCAAACTTACAAAACTGTACTAATGCGTCTACATCCTTACGTTTATCGTTTATGCCTTCCCAAACAACATACTCATAAGTAATACGATTCTTAGTTTTTTCGTACCAATACACCAACGCTTCTCTAAGATCTGCTAACGGGAATGTTGCATTAAATGGCATTATGGATGTTCTTACTTCGTCAATTGCAGAGTGAAGTGATACTGCTAATTTAAACTTAACATTATCGTCTGCCATTTTTTTAATCATTTTTGGCACACCTGAAGTAGAGACTACAATACGTTTTGGTGACATAGCTAAACCTTCGGGAGATGTAATTTTCTCGATAGCTTTAAGTACGTTATTATAGTTCATCAATGGTTCTCCCATCCCCATAAACACAATATTACTTAATGGTCTATCAAAGTACAATCTACTTTCTCTGTCTATGGCTACTACTTGATCATAAATCTCGTCAGGGTTAAGGTTACGCATACGTTTTAATCGTGATGTTGCGCAAAATTTACAGTCTAAACTGCATCCTACTTGACTAGACACACAGGCTGTGGTTCTGGTTTTTGTTGGTATTAAAACAGACTCGACAATTAAATCATCATGTAATCGTACTGCATTTTTTACTGTACCATCGCTACTACGCTGCATAACGTCCACTTTGATATGGTTTATAACAAAGTTATCTTCTAACATTTGACGCGTCTCTTTAGAGAGGTTTGTCATATCCTCAAAGGTATGGGCGCCTTTGCTCCATAACCATTCGTAAACTTGATTACCTCTAAAGGCTTTATCTCCTTCTTTTTCAAAGAATTCTCTAAGTTGCTCTTTAGTTAATGCGCGTATGTCTTTTTTCTTGATGTCCATTGGATTGCAAAAATAGTGATTTTGAATGACGATTGACGACTGTTGATTTACTTTACTTTAATTTATAACAAACCTTTGGCTAGCGCATTAGCGATGGAGACATTTGTTGAAGCTCTTGCTTTTGCCTAATAAGCAAATGCAAAGCGACTGTCGAGAGCGCGACCCTTGGGTAATGCCATAAAAAAACCTCTTTTACTGATTACAGACAAAAGAGGTTTTAATTATTTATTTAGAAAGAATTAGATGATTAACATCGCGTCTCCATAACTGTAAAATTTGTACTTTTCTTTTACTGCTTCTTCGTATGCTTTTTTCATAAAATCATGACCTGCAAATGCAGATACCATCATCATTAATGTTGATTTTGGTGTATGAAAATTTGTAATCATGGCGTTAGCAATACTAAAATCGTATGGAGGGAAGATAAATTTATTTGTCCATCCTTCAATTTCGTTTAACGTTCCGCTTGAAGATACTGAGCTTTCTATAGCACGCATTGCTGTTGTACCTACTGCACAAATACGACGCTTTTCTTTTTTAGCATTATTGATAATCTCTACTGCTGGCGCTTCAATTTTAAGCTCTTCGCTATCCATTTTATGCTTTGAAAGATCTTCCACTTCAACTGGGTTAAAAGTCCCTAATCCAACGTGTAAAGTTACTTCTGCAAAGTCAACACCTTTTATCTCTAAACGCTTTAATAAATGTTTAGAAAAGTGTAATCCTGCTGTTGGAGCTGCTACTGCACCTTCCTCTTTTGCATAGATTGTTTGGTAACGTTCTTCGTCTTCCGGCTCTACCTCTCTTTTGATATATTTTGGTAATGGCGTTTCTCCTAAAAGTTGTAGTTTTTTTCTAAACTCTTCATAAGATCCATCGTATAAAAAACGTAATGTACGTCCTCTAGATGTTGTATTATCTATTACTTCTGCAACTAACGTTTCGTCATCACCAAAGTATAATTTGTTACCAATACGTATTTTACGTGCTGGATCCACTAATACATCCCACAGACGTTGTTCTTTATTTAACTCACGTAATAAAAACACCTCAATTCTAGCTCCTGTTTTTTCTTTGTTACCAAATAAACGTGCTGGAAATACTTTGGTGTTATTAAGAATCATCACATCCTTTTCATCAAAATACTCGATCAAATCTTTAAACATTTTATGTTCAATGGTTTGCTCTTTACGGTTTAATACCATTAAACGAGACTCGTCTCTGTTTTCAGCAGGATATTCTGCTAATAATTCATCTGGTAAGTCAAAATGGAAGTGTGATAATTTCATTTATTAATATAGTTGTTAAGTTAACAAGACTGCAAATATACAATCTGGAGATAGGCCTTGTCAAGTAAATGGGCAATTATTATTTATTAAACGCTAAAAATGAACCCTAAAGCAGCCAAATCGTCCCAAAACGTTGGGTAAGATTTTGATACTACTTTTGAATCTTCAATAATTATTGGCACTTTTAAGGCCAATGGTGCAAATGCCATAGCCATTCTGTGGTCATTATACGTTGCTATTGTAATATTTTGCTGTCTATTAGTTGCTTTTTTTAATGTCAAACTGTTATCTGTAATAGCGACTTGACCTCCTAATTTTTCGATTTCGGTTTTTAAGGCTACTAAACGGTCGGTTTCTTTAATTTTTAAAGTATGTAACCCTGTTAAATGGCACTCTAATCCTAAACCAAATGCGGTTACCGAAATAGTTTGTGCAATATCTGGCGCGTTTTTTAAATCGAAATTAATTTGAGTATCCAAAGTAACTTCTTCCACTTTTTGAAGCGTAACACTATTGTCTTTAAATGTTGTTGTCACACCAAAAGACTTGTAAATTGTCGCTAAAGCGGAATCGCCTTGCAGGCTATTTTGTTTGTAAGAAGACAACGTAATACTTGTCCCAATAGCAGACATAGCAGCAATACTATAAAAATACGACGCTGATGACCAATCACTTTCTACGGTTAACTGTTGTGCATTAACTTCTGATTGTTTTTTAGGTGCTATAGTAATTAGATTGCCTTCAAATTTAGTTTTTACACCAATCTCTTCTAACAAACTAAGTGTCATTTTAATATACGGTACAGATGTAATTTCTCCGTCAAGTGTTAGCTCTATTCCGTTTTCTAATTTTGGAGCAATTAATAGTAAGGCAGAAATATATTGACTACTAACATTTGCTTTTAGCGTTACCTTATTTTTAGTAAGCTTTTTTCCTTTGATTAATAATGGCGGAAATCCTTGATTTTCTTTATAACTTATATCTGCGCCTAATTGATTTAATGCATCTACAAGAATTGCTATCGGACGCTCCTTCATGCGTTTAGAACCCGTCAACTCAATATCCCTACCGTCTTGCGTAGAAAAATATGCGGTTAAAAAACGCATCGCTGTCCCTGCATGATGTATATCTATGATGTTGTCCCGGGATGCCAATGCTTTTGACATTAACACAGAGTCATCACTATTTGACACATTAGTTATTTTTATTTCTGGATATAAGGCTTGTAACAACAATAATCTATTAGACTCGCTTTTTGAACCTGTTATTTGGATAGTAGAAGCTTTATGTATTGTTGATTTATTAAGGTGTAAATTCATGTAAATACTAACTTTTTGCTTACGCAGAAATGACTAAACTTTATTTTAATTTTTGATTGTTGTGATGCCTATCGTGATCACGTTTTGTTTTTATATCTAACTTTTTATCAAATGCCTCTTGCAAATCTATTCCTGTTTGGTTTGCTAAGCATAAAACTACAAACATAACGTCTGCAAGCTCTTCTCCTAAATCTTTATTTTTATCAGATTCCTTTTCGCTTTGCTCTCCGTAACGCCTTGCAATAATACGCGCAACTTCTCCAACCTCCTCTGTTAACTGAGCCATATTAGTTAACTCGTTAAAATAACGCACTCCATGGTTTTTTATCCAGTTATCTACTTCTAATTGTGCATTTTTAATATCCATTTTATTGTTTTTTAAGCACTATTTTCTCAGCCTTTTTATCTGTCATAATTTTATAAAACTCTTTAAAATTACTATAATCAGACGGTAATATATAGGTGTTATTAATCTCCAAATTTACAACTATTTGAATTTTATTTCCAATAAGTTTTGTAAGATAAGAAAAAGTTAATGCATCGGTATTAAAGTTAATTGCTTCGCTTTCTGGCAAAGACTCTAATTGATAGCCTTCCGGTATGTCTATGTTAACAATATATTTATCTGAAAGCGGACACACAAAGTCTACTGGATACGCTCTAGAATCTTGTGTAAAAGGATTTTCTTCACTAGTTAAAAACAATAAAGGCGAAATGTAAAGATTACCCGCTATATCTTCCACCGCTCCATCCAAAGTAAAATTATATGATTGCATTATTGGTTTATACACGTTATTAACGTTTTTAACTTCCAAATCTGAGACTACAAGTCCTGCATTTCCTTTTTCTATACTTTGTACTAAAGACTCATTGGTTAATCCTGCTTTATTATTTCTATAACTAAGTGCCTGATATGCTGTCAAAGCCTTTCTTAACTTACCTTCCATTGATAAATCCGCATTGATTTGTACACTGGCAGACACAATATCCTTAGATTGTACTGATGGGCTTAAACTAATCCAAGTCGAACTTCCGTCTTCTCTAATTAATCTTCCTTGCCAATTGATTACATATTCTGGAATAATGTTAGGTTTTGTAAAACGACTAGAAGCATCCAAAAGCAACACGCTATCTTGTGCCTCTACTGCGCAAATCACATAATTAAACCCTGAACGTGTTGGAAAAAGTGGCACCCCATTATCTTTTGTACTTACTAAAACTGGATTAGCATTTATACCTGCATATCTTAGCATTGCTACCAACATTAAATTGATATCCGCTACATTTCCTGTTCCTTCTTTAAATGCTTTTTTAACTCCATTTTCGGCTATAAAACCAATGTAATCGTTAAACTTAACTTTACTTTTAACTAGGTTGAAAATTAATAGAATTTTTTCATCATCAGAGGTTGCCTTTGCAATTGCAGCATCCACTGCCTCTTCAAAATATCTTTTTTTATTAAGTTGCCCACCAAAATCCTCATCATTATAAATTGTTTCCGTCACTCGCTCCCAACTAGTAGCCACACTTTTTATTTTTAAATCCGGACCTCTATAAAACGCGTATTCAAAAGCAATTAGTGCTCTATAATTATTCAAATTATCTATAAACGGTTCTTCTTTTAATGCTGGAATATCTTCCATGTAAACACTTACTACATTCTCTTTAAAAGCAAGGTTTGATTCTGAAAATTTGGTAGTTGAAGTTTTAGCTACGGTTCTTTGTTTTGTTAGAATTTTTTCATCACGTACTTTTTGTGATTCATTTATTCTGGGTAAAAAAGAAGATTTAGGATTGACTACCTTATTATAATTATAAAATTCAGGCGTTATAATATCTACTTCAATTTGATTGATAGGAATTTGATACTGCAAAACAACATCTTCTATACTTAAGAAAGGTGACTTTATTGAGTATTCAAACTCTATTACACATCCTTCACTTAATCCTGGCATAGTAAAAGTACAAGACGTATAATATTTACTTGTTCTTTTCTCAAAAATATTCTCATTTCTAAGCTTGTCCTTTTGTATTTCGCCATCTACAAGTGTATAAGTATACCCTTTTAGGCCTTCAATTTTTTGTTGACTAGTATTACTAACATCATACAAGCTTATCTTTTTTATAGCCCAATCATAACCTTCCTTATTGTATATCTTTATACGCTCATGATATCTTGTCTCTTGCGTAAAACCATCTTCATTATTAAACGGAAAACTAGTATATTGTTTTTTAAACAACACTACTGCATTTGCCTCAGGATGATTTGGGTGACTGGTTTCTTTTAATTCTTCTTTACTGATTTTTCCAAATTTAAAATTTTGTGATTGTCCTACAATAGACATAAACATAAACGCAAGGATGGTTAATTTTTTCATTTATTTAATTAATAGTGGTTAATACTATTTTTGATTTATCGTGTTTAACAATAGCGAGTCTAAATTTTCTAAAAGCACTATAATCTTCTTTTGAAAACTGACCTTTATTTATAATAATTATGACACCTAAAGACTATTAATAGGTTTTTTGATGATGTCTACTTAAAACAATCAATGACAACGTCAGTCCTATATTTTTTTTAGCACTATTTTTTCTAAGTTTTTTTCAACCATAAATTGATAAAAATTTTTAAAATCTGAGTAAGACTCAGGCAAAATAATCGTTTTGTTTATCTCTAAATTTTTAGATAATTGGATAGTATTACCCGTTTGCTTTATTAAATATGAAAAACTAGCGGATGTATCATTAAAATTTAGTTTTGTGCTTTCTGGGAGTGACTCAACCTTATACCCCTCCGGTATTATAATAGTGACGGTTTGCTTTTCTGATGTAGGATATATAAAATCTATAGGATAACCTCTAACATCTTGAGTAAAAGGATTTTCTTCTTTATTTAAAAATAATAGTGGTGAAACATAAATATTATCTCCTATTTTTTCAGCTGCTTCATCAAAAGTAAAATCATACGTTTCTGATACAGGTTTAGTTTTTGATTTTACGTTTTTTGTATCCAACTCAATTACAACAAGTCCTGGGTTTTCTCTTTCCTTATACGCTATCAAATCCTCTTTACTTTTACTGTAAAAGTTTTTTCTGTAATTATAGGCCTGATAATTAGTAAACAATTGTCTTATTTTACCTTTAGCAGAAAGGTTTTCATTCAAATTAACACTTATTGATACTACTTTTTTTGAAGTATTTTTTGGATTTAAACTAACCCATGCAGAGGTCCCATCTTCTCTGATTAATCGTCCTTGCCAATTAATAGCCTTTACAGGTAAGACATTAGGCTTTGTATGCTGCTCTGTAGCATCTAAAAGCAGTAATTGATCCTGAGTTTCGACAGCGCAAACAACATAGTTAAATCCAGTTCTAGTTGGAAATAATGGCACACCATTATTTCTTGTACTTAACAATACTGGATTAGCTTTTATTTTAGCATATCTCAACATAGCAGTTAGCATTAAATTAATATCTGCCGTATTACCAGAACCCTCTTTATATGCGTTTTTAACACCATTTTCTGAGGTATAACCTATAAAATCATTTTTCTTAATTTTAGTTTTTACAAAGTCAAAAATTAGTTGAATTTTCTCTGAGTCTGTAGCTACAGTTTTAATCAAGTTGTTAATATCGTCTTCAAAATAATTACTTTTACTAAGCTGCCCCCCAAAATCTTCATTATTATAAATATTGCTAATTACTTTATCCCAATTAGTCGCATAATTTTTTATTGTTCCATCTGGACCTTTATAAAAAGCATATTCAAACGCCACCTTAGCTCTGTAATTATCTATATTATCTGTAAATGGCTCGTCGACCAAAGCTGGTAAATCTTCCATATATATTTTGACTACATTCTCTTTAAAAACAAAACTAGAGCTATTAACCGTTGATTTTGGAATATAAAAACCTGTTCTTACTTTACTTACTACCGTTTCTTTTCTATCTTTTTTTGACTCTTCAATTTTTGGCAAAAAAGAAGCTCTGGGGCTTACAAACTTATTGTAGTTGAAATATTCAGGGGTTATAATATCTATCTCAATTTTTTTAATAGGAATATCATATTGCAAAACAACATCGTCTATTGACAAAAAAGTTGATTTTACTTTGTACTCAAATTCTATAATACACCCCTCTGCCAAACCAGGCATTGTAAAAGTCTTAGAACTCCAGTATTTATTAACATCTTCTTTGAAAATGTTTTCATTTTTGAGTTTACTTTTTTCAACTTTACCATTTACAAGTTTATAAGTATAGCCTTTTAGCCCAATTAAATTTTGACTCATAGAACTGTTCTCGTTATATAACTCAACTCTTTTCGTCGCCCAATCATAGCCTTCTTTATTATAAATTTTTATACGTTCATAATATTCAGTTTCTTGTTCAAATCCATTTTCTTCTGAAAAAGGAAAACTAGTATATTGTTTTTTAAACAACACTACTGCATTTGCCTCAGGATAATTTGGGTGACTGGTTTCTTTTAATTCTTCTTTACTGATTTTTCCAAATTTAAAATTTTGTGATTGTCCTACAACGGACATAAACATAAACGCAAGGATGGTTAATTTTTTCATTTATTTAATTAGTAGTGGTTAATACTATTTTTGATTTATCGTGTTTAACAATAGCGAGTCTAAATTTTCTAAAAGCACTATAATCTTCTTTTGAAAACTGACCTTTATTTATAATAATTTTTCTTTTGAATACTAAATTTTTGTCATCTGTTTGTTTTATTGAATAGTGATATTCTCCAAACTTATTTTTTATTACTACATCGTCCTGTAATGCTTCTACTTTAACATTCTCTGGTAACGTAATTTGATATTGATCTTCGTCCACAAAACCTCTATCAATCTCAAAAGGCAATTTTCTGTTTTTATATCTTGGCGGTGCTGTTTTAAATTTATTAAAAAAGTTAGGTTGCATTAACCACCTATCTCCAGCTTTAGTTACATACTTGTCTACTTGTAGGTCTAAATCTTCTTTAAAAACAATATTATCTTTATCATTGTTAAAAAGCATATTATTTACTTGTAGGTTATTTATATCCGAAAAATTATCCTTGTAATATAGCTTGTTTTCTTTTTCTGTTTGGACTTCAATACGTCTGTATTTATCGTATTGCGTCCCTTTAGAAGTAATATTTAACTTGGCTTTAAACCCTCCTAAACTATCTAATATAATATTAGAGTTAATTACCTGACTGTTTTCATTTGTGCTGTATACTTTTGTATGGACTATTTCACCTCCAGATGGCGTAACAATTAAAACGTCTCTGTCATCTGTAAAGTTAGCATTGTAACCAAAAGGCGTGGACTGGCTAGTGCACTCTAAAGTGATATAACCATTGTTGTCGGGTATTGACAGTATTGCATGATTACCTTGTAAAGATGAAAACGATGCATCTATACTCCGCACATCTTGTCCTCCATAAACAATTGTATAAAAAGAGGTAACTCCAACCTCATCCAAAAGCGCTTTTGTGTAATTGGATAACCCTTTACAATCTCCATATCCTAATCTATCTACATCACTTGCAAGCATAGGCTTCCAACCTCCAATCCCGACTTGCACACTTATATAACGTGTTTTATTTTGCATAAACTGATATACAATCTTAGCCTTTTCTAAATCTGTTTTTGCATTTTGGGTAAGTGCTTTAATTTCTACCTTAACAATTTCTGGAAGTTCTTGAGTACCATCAATTAGCTTATCACTCATCCATTTACCAAAATCACTCCAACTATTATTATCCCCTTCAACACCTAGCATACTAAATTGTTTAAGCGCAAATTTAACGGAAGGTGCCACGCTATAAAACGACGGGCTATAAGCCTCTCTTTTTATCGCTGATAGATTATTGGCTTGATAATTATAGTCGGACATTTTTTCAATTTTAAACGCTTCTAAGTTGCTGGCTTTAAAATCTAAAGGTATGTCTGTTTGATTTTGTATTTTATACGATGCTTTTTCTACACTTAAGTAATAGTCATCAATAGGAAACCACTGAGGTATAAAAGCAGTATTAGAGGACACCACTTCTAAATTAAACACTACAGTGTATGGATAAGACACAGGTGTGTAGTCGATATAACGCGCTCTATTATCTGTAAAAATAGATACACCGTCAGCAACACTAACATCTATAAAATCTTTTTTCTTGAACTTTTTAATTTCTTTTCCAAAAGCATTAAAAATTACTGCCTCTAATGTTTTGATGGACTTTGACTGATCATAATACACGACCGCTCCAACGTGTCTTTGACCTCTTTCGTTTAAAACAGTAACAACGCGTTGCTCTGTAATAACTATTTTATCCCTTGCTTCAATACTGACATCTATTGTACTAGATCGTACTATAGCATTTGCGTTTGATTGTAAATCAGGATTTAAAACTATAGCTTGGTAACTATCTTGAGAATATACGTTGACTGAAAAGAAAAGCATACATAGTATACTTTTTAAGAATGTGTTTGTAGGCATTACATCTAATTAGCCAACAATATAGACATATTATGATAAAAACGAAAACTGTTCGGTACTAATTAAAATAAAAACAGTAATAAATATCCTACATTTTAATTTATTCAACAAAAACAGGAACTATACATGAAAAATCAGAAGATTACGCTTTATTTTTAGAGTCCATAATTATTGTCACTGGACCGTCATTTTTCAGCTCGACTTTCATGTCTGCACCAAATTGACCGGTTTGAACGGGCTTCCCTAAAACTAATCGTATTGATTTAACAAACGCCTCATACAATGGTATTGCCACATCAGGTCTTGCTGCTTTTATATAACTTGGCCTGTTACCTTTTTTTGTACTTGCGTGTAGTGTAAATTGACTAACAACAATAATATCACCTTTGGAGTCTATAAGCGATAAATTCATGACTTGATTATCATCATTAAAAATACGACAATTAGCAATTTTATTGACCAACAATTTAATGTCTTCTTCCGTATCCTCTGCAACAATACCAAGTAAAACCAGTAATCCATTATCAATATTAGCTACCTTTTTATCTTCAATGGTAACGCTAGCTTTACTAACACGCTGGATAACTGCTTTCATTTATTCTTTTTCCCAAATATCGGTTCTGTAATGTTCATCATCCCCTTCAATAAGTTGCACATAACTTTTGTATCGTGATGCTGCAATTTCATCTTTTTCTAATGCCTCTTTAACCGCACATTTAGGTTCTTCTATATGCAAACAGTTATTAAATTTACAGTCTTGTTTTAAAGCAAAAAATTCGGGATAATAATCTCCAATTTCTTCCTTTTCCATATCGACTATTCCAAACCCTTTTATACCGGGCGTGTCAATAATTCGTGCATCAAAACTTAAATCAAACATCTCTGCAAATGTTGTGGTGTGTTGACCTTGCATATGTTGTGATGATATTGCTTTTGTTTTTAGATCCAAAGTAGGCTCTATTGCATTAACTAATGTAGATTTTCCAACACCAGAATGTCCTGTAAACATACTAACCTTGCCCTCCATTAGCGCCTTAACTTGGTCTAGATTTTTTCCGGTCTTCGCCGAAATACCAATACACTCATAACCAATATGTCTGTATACATGAGCTAGGTATCTAACCTCATCCAAAGTATCTTGATCATAAGTATCAATTTTATTAAATAACAAAACTGCTTTTATATCATAAGCTTCGGCAGTAACTAAAAAGCGATCAATAAAACTTGTAAATGTTGGTGGATTGTCTATCGTGACCAATAAAAAGACTAAATCAATATTTGAAGCAATTATATGCGTTTGCTTAGACAGGTTTACAGACTTACGCACAATATAGTTTTGTCTATCGTGAATTTTGTCAATAACCCCTGTTTCTTTATCTGATTTTGTATCCAATTCAAAGTCTACAAAATCTCCAACCGCAATTGGATTTGTACTTTTAATACCTTTAAGTCTAAACTTACCTTTTATTCTGCACTCGTAAGTTTGACCTAATTCGGTCTTTACTGTGTACCAGCTTCCTGTAGATTTATATACGCGTCCTGTCATTATTACAAATATGAAAATTATTATGGTCTCAACCAACAAAAATCAGTATCAAATGGTATCCTTGGTCTGTTTATTTTTTTTATTAACTTCGTGTCTTAATCTAAACACATATTATGAAAAAAAACTATTTATTTATCGCTTTAGCCATAGTAGGCTTTATTTCTTTCTCTTTTATTACTAAATCTGACAATAGAGCTCAGGTAGAGTATAAAGTTGTAACTGTTGTAGAATCTATAGTACCTAATGGCTTAGGTCGTTCTAGAATGATATCTGCAAATGAGACTAAAGATTACAAAGAATATACAACTGTGCGCTCTGACGATAAAGATTCTGATGAAAAAAACAAATCTAAAAGAAGTGAAATCAGAGTTAAAAATTATGACGAAACTAAGCTATTAAACTTTTATAATTTAGGTGGAATTAGATTTCAAAATATAGCTGCTAACGATGCTGTTATGACTTCAAAAGTTAACGACATGGTTGCCCAAGGATGGGAATTAGCCTTTATTAATACTGGTGTTGAAAGTGAAGGAGGAAAAGGTGATGGTAAAGGTATTTTTATTACAAGATATACGTTTAAACGAACACTTTAAAACACAAAAAAGCCTCTTAAATTTAAGAGGCTTTTTTTTTATATTCAAAACTAAAATTATCCTTTTATAATTTTTTCTTGATGATTAATAGACTCTTGATGAATAGCCTTAAACATTTTTAAGATAAACTCTTCACTTAGACCTTTAGACTCACCTTCTAAAACCATTTTTCCTAAAATCTCGTTCCAACGTTTGCTTTGTAAAACTGCAACGTTTTTCTGTTTTTTAAGACCTCCTATTCCATCAGCAATTTTCATACGCTTACCTAAAGCTTCGATAATCTGATTATCCACAACATCAATTTGCGCTCTTAGGTTAGTTAATTCCTGATTGTATTCTGCTTCTGGATCAGATTCTTTTCTAATCTTTAAATCTACCATCATTTGAATTAAAGATGCAGGTGTTACTTGCTGTGCCGCATCACTCCATGCATTATCAGGATCTGTATGTGTTTCAATCATTAAACCATCAAAATTTAAATCTAATGCAGTTTGAGAAACATCAAAAACCATATCACGTTTTCCAGTAATATGCGATGGATCGTTTATTAATGGTAAATCTGGAAATCTGTTTTGAAACTCAATAGCAATTTGCCATTCTGGAATGTTTCTATACTTCGTTTTTTCGTAAGTAGAAAACCCTCTATGGATTGCTCCTAAGTTTTTAATACCCGCAGTATATAATCTTTCAATACCACCTAACCATAAGGCTAAATCTGGATTTACTGGATTTTTAACTAATACAATTTTATCTGTTCCTGCCAATGCATCTGCTAATTCTTGCATGATAAATGGACTAACTGTAGATCGTGCTCCAATCCAAAGTAAGTCAACATCATTTTCTATAGCTAATTTTACGTGTGCCGCATTAGCAACTTCTGTACAGGTTTTCATACCTGTTTCTTCTTTTACTTTTTTAAGCCAATTTAAACCTAAAGCACCAACACCTTCAAACATTCCTGGTCTAGTACGTGGTTTCCATATACCTGCTCTAAAATAGCTAACGTCAGTATCTTTTAGCTCGTGCGCTATTTTTAATACTTGCTCTTCTGTCTCTGCACTACATGGTCCAGCGATTACTAATGGATGATCTAACTTCATGTCATCCAACCAGTTTCTCATTTCTTTTTTGTTTTCCATAATCTTCTTATCTAATCCTATAAAATTTTATAGAATGTTACTATTTATTGTATTCCGTTTAATATTTGTTTGATGTAATTGGTGTCTTTCATTTCGTTAAAAACACCTTCAAAATCATCGTTTTCTATAAGGTTTTTAAACTGTGTTAAATTAGCGATGTAATCCTCTAATGTTTCGACTACATTAGTTTTATTCTGTTTAAAAATTGGTGTCCACATGGCAGGACTACTTTTTGCTAATCTTACTGTGCTTTCAAATCCCGAACCCGCCATATCAAAAATATCACGCTCGTTTTTTTCTTTTTCAATGACCGTTTTCCCTAACATAAATGCACTAATATGTGATAAATGCGACACATAAGCAATATGTTTATCATGAGATTCTGGATTCATATAACGCATACGCATTCCTATTTCTGTAAACAAACCAACTGCTTTTTCTTGTAGCTTGAAGGCTGTTTTTTCTACTTCACAAATAATATTTGTCTTTTGATTAAACAAATCTCTGATTGCTGCTTTTGGTCCTGAAAACTCAGTCCCTGCAATAGGATGCATTGCTAAAAAATTGCGTCGTCTTGGATGGTTCGCTACCACTTTGCAGATATCAGACTTAGTCGAACCAACATCAGCAACTAACGTAAAATCTGATATTTTATCAAGCACATCGGGCAAAACACTAACAGAAGCATCCACAGGAATAGCTAATACTACTAAATCTGCCTTATCTAAATCTTCAAAAGTGGCTTTATGATCAATAACACCAAGCTCTAAAGCTTGATTTATGTGGTCTTCGGATTTATCAATACCATAAACTGTAACTTCAGGACGTTTATTTTTTATGTCCAAAGCCAAGCTACCGCCAATTAATCCAACACCAATTATGTATATATTTTGTATCATACTCTTGCTATTGCTTCTTCTATTTGTTCTACTGTTGCACATAACGAAAATCTTACATACCCTTCGCCTTGTGTTCCAAAAACCGTCCCTGGTGTTATAAATAGGCTTTTATCGTGCAACAAAGTATCTATAAATGTTTCTGATTTGTAACCTTCTGGTGCTTTTGCCCAAACAAATAAACCTGAAGCTTCTTTATCATAGGTACAGTTTAATTTATCTGCTAACTGCCAAACTAATTCACGACGTGTTGTGTATACCGTATTTAAACTATCAAACCACTCTCGCGGACTATTTAATGCAGCTATTGCTCCTTTTTGAATCCCGTAAAACATACCAGAATCCATATTACTTTTTACTTTTAAAATTGCGTTTATATGTTCTGGACTTCCTAAAACCATTCCAATTCTCCAACCAGCCATATTAAAAGTTTTACTTAGAGAATTTAGCTCCAAACAAACATCCTTTGCACCTTCAACATTTAAAATACTTAATGGATTATTATTTAAAATAAAACTATAAGGATTATCATTTACTAGTAAAATATCATGCTTTTTAGCAAAATCGACTAACTTTTTCAAATCCGTTTTAGACGCTTTAGCACCTGTTGGCATATGCGGATAACTGGTCCACATAATCTTAACGTTACTTAAATCTAAGGTTTCAATCTCCTCTAAATTAGGCAACCAATTATTGCTTTGATCTAAATTATAAGTGATAGGATTAGCTTGCACTAATTTAGTCACAGCTGCATACGTTGGATATCCTGGATTAGGAATTAATACGCTATCACCTTCATTTAGAAAAGCCATAGATATATGCATAATTCCCTCTTTGCTTCCCATTAATGGTAACACTTCTGCATCTGGATTAATTGATACGTTATAATGTGCTTTATAAAAATCCGCAATAGCTTGCCTAAACTCTGGTAAGCCTTGATAACTTTGATACTTATGTGCATTAGCATCTAACAAACCTGCTGTTAACGCTGTAACAACTTGTTTTGATGGTTGTAAATCTGGGCTTCCAATTCCTAAATTAATGATAGGTTTTCCTGCTGCTTTTAAAGCATTGACCTCCTTTAATTTTTTAGAAAAGTAGTATTCCTCTACACTATGTAATCTATTAGCTACTTTCATTATATTTTAGCATTTTTATATTGACCAATAACCTTAAAATGTGTGGCCATAATATCCATTATAGATTTGGCTTTTTTAAAATCTTGATAATCCTGAAATGTAACATCTACAAAAAAGGCATATTTCCAAGGAGTTTCAATTATTGGTAAAGACTGTATTTTTGTTAAGTTTAATTTGCAATCACTCATAACATTCAAAATGGTTGCTAAACTTCCTCTTTTATGATCTAATTCAAATTTGATAGATGCTTTATTTATTTCCGCTTCAGCGATTTCAGAATTATCCTGTTTTACAATTACAAAACGGGTTTCGTTATGTTTTATAGTCTGGATACTTGTTGCTAAAATATCTAACCCAAATATTTCTGCAGCTAAAGTACTAGCAATAGCTCCTGTGTTTTTTAATTGTTTTTTATGGATACGCTCAGCAACCTCAGCAGTATCCTTATCTTCTATAAGTTTAATATGAGGATATTGTTTAAAAAAGGCTTTACATTGTAACAACGCCATAGGATGAGAATACACTTCTGTAATGTCCTCTATCTTTTGATTGGGAAGCGCCATTAAATTATGCTGAATATCCAAATAATACTCGCCAACAATGTGCAAATTATTAGTATCTATTAATGCGTAATTAGGAATAATAGAACCTGCAATTGAATTCTCAATAGCCATTATAGCTGCATCCGTCTCCTTTTTAAGAACACTATCTACCGTTTGATCAAAAGACATAAATGGCGCTATATTAACAGGAGTCTTAAAGTAATTTTGAGACACAATGTGATGAAACGATCCTTTTATACCTTGTATGGCTACTGATTTTATCAAATTATTATTTATTTACTGATTTACCTCATTCTTTTTTTACACAATCATGACCTATAAAAACAAAAAAAGTCTCGATATATATCGAGACTTTTTAAAAAATATATGTTGTAAAATTACATATACAGTGTCTCGTTCCTTTTGTTAAAAAAGAAATAATACCAGCTGAAATATGTAGTGTTTATTGTGCTCATGTTTGTAATAATACTGCTAAAGTAAATAATAAAATGATATAACAAAACACTAAGCATCTATTTTTGTGCTTTTTAGTAAAGATTTAAAGATTTATTAATAATGTGTGGTTTAAATTACAGAATGTCTATTTTTGAGTAAACATTACAAGTATGTCTATTAAAGTTGAAAACATCACTAAAGTTTACGGCTCACAGAAAGCTTTAAATAATATTTCTTTTGAAATCGATCGTCCCGAAATTGTTGGTTTTTTAGGGCCTAATGGTGCCGGAAAGTCTACAATGATGAAGATTTTAACCACATATATTAGTCCTACCGAAGGTGAAGCGGCTGTTAATGGCCACGATATTTTAACAGACACCAAAAACGTACAGAAAAGTGTAGGCTATTTACCTGAGCATAATCCTTTGTATTTAGAACAATATGTAAGAGAGTACCTAAGCTTTAATGCCAGCGTCTATAATGTTGACAAAACACGTATTGAAGAGGTTATTAAATTAACAGGATTAACACCAGAAGCACATAAAACTATTGGACAACTAAGTAAAGGATACAGACAACGTGTTGGCCTAGCAAATGCTTTACTGCACAATCCAGAGGTTTTAATTTTAGACGAACCCACAACCGGCTTGGATCCAAATCAATTAATTGATATCAGAAACCTAATTAAAAATTTAGGAAAAGACAAAACTGTATTTTTATCAACACATATTATGCAAGAAGTAGAAGCTATGTGTGATCGTGTGATTATTATTAATAAAGGAGAAATTGTTGCCAATAAAAAACTAAAAGACTTACGCGATGGACAAGCACAAATTGTGGTTGTCGAGTTTGACTACAGAGTAGAAGATGCTTTTTTACTTAGATTACCAAATGCTAAAAAGGTGAAAAATACACATGATTTTATTTACGAAATCACTTTTGAAACCTCTGAAGATATGCGCAGTAACGTGTTTGATTTTGCACATGATAACGAACTTAAGATTCTTCAGCTTAATCAGAAAAACGCGAGTTTAGAAACTTTATTTCAAGAGCTAACTAGTTAAGTTACTCAAAAATTACTCGTCCATCAAATAGTTCTGATTTTGTAACTGTTGATGGCGTATTTACAGCTATAACATCTCCTGTACTAACCAAATTAGCTAATAAGCTAACCTGAGGATTAACTATAATATCATTACTACCTCTGTGGTAGATGGTGACATTTTGTGCTATTAAATTACGACCTTCAAAACGACCATCACCAGACGCGTGATTTATATTTAAATTTTCAGTCGTTCCAGAAATGATATTTGTAGTTACATTATTAATTACCACTGATAAATTAGTACAAGTAACTTCTAAATTAAAATTACCCACATTATAGTATTCTCCATTATAATCTTCTGACAACAACCTTAATTCAGGGAAGTTTAACACACCAATACTATTAACATCAAAAGCACTGCTATTTCTTATTTCAATTAGATTTGGTGTAGTAACATAAACTTTAGTAACACCGTAATCTCTTGTCAAATTACATCCGTTGTTATCTTTTAAAATTAATTGTCCATTCTCAACATAAACTTGTGTGTCATTCAGCAAGTTTTCGCCTGTTTCTAAAACCACCTTTTGAGTTAATCCTTGTTCAACAAACAACTCTACATTTTGGTAAACTAATATTTTAGTAAACAAATTAACTTCAATGTCCTGCTGAATGATATCTCCTGCACTTTGAAAACAATCTGGAGCATTTTCCGAATTGCACCCTAACAGAAAAACTGTAGTTAAAATAAGTAATATTTTTTTCATATTATTTCCGCGTAAGCGGTATGTTTTAAATTTTAAAAAGTTTCCGCGTCAAGCGCGAAATAACAAATTACAGACGTATTCCAATTCCAAATTCGACTGCCTCTGCTTTTGCACCATGTGACTTTAAGGTTAATGCACCGTACATTTTATTTCCAAAATAACGTTTTAAACCTATTCTATTATAAACACGTCCTTCAAAATCAAAAGGATAATACACATAGTAACCTAACTGGGTTATTAATGATGTTTTACTAATAAACAATTCGTGTCCTACAAATACTCCAACACGTTTATAATCCTCATCTCCTGACACATTATCTTCCGGAAAAGCAACAGATTTATATCTAATATGTGTTTTCAAAAAATTAGAGAAAAATACATCTGTACCTGCTTGAATCGCACTTTTATGATTTAAACGTTTATCCGCATAAGCAGACACTACGTAAAATGCATACTGACCAGTATTAATAATATCACTCTCGTTAACTCCTGTTCTTAAAGCAAAGTTATACTTTACTTTCTCAGTAAATGCTTCGTCTACATGCTCGATAAATTCCGTGGTGTTTTCTGAATCAAAAATATAATTTACTCCTAAATTAAAAGCGATACTATTTATAGAACTGTTAGGTGCCTTTACGTTAGCATTGGAATAGTGTATTAAAGTCAAACCCGTTTGCAACCCAAAACCTTTAAATAGGTTTTCCTTTTTATAATTAAGCATTAAATAAGTACTACTTAATATGGCTGTACCAAAAGCGTTGTTACGGTAATTATCTACTTTGTCATATGGATTAGTATTATATGCTAAACCCTGACCAATCCTAAACATTAAGTTACGATTGAAAAAGTAAAAATTATAGTGCGCATAAACACCAAAATTATTTCCTAAAGTTTCGTTTTTTAAATCTTGATAAATAACTGAAGCCCCATAATCTGGGTAGTTAAATCTGCTTTCCCAAGCTTTTTTACCAAATGTTTTTTGATTATAACTTAAAATAAATCCTGTAGGATGCCCTTTTATTAAATGTGAAATATCACTATTATGCTCCGCTATGTTTCCATAAAAAAGGTTAAGATCTAATGTAAACGGATTTTTTTCTTCTTGAGCCAAAGCAAACACTCCAAAAATCAAGAGTAAACAACTAAAATAATACTTCATTTAAATACTGAAAGTTAGGGCACAAAAGTAACTAATTTAAATAAAGTGTAGCGTAGTTATTACAGAATTACTATTCGAATAAACTTGAAGACAAGTAACGATCGCCACGGTCACAAATAATAGCAACAACAACACCTTCATCTAAGGTTTCAATTATTTTTAAAGCAGTCGCTACAGAGCCACCACTACTCATCCCTGCAAGAATACCTTCTTCCTTTGCTAAACGTCGTGTCATAGCAATAGCTTCGTCCTGACTAACTTCTACTATTTGATCAACTTTAGAGGCATCAAAAATACTTGGCACGTAATCTGGAGACCATTTTCTTATTCCTGGTATCCTAGAACCATCCATTGGTTGTGCACCAATAATCTGGATATTACTGTTTTTTTCTTTTAGATATGTAGAGTTACCCATTATGGTTCCTGTGGTTCCCATTGCTGAGACAAAATGAGTTATTGTCCCGTTGGTATCTCTCCAAATTTCAGGCCCTGTGGTTTTATAATGTGCTTTCCAATTGTCATTATTTTCAAATTGATTTAATAATAAATACCCTTTTTGGTCTCTCATATTAAAAGCAACATCTCTAGCACCTTCTATTCCCTTTTCTGCACTTGTCAATACTACCTCTGCACCATAAGCACGCATTGTTTTAACACGTTCTATTGTTGCATTTTCTGGCATTACCAAAGAGATATTAATCCCAAATAAACTTGCAACATAAGCTAGTGCAATACCTGTATTACCACTTGTAGCCTCTACGATATGCCCCCCTTTTTTTATGTCACCTCGTTTTACAGCTTCGGCAATCATATTATAAGCAGGTCTGTCTTTTACACTTCCGCCAGGATTATTACCTTCTAGTTTTAGAAATAATTTGACGTTAGGCTTAGAAACTAAATTTGTAGACTCTACTAACGGTGTATTTCCTATTTGCTTTAAAACACTCATAACTTATCTATTAGTTATTTTTATATCTGACTTGTAAGTAACCAATGCATTCTCCGGTATAGACTTTGTAATCCAAACATTGGCACCAATTACACACCCTTTTCCAATAACAACATCACCACCTAATATGGTTGCATTAGCATAAATAGTTACGTTATCATGTATTGTTGGATGTCGTTTTGTATTTTTCAATGCTTTTTCTACAGTTATACCACCTAAAGTTACCCCTTGGTAAATAATGACATTATTATGTATAATAGCAGTTTCACCAATTACAACTCCCGTTGCATGATCTATAAAAAATGAGGCTCCAATAGTTGCTCCCGGATGAATATCTGTACCTGTTATACCATGTGCATATTCCGAAATCATTCTTGGTAAAATAGGGATTTCTAATAGCCATAATATATGACTTATACGATACATGGCAATAGCATAAAATCCCGGATACGCTAAGTACACTTCTTTTACACTTTTTGCTGCAGGATCACTATTATAAGCTGCTTCTGCATCTAATTGCAATTTAGATTTTAAAGTTTTTATATCCGTTTTAAACTGCCCCCATTTTGTATTACAAACACCGCAATCTAGTGCTTTTGACACATAAAAAAAGTCTGCCTTTAAATCTTCTAAAAGCTGTTCTTGTTTATCTGAAACTTCTAAAGCACAATAAAACAATTCTTTTGCTAAATCTTCTACCTTTTCTTTAAACCTAAATGGAATTTGCAATTCTTTTTGCATACTATATTATTTAATACTTTTAGCTACTACTCTATATTAATAATGGGCACTGGCTAAAAGTATTAATAACGTCATGTTTATCAAACTATAGCTTTTACCACTGCTTTTGGAGATTCCTTACGTGTTCCATCAAACCCATCTACACCACTTACCGTTGTATATTTTAAAACAAATTTCTTGCCAGGATTTAATATTTTATAAGCCGATTGACACATTAATGTTGCTTCATGAAAACCACATAAAATCAACTTTAATTTACCTTCGTAGGTATTAACATCTCCTATAGCAAATATACCATCTATATTAGTTTGGTAATCAACCGTGTTTACTTTTATCGCATTTTTTTCGATTTCTAGCCCCCAATTACCAATTGGCCCTAATTTTGGCGATAGCCCAAAAAGCGGAATAAAATAATCAGTATCCAAAGTGGTTAACTCTCCATCTTTTGAAACGGTAATACCCGTAATATGATCATCTCCATGCAATGCGGTAACTTCAGCCGGCGTGATTAAATTTATTTTATTTAACAATTTTAATTCCTGAACTTTTTCAACAGAATCTAATGCCCCTCTAAACTCATTTCGTCTATGTACTAAAGTAACACTTGACGCGACGTCTGCTAAAAATATAGCCCAATCCAAAGCAGAATCTCCACCACCAGCAATAATTACTTTTTTATCTCTATACAGTTCTGGGTCTTTAATAAAATAATTAACCCCTTTATCCTCGTACTGCTCTATATTTTCTAATTTAGGTTTTCTTGGTTCAAAACTACCTAAACCACCAGCGATAGCTACAATTGGAGCATGATGTTGTGTGCCCTTATTTGTAGTAACAATAAAACTACCATCCTCTTGTTTATCTATTGTTTCTGCACGTTCTCCTAAAGTAAACCCTGGCTCAAACTGCTTACCTTGCTCCAATAGATTACCCGTTAAATCTCCTGCCAAAATCTCTGGAAAACCAGGGATATCATAAATTGGTTTTTTAGGATATAACTCAGAACATTGTCCTCCAGGTTGTGGTAATGCATCAATTAAATGGCACTTTAATTTTAACAATCCCGCTTCAAAAACGGTAAATAAACCTGTTGGTCCAGCTCCTATTATTAATATATCTGTTTTAATCATACTATTTTATTTTTTCTACTAAGCCTTTAGTAAATTCATTTAATGTTTCGACTTTTTGTTCAAAATCTCCTTTTATAGTTTTTCTATATTCGTTTAGATTTTTTACTAAATCATCAATATTTTCTGGTATCACGTCTTCAAAAAACTGACGTAATCGCTTTGCTGTGGTTGGCGACTTCCCGTTGGTAGAGATAGCAACCTTTACGTTACCTTTAGTCACAATACCACCCATATAAAAATCACAATATGGCGGATTATCAGCCACGTTAACTAACTTACTTTGTGCACGACAAGCATTATAAACCTGAACATTAACCTCGGGTAAATCTGTAGTTGCAACAACCATATGTTTACCTTCTAAATAAGAATCGTTATACGTATCAATTATCCTTGTAACATTTCCTGTGTCGGCTATTTTTATAGTGCCTTCTCTAAAAATGGGAGACACCATAGTAACATTAGCATCTGGACTTGACTTTAACAAAAACGTTAGTTTTTCTTCAGCAACAAAACCGCCTCCAATAATCAAAACTTCTAAGTTTTTAACTTTTAAAAATACTGGATATAGATTATTTCTTTCCATAATTATTATGCGATTGCACGTTGCTTGATTCGACTAGCTTGATTTGCTTTTTCGTACATCGTATCTAAATTAACACGTTGATTAACCACCTCTCCAATAATTATAATTGCTGGTGACGACAATTGCTTTTCTGCAACAATAGCTTCAATAGTACTGATCTTACCAATCCCTACTTTTTCATCCTCTCGGGTGCCATTCTGAACAACCGCAATTGCTGTATCTGCCTTACCTTCCGAAGTAAAAATGGAAACAATTTCTGACAGCTTCCCCATGCCCATTAATACAACCACGGTTGCTGTAGATTGTGCTGCTAATGCAATATCTGACGAAATTTCGTGAGATTTTGTCGTCCCTGTAATTACCCAAAAACTTTCTGAAGCATTTCGCTTTGTAAGCGGAATACCTTGATAAGCTGGCACTGCAGAAGACGAAGAAATACCAGGAACCACTGCTACTTCAATTGCATATTCCTTAGCATATTCCAACTCCTCTGCACCACGACCAAAAATAAATGGATCTCCACCTTTTAATCTAACCACATGATTACCTCTTAAAGCGCGCACCACAATTAATTCGTTAATTTGATTTTGCTGGTAAGCATAACACCCTTTACGTTTACCCACAAAAATAAGTTCTGCCTTTTTTGAAGCATACTCCAATAGTGCTTTATTAACCAAAGCATCATACATTATAACATCGGCAGACTGTATAGCCTTTATTGCTTTTAATGTAATTAATTCTGGATCTCCTGGCCCTGCGCCAACAACTGTTAATCTTGGATTTATCATGAGTACGTGATTTTAATATTATTAAACGGTTGCGATTGCTTGTTCTCTAAATGTTCTTACTTTCTCCAAAAACTGCGTTGCATTTTGGATATATCGAGAAGCAAACGCTTCCGTTGGAGGAAACACTTTTATTTGGTAGATTAAGTCTGAAAAAGAAACTCCTAAGTCTATTTTATTTGAGGCCACAAACAACTCGTCAAACTGACTTACAATACCAGCTTGTGTATTTGTTTTTATGTTTTCAGAAATTAATATCGCTTTCGCGGAATTAACCATAGATCGGTACGCTTCGTAGATAGCACCCGAGTAAACTTTGTCATTAAAGGATTGTTGCGCTTCTGCAATTTTTTCATCACTTTCAAGAAATAATGTTGCAATTAAATCAATAACAACACCTGCACACTCTCCCACACCAATAGCTTTAACATAAGCTTCTTCGGTTCCCCAATCAATAAAATCTTCTTGTGTTAGGTTGTCAACATCAGATAAATCTGTAAGTAATTGATAAAAATACTTTTCGCCTTGTTGTTTATAATATTCAGAAAACACAAGCCCGTTAGCATTAGCTTCAAAATCGTTTAAAATACGACGCAGCGCTTCTGGACCTCTTCTACTTGGGACTTTTACAACCTTATCTGCAAAATAAGCATTACCATCTCCAAGATTTGCACCACCTAAAAGCACTTGTAATGCAGGAGCAACCAGCTTATCTTTTGTACGAATGGACATCCCTTGAAAACCAATATTTGCCATATTGTGTTGTCCACAAGCATTCATACACCCACTAATTTTAATCACTAAATCTTGATTAGATAAGTATTGAGGATATTCTGCTTTTATAACACGTTCCAATTCTTCCGCTATTCCCGTACTACTAGCAATACCTAAATTACAAGTATCAGTACCAGGACAAGCTGTAATATCTACAGCTTTATTATAACCGGCTTCCGTAAACCCTAATTTTTTTAATTCAGTATAAAAAAATGGGAGCAACTCTGCTTTCACAAACGGAATTAAGATGTTTTGTCTTAATGATAAACGGATTTCTCCAGCAGCATACTGCTCCACCAAATCTGCTAATAATCTTGCTTTATCTGTGTAAAAATCGCCTAATAATACTTTAATACCAATAGCAAAATAACCGTTTTGCTTTTGTGGGATTACATTAGTCGCTTGCCATAAATTATAAGTTTCTGTATCCTCAATAGTTATAACCGGAGCTTTGACTGAGACCGGTATTGAAGCTGAATAATTAGCTTCATCAATAGTAACCGTCTTAAATTCTATTGCATTTTGTTCTTCTTCAACTAAAATTTTAAACGCTTCTAAACCAATATCTTTTATTAAGAATTTTAATCTTGCTTTCGCACGACTTTTACGTTCGCCATAACGATCAAAAACTCTTAAAACACCTTCCATTAATGGAATGATTTTGTCTGAAGCTAAAAAGGTATAAAACAAATCTGCGTGTCTTGGTTGCGATCCTAAACCACCACCAAGCATTACTTTAAATCCTTTAACACCGTTTTCAATCTTAGCAATAAATCCTAAATCGTGCATGTATGATAAACCAGTATCTTCATCTGTACCAGAAAAAGACACTTTAAACTTACGTCCCATTTCTTGACAGATTGGGTTTCGTAAAAAGAATTTAAAAACAGCATCCGCATATGGAGACACATCAAAAGGCTCGTTACGATCTATCCCTGCAGTTTCACTAGCTGTTACATTTCTTACCGCATTACCACAAGCTTCCCTTAGTGTGACATTATCACGCTCTAATTCTGCCCAAAGTTCTGGCGTACGTTGTAAATCTACATAGTGGATTTGGATGTCTTGACGTGTAGTAATGTGCAACCTACTTCTAGAATACTCATCAGACACCTCGGCAATACGACGCAATTGGTTACTTAACACTTTCCCGTAAGGTAGTTTTATTCTAATCATTTGTACGCCTTCCTGACGCTGACCGTAAACCCCACGTGCTAAACGTAAACTTCTAAATTTTTCTTCATCAATTTTCCCGTTATTAAACAGCTCAATCTTATTGGCTAATTCAACAATATCCTTTTGTACTAAAGGGTTTTCAATTTCTGTTCTAAAACTTTGCATTATCTTATATATTATTCCTATAGACTTTGTAGGGTAATTAAAATTGATTTATAAAATTATTTTATTTATAGTTATTTAACTACTGTAAATGGATGCCACACTCTCTATTTTGCAAAGCCTTTATAGGATCAAAATAGTCACTGTTTTTTGGCAAATTATTCTTGATAAGGTAATTGTCCAAATCAGCATCAGTACACCAATAAAAAGGACTAATTTTTAAAATCCCATCTTTACTGTAACTTAAAATATCTTTTTTGCTTCTTAATTCTGTTTGTCTCACTCTAATATTAGTAAACCACAAATCAGGATTAGTTTCTTTTAAAGCTCTTCTAAATGGTTCCAATTTAACTAATTCAGAAAACGCCTCGTGGTTATCATCCTCAACACTCGGCACACCAATTGTAGCATCTATTTCCGCTTTACTTTTAACAGATTGATACTTTTTTATATTCAACTGGTAGGTTTTAATAAGATCTTCCGCATGAGCATAAGTACTTGGTTGATTATATAACGTATCACACCAAATTACTTTTATATCCTTATCGTGCTTAGACATTTTACTTAAGAGAATAGCAGAATAGACACCAAAACTTGTAGTCACAATTCTATTATCTGACAACCCCAAAGCCCATTCAATAATTTGATCTGGTGTTTGATGTCTTAATTCTTTATTTATTTTATTTATATCCAATTCTATCATTAAATTCCAACATTTTACTATTACCCTATAGATTTAATAGGGTAATGATGCAAACCTATAAATTTATATGTTATAAATCAAGAATAATAGTTAAAAAAACAGGGATTATTATTGAGAATCTGCTAATTAGATAAATCCGCTAATGTCGTATTTCTAAAAATCTCTAATGTACTATCACGTACTTTAAGCATAATTTTATTGACTGCACAAATATCCTCATCTGGACAATCTTGACATTTTTCGTAAAAGTTTAAACTTACGCAAGGCACCATGGCTATTGGACCTTCCAAGACTCTCATAACTTCCGTCATAGGAATATCTTTTGGGTTTTTCAATAAATAATAACCACCACCTTTGCCTTTTTTAGAACCTAAAAAACCACTTTTACGAAGCGATAATAAAATCGTTTCTAAAAATTTTAAAGAAATATTTTCGCTTTCAGATATTGTAGCAATTCTAACAGGCACATGTGTATCCTGTCTTGCTAGAAAAGTAAGCGCCTTAATTCCGTATTTTGTTTTTTTAGAAAGCATGATACAAAAGTAAGCGTTTTTTATTATTAAAAAACAGCTTCTGCGATTGCTTTTATATTATCACTTTTTCCCATCGAATAGTAATGTAGCATCGGTAATCCCGCTTTTTTAAGCTCTAAAGATTGCTGTATACACCACTCAATACCAACCTGCCTAACCTCAACATTTGTTTTACATTTAATAATACTTTTAATTAACGCTTCTGGTAAATCCACATGAAAACGATGCGGAATAACATTTAACTGTTTTAAAGTAGATATTGGTTTTAATCCCGGGATAATCGGGACCGTAATCCCCTCACTCCTACATTTATCTACAAACTGAAAGTACTTTTCGTTATCAAAAAACATTTGTGTGACCACATATTCAGCGCCATTTTTAATCTTCTTTTTCAAAAAATGAATATCACTATCCAAACTCGGTGCCTCCATATGTTTTTCTGGATACGCACCAACTCCAACGCAAAAATCTGTGGCACTACAATTAAGTAATTGATCATCTAAATAATTAGCCTTATTAAGCGCTGCTATTTGTTTTACCAAATCACTAGCATAGGCATGGCCCTCTTTTTCTGGCGTAAAATAGGTTTCGGTTTTAACCGCATCACCACGTAACGCCATAACATTGTCAATATTTAAAAAATCCAAATCAATCAAAAAATTCTCAGTATCCTCTTTAGTAAAACCACCACATAAAATATGCGGGATAGCATCCACATTATATTTATTCTGGATAGCAGCACAAATACCAACCGTGCCCGGACGCTTTTTAACCACCTGTTTTTTAAGCAAACCATCACCCAAATCCTTATAAACATATTCCTCACGATGATACGTCACATCAATAAAAGGCGGATTAAAGGCCATTAATGGATCAATATTATCAAAAATCTTCTGTATGTGTTGCCCTTTTAAAGGTGGTAAAATCTCGAAAGAAAATTGCGTTTTCCCTTCACCTCTACTTATATGTTCTGTTACTTTCATTTTGTGCCTAAAATTATTTCAGTACTATTTTTTTTGGCGTTACCGCAAGGGTCGCGCTTTCACTACTCGCTCTCTGCGAGGAGCTCAGACAAACCGTTCAATCACTAACGCACTAATCCGCTAAATTTGGGTTTAGCCATTTGGTTGCTTCTGCTTTACTAATGCCTCTGCGTTTTGCATAATCATTTAATTGATCTTCTTTTATTTTTCCTAAGCCAAAATATTTAGCCTCTGGATTTCCAAAATAGTAACCACTTACACTAGCTGCAGGCCACATGGCTAGACTCTCTGTTAATTGCACACCAATATTTTCTTCAACCTCTAACAGCTTCCAAATGGTTTGCTTTTCTAGATGATCTGGACAAGCAGGATAACCAGGTGCTGGTCTAATCCCCTTATAATTTTCTTTAATCAAGTCTTGATTAGTAAGACTTTCGTCTTGTGCATACCCCCAATGGTTGGTTCTAACTTCTTTATGCAAATATTCGGCGAAAGCCTCCGCTAATCGATCAGCTAATGCTTTTATCATAATCGAATTATAGTCATCGTTATCATCCTCAAACTCCTTAGCTAATGCTGCAGTTCCAAATCCAGTAGACACACAAAAAGCGCCCATATAATCTTGGATTCCGGTGTCTTTTGGTGCAATAAAATCTGCTAATGCATGATTAGGCACACCGTCTCTTTTCTTTAATTGTTGACGTAAGGTTAGGAAGATTAGTTGGTCCTCCAGATTATGAGATACTGAAACAAGTTCAGTATGACGTCCTTTAAGAGTAACCTCAATATCATCATCATTTATGGTATTAGCAGGAAATAGTCCAAAAATAGCTTTAGCTTTTAATAACTTTTGATCAAAAATTTTCTGTAATAATTCTTGAGCATCAGCAAACAAATCCGTTGCTTGTTCTCCAACAATAGTATCCGTTAAAATATCAGGATACTTACCATGTAAATCCCAACTTCTAAAAAACGGAGACCAATCTATAAACGACTTTAATTTAGTAATATCAAAATCTTCAATGATCTGGATGCCCAATTGCTTAGGTTTTACAATAGTGGTCGTATTCCAATCGATTGGAAACTTTCTTTTCCTTGCGTCTTCAATAGTTATATAGTCCTTTTGTTTTGTTCTATTTAAAAACTGTTCTCTAAACTTATCATACTCCGTTCTAATCTGTTCTTTATAAACAACATTGTTTTTGTTTAACAGCTCGCCAACCACAGTTACTGCTCTAGATGCATCATTAATATGCACAACGGTATCTTTATAATGTGGTGCAATCTTAACAGAAGTATGCGCTTTGGACGTTGTTGCACCTCCAATAATTAACGGAATATCTAAATTATTTTTCTCCATTTCTTTAGAGATATAAACCATCTCATCCAACGATGGTGTTATTAATCCACTTAAACCAATAATATCCACTTGCTCTCTAATAGCAGTTTCTATTATTTTTTCTGGCGGAACCATAACGCCAAGATCCACAATCTCATAATTGTTACAACCCAAAACAACACTCACTATATTTTTTCCAATATCGTGCACATCTCCTTTTACCGTTGCCATTAAAATTTTACCAGCAAACTCCTGTTTTCCGTCTTTTTCTGCTTCTATAAAAGGTTGCAAATAAGCAACTGCTTTTTTCATTACTCTAGCCGATTTTACAACTTGTGGTAAAAACATTTTTCCGCTACCAAACAAATCTCCAACAACACTCATTCCAATCATTAAATTACCTTCAATAACTTCAATTGGTCTTTTAGCAATTAGCCTTGCTTCCTCAACATCTTCAATAATAAAGGCATCAATCCCTTTAACTAACGCATGTGTAATTCGTTTTTGAAGTGGTTCGCTTCTCCATTCCTGAACAGCCACATCGGCTGCTTTATAATTATCTTTAACCGTTTCTGCATAATCCAATAAGCGCTCTGTAGCATCGTCACGTCTATCAAACAAAACATCTTCCACACACTGTAACAAGGCTTTATCAATTTCGTCATAAATTTCAAGCATCGTTGGATTTACAATTCCCATATTCATCCCATTTTTAATGGCGTGATATAAAAATGAAGAATGCATGGCTTCGCGCACCGTATTGTTTCCTCTAAAAGAAAACGACACATTACTAACACCTCCAGACACATTAGCATAAGGTAAATTTTCTCGAATCCATTTTGTGGCATTAAAAAAATCTAATGCATTTTTTCTATGTTCTTCCATTCCTGTTGCTACAGGAAAAATATTAGGATCAAAAATAATGTCCTGCGGAGGAAACCCCACGGTATTGACTAAAACGTCATAAGACCGTTTACAAATTTCAATTCTACGCTCATAAGTATCTGCCTGACCATCTTCGTCAAAAGCCATAACAATTACAGCTGCTCCATAACGTTTAACTAATTTAGCCTGATGTATAAAATTAGCTTCACCTTCTTTTAAACTTATAGAATTAACAACTGATTTACCTTGGACCACCTTTAAGCCAGCTTCAATAATTTCCCATTTAGAGCTATCAATCATTATAGGGATTCTGGAAATATCAGGTTCTGAAGCAATCAGGTTTAAAAAGGTGGTCATGGCATAAACCCCATCCAACATCCCTTCGTCCATGTTGACATCTAAAATTTGCGCGCCACCATCTACTTGGTCTCTTGCAACCTCTAAAGCTTCGTTATATTTTTCTTCTTTAATTAATCTTAAAAACTTACGAGACCCTGTAACATTAGTACGTTCTCCTACGTTTATAAAATTACTTTCCGGCGTTACAATTAAGGGTTCTAACCCAGAAAGTGTTAAATATTTATTGGTGCTTTTTTTCATGTTTAGTTTCCGCGAAAGCGATAATTTACAGGTGTGTTTAAACTATTTTATCAGAAGTAAAAATGTCAACTTAATTATATTAAACAGCAACATCTGTTTGCCTTGGTTTATAGTTTTTAGCAACCTCAGCAATGGCGTTAATATGTTCTGGATTTGTACCACAGCAACCGCCAATAATATTAATTAGACCGTCTTTTAAGTATGCTTCAATTAAAGCCTGCATCTGTTTGGGTGTTTGATCATACTCGCCAAAAGCATTGGGTAATCCTGCATTTGGATGTGCCGATGTATAAAACTCGGTTTGATTAGACAACCGCTTTAAATAAGGTTGCAACTGCTCTGCTCCAAGTGCGCAATTAAAACCAACACTTAACAACGGAATATGAGATACTGAAGCCAAAAAAGCTTCTACTGTTTGTCCTGATAATGTGCGCCCCGAAGCATCTGTTATAGTACCAGACACCATAATTGGAATATCTATATTACGATCTTCCTTGACTTCTTCAATAGCAAATAATGCCGCTTTAGCATTTAGCGTATCAAAAATAGTTTCGACTAAAAGCAAATCTACACCGCCATCAATTAAAGCTTCTACTTGTTGTTTGTAAGCCACCCGTAATTGATCAAAAGTTACCGCACGATATTCTGGTCTATTAACATCAGGGCTTAAACTTGCTGTACGATTTGTTGGACCAATACTACCTGCAACAAAACGTGGTTTATCTGGGTTTTTATTAGTGAACTCCGTTGCGACATATTTAGCAATTACAGCAGACTCATAATTAAGTTCATAGACTAAATTTTCCATATCATAATCCGCCATAGCTATTGTTGTACCAGAAAACGTATTGGTTTCTACTATATCTGCTCCCGCTTCAAAATACTTACGGTGTATGTCTGCGATAGCATTAGGTTGTGTTAATGACAGTAAATCATTATTTCCTTTTAAGGAAGACGGATAATTCTTAAAACGTTCTCCTCTAAAATCTTCTTCAGAAAAATTATAACGTTGTAACATAGTTCCCATCGCGCCATCTAAGACTAAAATTCGTTTCTGTATTTCTTTATAAATATCTGCCATAACCTATATTTTAAAGATAAGATTGAACGTTTTGCCAAGGACCACCATTAATGACATCTACCCCATAATCCGCCAAAATATCTTTAGCCCTTTCGCTTCTTGCACCACTTCTACAACATGTAATAATGGGTTTTTGCAGTGCTTTTACACGCTCAATTTCGTCTTCTAAATCATCCAAAACAATATGCAAAGACTGCTTAACATGACCTTCATTATATTCTACTTCAGTTCTGACATCTAATATTACAGCACCTTTGTCTAAGTATTCTTGGATGTGTTTAAATTCTGGGTTACTACTCATAATTTGTATGTTTTATTTTAAAAAGCTAAAGCTTGATTTAAATCGTTAATAATATCTTCGGGATGCTCCAACCCTACTGAAATACGCACCAAACCACCAGTTATACCAGTTTGCAGTCTTTCCTCTTCTGTTAATTTTGCATGTGTGGTCGATGCTGGGTGTGTAACTATAGTTCTGGTATCACCTAAATTTGCTGACAATGACAATAGTTTTATACTGTTTAAAAACTGTCGTCCTGCATCAATACCGCCTTTAACTTCAAATGCAACAACACTTCCACCTGCTTTCATTTGCTTTTTAGCCAACTGATGCTGTGGGTGTGATTTTAAAAAGGGATATTTTACAAGATTTACTTTATTGTGACTTTCTAAAAACACGGCTACTTTTAAAGCATTATCACAATGTCTGTCCAATCTTACTGCTAACGTCTCTAAACTTTTAGATAACACCCAAGCATTAAATGGTGATAATGCTGGTCCTGTATTTCTTGAAAACAAATACACTTGCTTAATTAACTTAGCATTACCAACAGTTATACCGCCCAACACACGACCTTGACCATCTATTAATTTTGTAGCAGAGTGAATTACTAAATCTGCTCCAAATTGTATTGGTTGCTGTAAATAAGGTGTCGCAAAACAGTTATCAATAATTAAAATAAGGTTGTGCTTTTTGGCAATGCTTCCTAAAGCTTCTAAATCCAAAATATCTACCGCTGGATTTGTTGGACTTTCGGCATAAATAATTTTTGTGTTAGGCTGAATTAAACGTTCTATGCTTTCAATTTCATCTATTTTAAAATAACTTGTACTAATATTCCATTTAGGCAAAATATTTTTAAACATGGTTTGAGTAGAACCAAAAACACTTCTGCAAGACAGTATATGATCTCCTGCATTTAGTAACGCTGCCAAGGTAGAAAACACAGCAGACATACCTGAAGCAAATGCATAACCACTTTCCGCGCCTTCCATTTTACATATTTTATCTATAAATTCCGATGTATTTGGGTTAGAATAGCGACTGTAAATATTACGCACTTTCTGATCTGCAAAAGAAGCGCGCATATCCTCAGCATCTTCAAAAACATAACTAGACGTTAAATATAATGGCGTAGAATGCTCTAAATACTGACTGCGCTCCGTCTGTGTTCTAATAGCTTCGGTTTCAAAATGGTGTTTCATATTTATATTGCTTTTTTTAATACAGCATCGCTTGTGTTTTCAATTTTAAACACGGGTGTTAATAATTTTGATAATTGCTCAAATTCGATTAAAAAAGCATCGTGACCATGTATGGATTTTATTTCGCCAATAGTCACATTTTGTTTTACAGATTTTAGGTCAATAAACGTTTCCCAGTTTTCTTCAGCCTTAAAAAACAAATCACTATTAATAGTTATGATATGTACCGTCCCACTAATTCTAGAAGCAACCTCCTTAAAAGCTAGTCTGTTTCTGGTTATGTCTATAGTTTTTAAAACTTGATTCATTAATTTATAGGCAGATAAATTAAATCGCTTATTTAGGTTGTCTCCATGATAATTAAGCCAACTTTCCACCTTAAAAAGGGATTCTGAGTTTTGATTACGATCAAATTTTTTGGATAACGACTCTGGTGTACGATATAAAGTCATAGCATGCATCCTTGCATCCTCTAAAGGCTTGCTTGAATTATTTAAAATAGCATCTTGAATATGGCAATTAGCAATTAACCAATCTGTTACTTTCCAATCTGTAGCTATAGGAATAATATGCGTTGCTAAGTCTGGTTTTAACACAGCTAGCTCCCAAGCAATACCACCACCTACTGAACCTCCAATAATAGCAAACAACTTATTTATTAATAAATGCTGTAAGCCTAAGGCGAATAGCTGCGCTATATTACGTGCCGAAAAATCTTTGTAATTATGAATCAGATTTGCGGGATTAGCATCAAACCCATTACCTGGAATATTAAAAGCCAAAATGGTATAATGCAATGTATCTATACACTTATTATCTCCAATTAAATCAGACCACCAACCATCACTTCCAGTAACATTACTATTACCAGTTAACGCATGATTAACCAAAATAATTGGCGCCGTATGTAATGGCTTACCAAAAACTTGATATGACAAATTAATATTGGTTACTGTTCCGTTTTGAGTAACAAAATCAGGTATATCTATGTGTTTTAACTGACTCATGGTATTGTGTTAGAAATAGGTTTCACGCTTTAAAATGGCAACTAAAAAGCGTGAAACTATATTTCGGGTTAAACAACTAAAATTATTTTATGTTTATGCTAAAACTGTTTTTTTAACTACTGCAAACGCTTCTTTTAAATCGGCTTTTAAATCGTCAATATTCTCAATACCCACAGATAGTCTAATTAAATCTTTTGTAACACCTGTAGCATGTTGTGCCTCATCACTAAGTTGTTGATGCGTTGTACTTGCTGGATGAATAATTAATGATTTTGTATCTCCAATATTTGCTAATAATGAAAACAGTTTAGTAGTATCAGCTATTTTTTTAGCAGATTCAAAACCACCATCAACTCCAAAAGTTACAACACCACTTTGTCCTTTTGGCAAATACTTTTTAGCTAAAGCATTGTATTTACTAGTTTGTAATCCTGGATAGTTTACCCAAGTTACTTCTGGTTGTTCTTGTAACCATTTTGCCAATTCTAATGCATTTTGAGAATGCTTTAAAATCCTTAGTTCTAAAGTTTCTAATCCTTGAATAATCTGAAACGCATTAAAAGGGCTTAATGCACCACCATAATCACGTAAACCTTCAATTCTCACTTTTGCTATAAATGCTGCTGCACCAATAACATCACTATAAACCAAACCATGATAACCTGCAGAAGGTTCTGTAAATTCTGAAAATTTTCCATTAGTCCAATCAAATGTTCCTGCATCTACTATAATTCCTCCTAATGAAGTCCCGTTACCTGTAATATACTTTGTTAAGGAGTGAATGACGATGTTTGCGCCATACGCGATAGGATTTAACAAGTAAGGTGTCGCAACTGTATTATCTACAATTAAAGGTACTTTATGCGCTTTTGCTTGTTTTGATATAGCTTCTAAATCTAATACATCCAATTTTGGATTCCCTAAAGACTCTACAAATACAGCTCTTGTGTTTTCTTGTACTGCTTTACTAAAATTCTCTGGATCTGATGGATCTACAAAAGTGGTTGTAATACCGTGTCTTGGTAAGGTTACACTTAATAAGTTATAAGTCCCACCGTACAAACTACTAGAGGCTACAATATGATCTCCTGCTTTTAATAGCGTTAATAATGTTGTAGAAATTGCTGCTGTACCTGATGCTGTTGCGACTGCCGCAATACCACCTTCTAGCGCCGCAATACGTTGCTCTAAAACATCGTTTGTAGGATTGTTTAATCGTGTGTAAATAAACCCAGGGACGGATAAGTTAAAACGTCCTGCTGCATCATCAGAATCGTCAAAAACGTATGATGTTGTTTGATAAATTGGAACCGCTCTTGTCCCTCCTGTTTTTGTTGTGTCGTGACCTGCGTGTAATGCTTGTGTTGCAAATTTTTGTGTACTCATTTTTCTAAATTTTTCGAGTTAAATAAATTAAACCAAAAGTCAAATAAGTCTCTTTGTGAGACATACATAATAGAAAAATGTTAAAAAGAAAATACTAATTACAGATGGGTAATTAGATTTGAGTTATCTATCCAATGTTTCGATTAATGAATCGAAAATTAAGTAGAATTTAGCACCTTCTTAGTAAGTCTAAGGGTTGCTAAGGCTTCAGCGAGTCTATCTCTCCACCTTTCTTGATAACATTTCAGTAAGTTTTTGAACTTTGTGAATGCAAATATTGCAAAATATATTGTTTACAAACAAATAAAACAGAATATTTTTCCGAATAATTAACAAATAATTAATTAAACAGAAAATATTTCTTAACAACACGATTTAAACAGAATAAAAAACTAATAAAAACAAGTATGGCAAGTTTGAAAAAAGATCAAACCTGCCATACACCCTTAGTAAAAAAAATAATTTTTTAAGAAATTTAAGCCGAATTACGACTCGCGTTTATATTTCCAAACAACGATCGTGTTACTAGTTTTTCATAAACTGCAATAAGTGCTGTGTCTTTTACTTCTGCTTTTTCTAATTCTTGAATTTGTTTTAAAGCAAATTGCTGAATAGTTAGAAGTGGCAATACAATAGATTCTCTGACCTTAATAGACGCTTTCCCTGATGGTTCTTCCTCCATTAACTCCGTGTAACCCGTAAGCTTTAAAATTAAGCGTTTTGTAGTAACGTATTCCGTATGGATAACATTCCAAAAAGCACCATATTCTGGATCATCACTCATGTATTTAGTCAAATCAAAAAACGACTTTGATAAAGACATCATACTATTTTCTATTAGTGTTTTAAAGAAACTAGACGTTTTAAATAAGTTTTGCGCTTTTTCAAATTCGCCTGCATCTTCATAATGCTTTAAAGCAGTACCAACACCAAAAAATCCTGGTACATTCTGTTTTAATTGACTCCAAGATCCTACAAATGGTATGGCTCTTAAATCTTCAAACACCAAACCTTCTGCTTTACCACGTTTGGATGGTCTACTTCCAATATTAGTTTTAGCATAGTATTTTAAAGTACTCATATGTTCTAAATATGATATAAACTTGGGATGGTTTTTAAAATCCACATAAGCTTGGTAACTCAGTTTTGCTAAATTATCCATCACCACTCTATTTTCTGGTAACATACGCAAATCCGTATCGCTTAAACTATTGTAAATACCAGAACTGATTAATTGCTCTAAATTATATTGTGACGAATCTAACGTTCCAAAATTAGAACTAATAGTCTGTCCTTGAATAGTTAATTGCACTTCTTTATCCTCAATAGTTGGTCCTAAAGATGCATAAAAATTATGCGTTTTACCTCCACCTCTTGCTGGCGGTCCACCACGACCATCAAAAAATATTACTGTAATATCATATTTTCTAGAAATAGCAGTCAAGCGTTCTTTTGCTTTATAAATAGCCCAGTTAGCCATTAAATACCCACCATCTTTAGTCCCATCACTAAACCCTAACATAATGGTTTGTTTATTTCCTCTAGCTTTTAAATGTTTGGCATAAGCAGGATTAGTATACAACTCTTCCATAACTAGATGTGCATTTTCTAAATCTGTAATAGTTTCAAAAAGCGGACCGACATCTACGGTTAAATCATCTTGAAAAGCAACCAATTTTAGCATAGCAAATAACTGCATAACATGCAACGTTGTTTGATTATTACTTATAATATATCGGTTTGCTGCCAACTCTCCATTAGTCTCTTGGATGGACTTTAAAGCCTTTATGGTATAAAGAGCTTTAAGCGTTTCTTCGTCTTTAATTAAAGACAAGTCTACTGTACCTTTTACCTCAGATAATAGTTTTACTTGCTCCTTCTCTGATAAATCATGATAATTTGCAGGTATATCTTTACTTCCATTTTCTATCATACTATTTACCATAGACGTAAATATGGTGTGATGCACTCTACTATCTTGACGTATATCTAAACTTGAGAAATGAAATCCAAACAGATGTAATTTGTTTAACAAACTAGTAATCTCAGTAACATATAGCGACTGATGCTTGTCAATAATGACTTGCTTGATTTCTTTTAATTCTGAAACAAAACCGTCTAAAGTTAAAGTCGATTTTTCGTTAAGAATCTTTTTATATAACTCAGTTTCGATTTTAGAAATACGCTCCTCAACACCTTGAAAAGTTAGTTTACGCTTTAACTTTCTAACATCTTTATGATAATTTTTAATAATCGTTTCGTGTAACCTTGTTGCCACTTTTACTGTTATTTCCGGCGTTACAAATGGGTTACCATCTCTATCTCCTCCTGGCCAAAACCCAATATTAATAATCTCGTTATCTATATGCTGACCATCAAAAATATTTTGCTGGATGTAGTCGTAAATTGTTCCGAAGGATTCATAAAAAACATTTTCTAAATACCATATCAAGCTAACCGCTTCATCATAAGGCGTTGGCTTTTCATGTTTAAAAAATGGTGTTTTTCCTAACTGTGCCAATAAATCATTGATTCTTAATAAATCATTTTGCTTTATGGCTTCTGTAAGATCCGTAATAATACCTAAAACTGCTCCAGGATAAAACTGTGTTGGATGTGCTGTAAGTACAATGCGTACTTTAAACTCTTCTAAATACTGACGTAATTTATCTAGCTTCCCTTCCGCAGCAGCGCTCTCTTTTAAACTACGAAGCGTACCTATCCCTTCCATATTATTAACAATAGGAAATGCAGCATCTTCAATAGCATCAAATAACACGACTTGACGTTCTATATATTGAATAAACCTAAATAATAAATCTATTTTGGATGAATCCGAACGTCTAGCTTGATATTTTTTAAAAAAAGTATCGACAATCACGGTAGGGTTATCTCCACTATCAAATCCTTTTTTACAAGTCTCATGAAACAAAGGAAGTAAGACTCCTGTTTTTGTAATTGTATCAAAAGGAAGCGTCATAAAAATACCATTGTATATTTGATATTTTGACAATACATTTTGATTAAAACGTGTTAATTTAGGTTGTAAAGACATAACGCTATTTAAGTTTATTTAATTTATAAAGTTAAGCAACAATCGTTTACTATATAATTTTAGCCAAAGATTTTGCGAATTATAATACTATATCGTTTACTTAATACGAAATGTATAATTTAACCTCTGTTTTTTGATTTTTACTAAATCTGAAATAATAATTTGAATTGATCAATTAACTATTTTTAACTTTAGTAACCTTTATAACTTACTTTATTTTGCTACTTTTGCACCTCAATAAATTTAGAGGACGGATTTGACTGATTGCAACCTCATTAAAAAATGCTAAAGGCAGTGTAAACTTCCTTAGACGCTTTCGTCAAATCTATTATATACATTTTAAAAAACAAATATGGCGTATTTATTTACATCAGAGAGTGTGTCTGAAGGACACCCAGACAAAGTAGCAGATCAAATTAGTGATGCTTTAATAGATAATTTTTTAGCATTTGACCAAGACAGTAAGGTTGCTTGCGAAACTTTAGTAACTACAGGTCAAGTTGTATTAGCTGGAGAGGTTAAATCAAACACGTATTTAGACGTACAAAAAATAGCAAGAGATACCATTAATAAGATTGGATATACTAAAAGTGAGTATATGTTTGACGGTAATTCTTGTGGTGTGTTTAGTGCAATACATGAACAGTCAGATGACATTAATCGTGGTGTTGACAGAGCTAGTAAAGAAGAGCAAGGTGCAGGTGACCAAGGAATGATGTTTGGTTATGCTACTCGCGAAACTGAAAACTTTATGCCTTTAGCATTAGACTTATCTCATAAAATTTTAATTGAATTAGCGGAGTTACGTCGTGAAAACAAAGACATCACTTACTTAAGACCTGACTCTAAAAGTCAAGTAACTATTGAGTATAGTGATGATAATACACCACAACGTATTGAAGCTATTGTAGTGTCTACACAACATGACGATTTTGATGCTGTAGATGACGTGATGTTATCTAAAATTAGAAAAGACATTGTTGAGATATTAATACCAAGAGTAGTTGCTAAATTACCAGAAACTATCCAAGCGTTATTTAATGACGACATCAAATACCATATTAACCCAACAGGAAAGTTTGTTATTGGTGGACCTCATGGAGATACAGGATTAACAGGTCGTAAGATTATTGTTGATACTTACGGAGGAAAAGGAGCCCATGGTGGTGGTGCCTTTTCAGGAAAAGATCCAAGTAAGGTAGATAGAAGTGCTGCTTATGCGACAAGACATATTGCTAAAAACTTAGTTGCGGCAGGTGTTGCTGACGAAGTTTTAGTACAAGTATCTTATGCTATTGGTGTAGTAGAACCAATGGGTATTTTTGTTGATACTTATGGTACATGTCCTTTTAATATGACAGATGGCGAAATTGCTCAAAAAATATCTAAGATATTTGACATGCGTCCATCAGCTATTGAAGACCGTTTAAAATTACGTAATCCAATGTACAGCGAAACTGCTGCATACGGACATATGGGTAGAAAAAACGAAACAGTATCTAAAACATTTTCAAGACCAAACGGAGGAGACATCACTTTAGATGTTGAATTATTTACTTGGGAGAAATTAGACTACGTAGATAAAGTAAAAGCTGAGTTTGGATTATAATAACCAACTTACTGATATAAAAAAAGCCTCTCAAAATATTTGAGAGGCTTTTTTTATGTATTAGTTTGCTTTCCACTTTATAGGTAAATGCACCACTTTTTTAGTTTCAAAAAATTCTTCTTCATAAAAATCTGAAATATCAAAAATCTTAGCGGTTTGATAATTTTGTAACTCTTCCGTTAAATCACCACCTTTTAAATATAGGATTCCATTTTTCAAATCGTTTTGTTGTGCCTTAGCTACTTTACCTTTTATCCAATGTACAAAGGTTGGCATTGCAGCAACCGCACGACTAATAATAAAGTCGTAAGTTTCTTTAATATCCTCAACTCTAGAGTGTGTTACTTTTACATTTTGAAGCTCAAGACCTGCCATAACTTCACGTACCACATTTAGTTTTTTGTTAATACTGTCTACTAAATGAAACTCGCATTCTGGATACAATATAGCCAATGGTATTCCAGGAAAACCACCACCAGTACCAACGTCCATAAGAGAACTTCCTGCTTTAAAATCAACAATTTTAGCAATCGCTAAACTGTGTAATACGTGACGTAAATACAGCTCGTCAATATCCTTTCTAGAAACCACATTTATTTTAAGGTTCCAATCTTGATACAAAGCTTCAAGCTTAGTAAATTGTTCTATTTGTAAAGGTGTTAAATCAGGAAAATACTTTAAAATCAGCTCCATAGTCGTTTATAATTTTTGGCAAAAATATGCATTTTAACACTAAAAAGGGAGGTTCTGTTTTGCTTAATTAATTATCTTTGTAATAAATATTATTTAGCGATTTTTTTCGTTAAGATAAAAAAGAATACTATTACGATGACAAAACAAACAGTAACGTTCTCTCGAACAGACTCTGCAAAATTTTTTAAAACACTTAACAAACGTGTTAATAATTATTTTAAAGAAAACAAGATTAAAAAAACAGGTAACTGGAAATTATATATTAAAACAGTAGTAATGTTTACATTATTACTAGGTCCCTTAGTATTGTTATTAACGGTTGACTTACCAACTTGGCTACAAATTATATCTGTTATGGTTATAGGTATTGGTATGGCTGGTGTAGGTATGAATGTTATGCATGATGCCAATCACGGATCCTTTTCTAGTAAAAAATGGGTAAACCGCTTAATGGGAAGTAGCATACACATTTTAGCTGGTAATGATTATAACTGGAAAGTGCAACACAATGTGTTACACCACACTTACACTAACATTGAAGGGCACGATGAAGATATTGACGCTGGAAGAATCATACGTTTCTCTAAGCATTCTAAATGGTTAAAAATTCACCAATACCAAAAATATTATGCCTTTTTACTTTACGGTTTATTAACTGTAAATTGGGCTATCACTACAGATTTTAAGCAAACTTACATTTACTTAAAAAGAAAATTATCTTATGGAGATTTCCCTAAGCCTGCAACCCAATGGACTAAATTAATTATTGGTAAAATCTTATACTACACTATTTGGGTAGTCCTACCTTTATCATTAGGCTATGCTTGGTGGCAAGTATTAATTGGCTTTTTGATCATGCATTATACTGCAGGAATCATTTTAAGCGTTGTGTTTCAATTAGCACACGTTATGCCTAACACAGACATGCCTTTACCTGACGAAAACGGTAACATGAAAAACACGTGGGCCATTCACCAGTTATTTACAACGTCTAACTTTTCGCCTAAAAATTGGTTAGTAGAATTTTACACGGGTGGATTAAACAGACAGGTAGAACACCATTTATTTGCACATATTAGTCATGTACATTACAAAAACATTGCTAAAATAGTAAAAGATACAGCGCATGAATTTAGCTTACCATACAACGAGTATAACACGATGTGGAAAGCTATTGGAGAGCATTACCAACAACTAAAAATGTTAGGACAAAACCCTAACATAGCGTAATTAATTTTTGCACAACATAACAACACACAAATGAACCAACCACTTTCTGACCGTATTTTAAACATGTCTACCTCTGCCACTTTAGCTATGGCAGCAAAAGCAAGAGAACTTAGAGGTGAAGGCAAAGACATTATTGGATTAAGTTTAGGAGAACCAGACTTTAATACACCGGACTTTATTAAAGATGCTGCTATCCAAGCTATAAACGACAATTATAATTCATACTCTCCAGTAGATGGTTATGTAGAATTAAAAGAAGCGGTTATTACAAAGTTTAAACGTGATAATAACTTAACCTATACGTTACCACAAGTAGTTGTGTCTACAGGAGCTAAACAAAGTTTAGCAAATATAGCTGCTGTTATGTTAAACAAAGGAGACGAGGTTATTTTACCATGCCCTTACTGGGTTAGTTACTCTGATATTGTTAAACTTAGTGAAGGTGTCCCTGTTGAAGTTAAAACAAGTATTGATACAGACTTTAAAATGACGCCTGCACAGTTAGAAGCAGCTATTACACCAAAAACAAAAATGGTTTGGTTTAGTAGTCCTTGTAACCCAAGTGGATCATTATATAGCAAAGCAGAATTAGAAGCTTTGGCGGTTGTTTTAAGACAACATCCAAATATTTATGTAGTCTCTGACGAGATTTACGAGCACATCAATTATACAGGTAAAGCACACGCAAGTATGGCTGGTATTGATGGTATGTTTAACAACACTATTACAGTAAACGGAGTCTCAAAAGCATTTGCTATGACTGGATGGCGTATTGGTTACATAGGTGCCCCAGATTGGATTGCACGTGCATGTAACAAAATGCAAGGTCAAATTACTAGTGGTGCAAACTGTATTGCACAACGTGCAGTAATTACAGCTTTAAATGCAGATCCTAGTGTTGTAAAGTTTATGATTGACGAGTTTAAAGTACGTCGTGATTTAGTTCTTGATTTACTTAGTAACATTGAAGGTTTTCAAACTAACACACCAGAAGGTGCTTTTTACGTATTTCCAGATGTGTCTTACTTTTTTGGAAAGACATTAAGAGGAAAAACAATTAATAACGCAACAGACTTTTCTTTATATTTACTAGAAGAAGCTTTAGTAGCAACCGTAACTGGTGATGCTTTCGGAAATTCTAATTGTATCAGAATAAGTTATGCGGCTTCACAAAAAGAAATTATTGAAGCTATTAAGCGTATCAAAGAAGTGGTAAGCTAACTAGCAACCCTATAAATTATTAAAAGCTTCACTTAGGTGAAGCTTTTTTTTTACATATAATATATTAGCGTTCCAATTAAAATCAGCATCACAACTGACAAAACTACGACTTGTTTAGTACGCCTTAATTTTTGCTCTTGCTGCAGTTTCTTGCGTAACATTAGAATCTTTTGCTCTGTGATATTCGGTAAATTATATTCTGTTATTTTAGAATCATCACCCGCTAAGCCTACACATTTTTTTCGGTGCTTTTTAATCAAATTTCTATTTTGCTTAATTACTGAAATAGCATGTTGTACACCTCCAAAACTCATATTAATTCATTTTAATTAGAATAAAAACAACAAGGACAATCATAATACAAATGCACACCACAAATTTCAAACGTGTTTTCTTAAAAGATTCTTTTATAATATTCTTTTTAATATTACCTAACGCATCAGCATTGCTTTTTGGCAAATGACTAAAATCTAAAGTTCCTTTACTAACAAAAGTCTGGTTGTCAAATTTCTTTTTCTTACGTCTCAAAATACTTTTATTCGACTTTAAAACCGACTGCATGTATTCTCCTAATGGCATAGTTTTATGATATTGAAATAAAAAAAAAGAGAAGTAACAAGAAAGTTACAATGAGAATTACTATCGATTTAAAAGTATTATATCTATTATATTTCTTTAGTTTATTACGCAGTTTAACTAAGTCTTCCTCTGTCGCTTCTGGTAAATTATATTCTGTCTTCTCTGTAGAATTAGTAACAAAACTAAAAGACTTCTCTTTACGTTTTGCCATCATACTTCTATTACTTTTTAACGACTGGTTTGCAGCCATCATTGCGCCTTCTCCTCCCATGATTTCTAAATTTTAGTCTGAATGACTTCAGAAATTAAACATTAATAATCCGTGGACAGTTGAAGTTAATTCAACTACCTTAAAATTATTCCATAAAAAAAAGCTGCTTTACATATAAGTAGCAGCTTTTTGATAAATGTTACATTTCTTTATAAAGAAAATAACAAAAGACTAATAAAATTAAGTAGCAATTAATACTAACATAGCCGCAAACAATACTACTTTAATAAGTGTCGCAGTGGCACAACAAGTTCTATTATAAGACCAACTTTTTAATTGTTGCCTTCTGTTAAACAGAGATTTTGATTTGAAATTTCTATAATTTGAAATAACAATAGACTTGTAATTTGTATTTAAGATACCTGAATAATTATTAAAAGAAATAACTGAGTCTGGTTCTAATGATTGTGTGTTGATTGATAATTCCATGATTGATTGATGTATTGGTTATATAATAAAGACGAGGTAGTCTTTAAAATGTTACAGTACAACATTAAAATACATGGAAGTAATTAATTTGTATTATCTGTTTCGCCAGAAGAAAGGCGTCAATAAAATAAGCACCGTAAACAACTCTAATCTACCAATTAGCATTAAAAACGCAGACCACCACTTACCTATTGCAGGTAATGATGCGTAGTTATTTACTGGACCAAATTGCCCTAAAGCAGGTCCAACGTTACCTAAGCTAGAAGCTGCAATACCAATAGAGGATTCAAAATTAATACCCATCATAGAAAAACCAAGAGCACCGATAATAAAAGAGATCATATATAAAATAAAGAATCCTAATATATTAAATACAATTTCTTTCGAAATTGCCCTTTTGTTATATCTAACAGGTACTATAGCATTAGGGTGTAACGTTCTTTTAAATTCTAAAAACCCATTTTTAATTAAGACCATGTGGCGCACTACTTTTACACCTCCAGCGGTACTTCCTGCAGACCCGCCTAAAAACATCAACCCAAAGAAAAGCACAACTAAAAATGGTGTCCACAGTGTATAATCTGCGGTAACAAATCCAGTGGTTGTTATTACTGATATTACTTGAAATAAAGCATGTCTAAAAGCACTCTCTCCACGTCCCCATACCATTGGATGGTCTATAGACGATAATGATAAATCTGCTCTAAAATAAATAATTAAAGCTGATACAATAGTAAAAATAGCCACAAACATGAAGTACAATTTAAACTCCTCGTCCTGGATTACCTTTTGCACTTTTCCTTTAAAAGCAAAATAACTTAAGACAAAATTTGACCCTGCCAAAAACATAAAAAAGATAATAATATACTGTATAATAGGCTTATTATTCCAATAGGCAACACTGGCATTTTTTGTAGAAAACCCACCAGTAGACAAAGTACACATCGAGTGATTTATAGCATCAAAAAAGCTCATTCCTGCTACCTTAAGTAATATAGTTTCGGCAGCTGTATATCCAAAATAGATTAACCACAGACGCTTAGCTGTATCTGTAATTCGTGGATGTAATTTATCTGCACTCGGCCCAGGTGCTTCTGCAGCAAATAACTGCATCCCTCCAATACCTAATAATGGAAGTATGGCTACTGCCAACACAATAATACCCATACCACCAATCCAGTGCGTTAAACTCCTCCAAAACAATACCCCTTTTGGAACAATCTCAATGTCATTTAAAATGGAAGCACCCGTAGTTGTAAAACCGGACATGGTTTCAAAAAAAGCATTTGTAAAACTTGGAATAGCTCCTGTAGTTAAATATGGAATAGCACCTGATAGTGACATTACAATCCACCCAAAGGACACTACAATATAACCCTCACGTTTGTTTAACTCTTTGTTATGGTCCCGATGATTAAACATCCCTAAAAGACCAAAAAGTAACACTCCAAAACCGGATAAAAACAGATTTAATGTTACCCCATCTTCATAGATAAGACTGACTAATGCTGACAACAAAATAAAGCCACCATTAAACACCAATAACAATCCGAAAAAATAAAATATTATTTTGTAGTTAAGACGTAAACGTTTTCTCATTATAAAAATAATTTTTCAACCTCTTTTATAGATCTTGGTAAACAACATACCACGATATAATCGCCTTCTTCGATCCTAAAACCTCCCAAAGCTATTAAACCTTCACCGTGTCTAATTACACCGCCTACAATAGCTGATCTAGGAAACTTAACGTCTTTTATTAATTTATTACAAATCTTAGAACTAGACTTGACCTTAAACTCTAACAACTCTGCATTCATGTTGTTAAGTTTAGTCATTGCAACAACATCACCTTTACGGATATATCTAAAAATGTTATTTGCTGCAAGTAGTTTTTTATTTATAAGTGTATCAATACCTATAGATTGAGACAATTCAAAATAGTCCATATTCTCAACCAAAGCAATAGTTTTCTTTACACCTTTAGACTTAGCCATCAAACAAGACATGATGTTAGTCTCTGAATTACCAGTTACAGAAATAAAAGCATCCATATCGCTAATATTTTCTTCTTCTAATAATTCTACATTTCTACCATCACCATTTATCACCAGTACTTTTGGCAAATCATCTGCTACATCAAAAGCAACATCTTTATTATTTTCTATTAATTTAACATTAAAACCATTAGCAGATAAGTCTCTTGCTGTTTTAAAACCAATTTTACTTCCTCCTAAAATCATAACATCCTTTACAGGAGTATTGGCTTTACCGGTCATTCTGCATAACTCTTCTCCTCCACCTGCACACGTAATAAATACGGCATTATCACCTTCTCTAAACTCAGTATCTCCTCTAGGAATAATTGTATACTGTGTTCCAAAACGTTGAATTGCAATGGGCACAAAATGTATTTCAGAAAATAACTCGGCTGCTTCTTTCACTGTTTTTCCAACAAAACCTGCGGTTCTTGAAAGCTTTAAGCTTACCATGGTTAATGCACCATCTTCAAACTCATAACTATCTTTAAAAGCCGATTGATTTAAAAGTAACTCAATCTCTGATGCTGCTAAACTTTCTGGAGAAATCAATTCATCAATACCAAATCTAGTAAACCCTACCTCATCTTTATGTTTAATAAACTCGGTATTAGAGATTCTTGCAATGGTACGTTTTGCTCCTAGTTGTTTGGCCAAAACACAAACTGTAATATTTGTTGTTTCGGATGCTGTAACACCAATTAAAAGATCTGCGCGGTCAATTTTTGCTTCTTTTAAAATAGCAATTGACGTCGCATCACCTTTTATGACTTTGATATCTAAATGGTTATCCGCGTAAGACAAACTGTCTCTATCCGTATCAATAAGTGTAATTTCTTGAGACTCGTAAGACAATAATTTTGCTAAATGAAATCCAACTTCACCAGCTCCAGCAATAATTATTTTCATATTTATTTAATAATGGGAGTACAAAGATAATTAATTTAAATATTTAAGGGTCAATTATTTATTCTTTTGAAGTTTTATAGACTATTCTGAATGCATTATCTTTGTAAAAAAATTGATTTTGACGAAAATAAATCCTTACAAAAATAGTAACTTAGGCAAAAAAGAACAAGTTGCTAAAATGTTTGACACCATTTCTGGAGAGTATGATGGCTTAAACCGTGTAATATCATTTGGTATTGATATTAAATGGCGAAAAAAAGTTGTTGAAATAGTCAAAGCTAGCAATCCTAAAAATGTCCTTGATATTGCAACCGGAACCGGTGATTTAGCAATTAACCTAGCAGAAACTAGTGCCGAAAAAATTATAGGCTTAGACATTAGTAGCGGAATGCTAGAGGTTGGAAAACAAAAAATTAAAGCCAAGAAATTAGATCAAAAAATTGACATGGTTATTGGTGATTCCGAGAACATGCCTTTTGACGACAATAGTTTTGATGCCATAACAGTAGCATTTGGAGTCCGCAATTTTGAAACTTTAGAAAACGGATTAAAAGACATTTTACGCGTATTAAAACCGGGTGGTGTTTTTGTTATTTTAGAAACATCTGTACCTACTAAGTTTCCTTTTAAACAAGGCTACCAATTTCATTCTAAAGTAATTTTACCTACTGTTGGAAAACTTTTTTCTAAGGACAAAACAGCTTACAAATACTTAAGCGAAAGTGCTAATGCTTTTCCTTACGGAGAAAAGTTGAACAATATTTTACGTAATATTGGGTTTATTAATGTTACAGATATGCCTCAAACATTTGGTGTAGCTACAATTTACAAAGCATCAAAACAATAATGAATACAAGATACACCTACCTGTTACTGTTTACTTTATTATTTACAACAGTGTCTCAAGCACAACTTTTTTCGAAAGAAAAAATTAAAAACCTTGAATCTGTAGACAAAGCTAGAATAAGCTGGGGTTATTACTTAGGATTTAATAATCTAGATTTTAAGTTTGATTACAACAGTAATATTGGAGACATTCAAACAGAACGCACTACGGGTTTTAATGTTGGACTTTTAGGTAACTTACGTATTAATGAGTATTTAGATTTACGTCTAGAGCCAGGTTTAGTAATTGCACAACGTAATTTAATGTATCAAGAAAATTATTTCGCAGATTTTGATGACGAAGTAAATGACTCTGACCTTTTACGTGAGGTAAAATCGACTTATGTCTATTTCCCTTTACTATTAAAAATATCTACAAAGCGTGTCAATAACTTTAAGCCGTTTGTTTTAGCAGGTGTCTCTACAGCGATTAACTTATCTAGTAACGAGAAAAACCCTGACGACAACTCTGCTGGAGATTTTAGAATGGTAAAAAATATGCAGTTTTTTGAAATTGGTTTTGGTATAGATTTTTACTTAGATCGCTTTAAATTTACACCATCAATTAGAGGTGTATTTGCCATGAAAGACGAACTTATTAGAGACAGAGACCCTAATAGTCCTTGGACAGGTAACATTAGTCAAATGCAAACACGTGGCGTTTTTATTAACTTTACAGTGCAGTAACATTTACTACAACATTTCAAGTATTCTGCTAAATATCTGCCTTACGAACAAATAATAACCATACGCTATTGGGATATTTAAAAGCATGAGTATAACACTAGACTTAACACCTTTATTGTCTTCACTTTTCGAGTATTGTAAAATCAACTTACTTAAAAACAAACTATTTACTAGTACAGCCGCAAAAAGATAAATGACACCTAAAAGCATAAAAAGAGTGTTTTCTGTCAGGTAAAAAAACAACAAAATAAGCGACCCAAACAAAAAGGACAGTACAGCAACTAATCTGCTTGTTTTAATAATTCCTGTTTCATCTTTTAATGCTTTCATCAAAAATTTAAGACTATCCTCTTCTAAATTCACTTAATAAAATTGCTCCTGCAGTAGCGACGTTTAAACTTTCGGTTGCTTGAAGCGCTCCAAATCTTGGGATACTGATCTTATCAGTAACACAAACCTCAATAGCTTTGGATATTCCGTTAGCTTCATTTCCTAAAACTAAAACACCTGCTTTAGGCATCTTAGATTTATACACATCTTTACCTTCCATAAAGGCTCCAAACACGGGTAAATCTATTTTCTGTAAATAGGATTCAAGATCCACATAATGTATTGCGACCCTTGTTAAAGACCCCATTGTAGCTTGTACTACTTTTGGATTATAGCAATCCACTGTTTCTAGACTACACACCAATTGATCAACTCCAAACCAATCGCATAATCTAATAATAGTTCCTAAATTACCGGGATCACGTACACTATCTAATGCTAAAATTAAACCATCAGACTGTAAGTTTAAGTCTTCTGGTATTTTAAAAACAGCCAATGCTTTGTTAGGTGTGGTTAAACAACTTATTTTTTTTAAATCGTTTTCAGATATAATAACCTCTTGATCCACATCAAAAGTTTCGGTTGTAAATAAATCTACCAATTTAAAAGTAGAATTTAAAAACTCCTCAATAACCTTTCTGCCTTCAGCAATAAACAAACCGTCTTGTTGTCTATATTTTTTTTGCTTTAAACGCGTTATATTTTTAATTTGATTTTTAGAAATCACAATTTTGAAAATTTTTATAAAGAAAATGAAAAAAATGCAGTTACCATTTGTGTGTTTCTATTTATTTAAAATTTGTTTGTACAATAAATAGTGTATTTTTGAATGTGATGTAAATATTAGGCATCAAAATTGTATTAAACGTTAGAATTAGCAAACATTTCCTTTGAAAAATTTTCAGTTTAAAATAGTCGGTTTATTAGCTTTTACAATGCTACTTAGTGGGTGTGACTCAGTAAAACGCGTTGCAGAAAACCAACACCTTTTAACAAAAAACACGTTAACTATAAACGACAAAAAAGTAACTAACGATACAATATCCAACTTGCTGTATCAAAAACCAAACAGCAGGCTACCTATCCCCTACACAAACATTCCGCTTAAGCTATATTTTTACAATACAGCACGTCCTAATATGGATTCTATATTAAATGAAAAATACTATAGTAATCCCGATAAAATGAAACGTAAATCACGCTTTTTATCTAGAAAACAATTAGATAAAAGAATAGAGTCTAAATCTAATTTTAATAAATGGATCAAACGCAGTGGTGAAGCGCCAGTAATTATTGACACATCATTAACTAGTAAATCAATTACACGCATCCAAAACTATTATAAAGTTAATGGTTGGTTTGATGCTAAAGCAGAATTTAAAGTCAATAAAGGGGATGATAAAAAAGCTACAATAGATTATATTATAGATACAGGAGAAGCTTATATATTAGACACTATTTACTCCAAAATAGGATCTCCGGAAGTAGAAAAAATTTACAACCAACACAAAAACAAAAGCTTAATAAAAACAGGAGAACAATACCGTCTATCTAAAGTTTATAACGAAGAAGATAGAATTGTGGAGTTAATGCGTGATAATGGTGTGTATCATTTTAGTAAAGATTATGTCAAGTTTGAAGCCGACAATAATTTTGGTAATAATAAAATGAATATTGAAACCATTATTGAAGACCGTATTATTAGAGAAGACGAAATTACTAGAACAGAAAAGTTTAAAATCTACAAGGTAAAAGATGTTAATATTTACACCAACAACTCTTTTAAAGACAGAAACTCGACCATAAACGATACTACTATTTTTGACGGTTATAACATCTATAGTATTGGAAAACTTAACTACAAACCAAAAGCATTAACCAACGCTGTGTTTATAACACCAAACACAGTATTTAGGGATAAAAACAGACCTTTAACATCTAGAAAAATTAGTGATTTACGCACCTTTAAATACCCTAACATATCATACGTAGAAAATCAAGACACTACACTAACAGCAAACATCTACTTAACACCATTAAAAAAGTTTGAATTAGAGTTTAGTGCAGAAGCCTTACAAAGTAATATTCAAACCATCGGGTTTTCAGCAAACCCAAGCCTATTAATTAGAAATATATTTAATGCTGCTGAAACATTAGAAATATCGGGTTTTGCATCTATAGGAGCTTCAAAAGACTCCAACAGCTCCACTGACAAGTTTTTTGATATTAACGAGATCGGAGCAAACTTAAAACTAACTATCCCAAGGTTATTTTCACCTTTTAACACAGAAAAAATAATCCCCAAATTCATGTTTCCTAGAACCAGCTTAACAGTTGCAGCCTCTAGTCAAACCAATATAGGGCTAGATAAACAGACCTTTACAGGCTCGTTTAACTACCGTTGGTATCCAAATAAAAAGGTAACCAATAAATTAGATTTATTTAATATTCAATTTGTAAAAAACTTAAATATTGCCAATTATTTTAATGTTTATGAAAACTCATACAACTCTTTAAATACAATTGCCCAAACTAGTGGTTTTATAACCTCATCAGAGAGTTTAAGCATACCTGCTGGTGCAGATAGTTTTCTAAACCTTATTGATAATGGTACTTATAACAGTGTCTTGTCTGAGGACGATTTAGATACAGCTAATGCCATTAGCGAAAGAAAACAAAGACTAACGGAAGACAACCTTATATTCGCAACCAATTTTAGTTACGTTAAAAACAATAGAGACGACTTAACAGACGAAGACTTCTCTATATTTAGGACCCGTGTAGAATTAGCAGGAAACCTATTTTCTGCAACATCAAAAATATTAGGACTAGAAAAAAACGCCAATGGTAAGTACGAGATGTTTAATGTCGCATTCTCACAATACATAAAAACAGAATTAGATTATATTAAACACTGGAGCTTAGGCTACAAAAACGTTTTAGCCATACGCACCTTTTTTGGTATTGCAATACCCTATGGAAACTCCACCAACATCCCCTTCTCTAAAAGTTTCTTTGCCGGAGGAGCAAATGATAACAGAGCTTGGACTGCCTATAGTCTTGGACCAGGAAGTTTAACTACAACTGACGAGTTTAATGAAGCCAATCTAAAAATAGCATTAAGCGCAGAGCAACGCTTCAATTTATTTGGTGCTTTTAATGGTGCTATATTTATTGATGCTGGAAATATCTGGAATGTCCTTGATGACATTAACCAAGAAGATGCTACATTTTCTGGTTTTAAATCTTTAAAAGATATCGCAGTCGGTTCTGGTTTTGGTATCCGTTACGACTTTAGCTTTTTTGTACTGCGTGGTGATATTGGTTTTAAAACATACGACCCATCCTACCCAACAGGTAGCCGATGGTTTAATGACTACAACTTTGGTAACGCTGTTTACAACATCGGAATCAACTATCCTTTCTAATAAAAACAGACCAATTACCGACAACGTTTGCGTGCTTTTTTGACTAAAAATGAATAAAACATATCATTTTTTGTTACTTTTGGTACTATTCAAATTCAACTAAAAAAAAACAAAATGGCTCACAATATCAAACCAGGAGTTGCTACTGGAAAAGAAGTACAAGAAATTTTCAAATTAGCAAAAGAAAAAGGTTTTGCATTACCAGCAGTAAACGTAGTTGGTTCTAATACCATAAACGGTGTTTTAGAAACAGCAGCAGCTTTAAACGCTCCTGTTATTATACAGTTTTCAAATGGAGGTGGTGTATTTAACGCAGGAAAAGGATTAAGTAACGACGGTCAAAAAGCTGCAATTGCAGGAAGTATAGCTGGTGCCAAACACGTACATTTAATGGCAGAAGCTTATGGCGTGCCAGTAATATTACATACGGACCATTGTGCAAAAAAATTATTACCTTGGATAGACGGATTATTGGATGCTAGTGAGCAACATTTTAAAGAAACAGGAAAACCATTATACAGCTCGCACATGATTGATTTAAGTGAAGAACCACTTGAAGAAAACATAGAAATCTGTAAAACATACCTTGCCAGAATGAGCAAAATGGGTATGACTTTAGAAATAGAATTAGGTATTACAGGAGGTGAAGAAGATGGTGTAGATAATAGTGATGTAGACGAGTCTAAATTATACACACAACCAGAAGAAGTAGCGTATGCATATGAAGAGTTAAGCAAAGTAAGCGAACAATTTACAATTGCAGCAGCTTTTGGAAACGTACACGGTGTTTACAAGCCAGGAAACGTAAAACTTACGCCAAAAATATTAAAAAATTCTCAAGAGTTTTTATCTAAAAAATACAACTTACCACATAACCATATCGACTTTGTTTTCCATGGTGGATCAGGATCTACTCTAGAAGAAATCAGAGAAGCAATAGGTTACGGTGTTATAAAAATGAACATTGACACAGACATGCAATATGCATTTATGACTGGAGTTAGAGATTATATGGCAGACAAAACAGACTATTTACAGTCTCAAATAGGTAGCCCAGATGGTCCCGAATCTCCAAACAAAAAATACTACGACCCAAGAAAATGGTTAAGAGAAGGAGAAATTACATTTGTAGAGCGTCTTAAAAAAGCATTCGAAGATTTAAATAACGTCAATACACTATAATTTTATTTTGGCGTTACCCAAGGGTCGGGCTTTCCGTTATATCTTTTTTGAAAAAAGACAAAAAAGGATGCCACTACAATCCCTAACGCGTGCCAACATAATTACATAAAATAAAATTCCGTTTAAACTGATTAACCACAGCACTTAAACGGGATTTTTTTATACCTCAAAAGTAACAACAAACAGATAGCGACTACTATTTTTGAGTTTGATTAATAAAAACAGTAATTTTGTACGCTTGTGTAAAGCAAACTAAAACTAACAAAAGCATAGACTTTTAGAAAACATCTAAAAATCTTAATCCCAAAATAGTAAATCAATATGGCTTGGTTTAAAAGAAAAGAAAAAGGAATAACAACCGAAACCGCAGAGAAAAAAGACATCCCAAAAGGGTTGTGGTATAAATCTCCAACTGGTAAAATAGTAGACTCTAAAGAGCTTGAAAAAAACTTTTACGTAAGCCCAGAAGATGGTTACCACGTAAGAATTGGAAGTAAAGAATACTTTGGAATCCTATTTGACGACAATAAATTTAAAGAGCTAGACGAAAATCTAACCTCTAAAGACCCTTTAAAATTTGAGGATACTAAAAAATATCCAGACCGTTTAAAAGCTGCCGAAGAGAAAACAAACCTTAAAGATGCTGTACGTTGTGCAGTAGGAAAATCTAAAGGAAAAGATTTGGTAATCGCTTGTATGGACTTTGCCTTTATTGGTGGATCAATGGGTAGTGTTGTAGGAGAAAAAATTGCACGAGCTGCAGAATATTCTTTAAAAAAGAAATTGCCTTTAATGATTATTTCTAAATCAGGAGGCGCACGTATGATGGAAGCTGCATTATCTTTAATGCAATTAGCTAAAACATCTGCAAGACTAGGACAATTAGCTGATGCTGGAATCCCTTACATATCATTATGTACAGATCCAACAACAGGTGGTACAACAGCTTCTTTTGCAATGCTAGGTGATATTACAATTGCAGAGCCAGGTGCATTAATAGGATTTGCAGGACCACGTGTAGTGCGTGACACTACAGGACAAGAATTACCAGAAGGTTTTCAAACCTCAGAATTTTTGTTAGAACATGGTTTCTTAGATTTTATTACACATCGTAAAGAACTAAAAAACAAAGTCAATTTATATATAGACCTGATTACAAATCAGCCTCTAAGAGCATAAAATAAAAAAAACCTTACTTTTCAGTAAGGTTTTTTTTATGTCAATTAGCATCTCTAATCTCCTTATCTAAATGATCCAGAAAAAGGATACCATATAAATGGTCTATCTCATGCTGGAAAATTACAGCAGTAAAATCTGTAATTGTTTCTACAACATGCTTGGCTTCCATAGTATCATACTCAATAGTAATTGATTTAGACCTAGAATTTAAAACCTCAGCGCGATCTGGTATAGACAAACAACCCTCACGTCGTGTCTGCTTAATATCAGAATAGTTAGTAATTATAGGGTTTAAATAAACTTCAAAAGGCGCCTCGTCTTTATCAAAACGTTGTACCCAAATAATGTTTTTAAGTATCCCAACTTGTGGTGCAGCAATACCAACACCCATAGACATACTATCTCTAACTGTAGCAAAAAGGCGGTCTGTAAATTGTTTCAAAACAAGATCGTTAACATCCGGTTTAACATAAGCACTTTTAGAACGCAATAAAATAGAGTCTTGTGTATTATTTATTTTAAACACACGCATCGGCTCTAAAGCCTTACCATTCATTATCATACCTACTTGCTTACTTGAAAAGTTTTTAGTTACTTTGGTTTTACTAGTACCACAGCTAGTTCCTAGTAGTAATATGACTATAAGATTAATACAATTTTTCATTTTAAAAAATAGAGTTTACAATTTTCACTAATTTACACCTTTTATATAGTAAGCGGATTGTTTGTTATTTAATAAAAATAACTATATTTGCACCTCGAAAGATAAACTTTCGTATACATAACAATCATTTACAATAATATTAGAATGTACATCACAAAAGAAGCAAAAGCAGAGATTTTTGCAAAACACGGTAAAGACGCTAAAGATACTGGATCTGCAGAAGGTCAAATAGCATTATTCACAGCTAGAATTTCACACTTAACTGAGCACTTAAAACAAAATCGTAAAGATTATAACACAGAGCGTTCTTTAGTAATGTTAGTAGGTAAAAGAAGAAGCTTACTTGATTACTTAATTAAGAAAGATGTCTTAAGATATCGTGCAATAGTAAAAGAATTAGGATTAAGAAAATAATCTCAATACAAAGACCACGCTTTTTAGCGTGGTTTTTTGATATAAAACAACTCGATTACAACGAGTTAATTAATAAGAAGCTAGGTCTAAATAAACTTTAGGTCTATCGGTTTTTCATTGGTCATTACAACTACTACTACACTACCACAACACAACGACCATTGTTTAATTAGAATTAAAAAATTTATGATTCCAAAAGTATTTAAAGAGGTCATTGACCTTGGTGATGGAAGAGAAATCTCTATCGAAACAGGAAAACTGGCTAAACAAGCGCACGGTAGCGTTGTTGTACAGTCAGGAAAATGTATGATGTTATGTACGGTTGTTTCAAACTACAAACAATCTCCAGTAGACTTTTTACCATTAACGGTAGATTACCGTGAAAAGTTTGCAGCAGCAGGTCGTTACCCAGGTGGTTTCTTCAAAAGAGAAGCAAGACCTAGTGATGGTGAGGTATTAACTATGCGTTTAGTGGATCGTGTTTTACGTCCATTATTCCCAAAGGATTACCACTCTGAAGTACAGGTAATGATCCAATTAATGTCTCACGACGAAAACGTTATGCCAGACGCAATGGCTGGTTTAGCAGCATCTGCAGCTATCCAGTTATCAGATTTCCCGTTTGAATGCCCAATCTCTGAAGCAAGAGTTGGACGTATCAACGGAGAATTTGTAATCAACCCAACAAGAGCACAATTAGCAGAATCTGATATCGATATGATGATTGGAGCTTCAGCTGATTCTGTAATGATGGTTGAAGGTGAAATGGATGAAATTTCTGAAGAAGAAATGGCAGATGCAATTAAATTTGCCCATGAAGCTATTAAAGTACAATGTGCTGCTCAAGTAAAATTAGCAGAAGCTTTTGGTAAAAAAGAAACACGTGAGTACGAAGGAGAAAGAGAAGATGAAGCTTTAGAGAAGAAAGTTTACGATATGGCATACGATAAAGTATATGCTATAGCTAAAGCTGGATCTGCTAAACATGAAAGAACAGCTGCATTTGCTGAAATTAAAGACGGAATTAAAGCTACTTTTTCTGAAGAAGAATTAGCAGATTTCGGAGATTTAGTTTCAAAATATTATAGCAAAGCAGAGAAATCTGCAATTAGAAACTTAACTTTAGATGAAGGTTTACGTTTAGATGGTCGTAAGACTGACGAGATTAGACCAATCTGGTGTGAGGTAGATTACTTACCATCTACACACGGATCGTCAATTTTCTCTCGTGGAGAAACTCAAGCATTAGCGACAGTTACTTTAGGAACATCAAGAGACGCAAACAAAATAGATATGCCATCTTACGAAGGTGAGGAGAATTTCTATTTACACTATAACTTCCCTCCTTTTTGTACTGGTGAAGCTAGACCACTAAGAGGAACTTCAAGAAGAGAAGTTGGTCACGGTAACTTAGCACAACGTGGTTTAAAAGGAATGATTCCTGCAGATTGCCCTTACACAGTAAGAGTTGTATCTGAAGTATTAGAATCTAACGGTTCATCTTCTATGGCAACTGTATGTGCAGGTACTATGGCATTAATGGACGCTGGTGTGCAAATGACAAGACCTGTTTCTGGTATTGCAATGGGATTAATTTCTGATGCAGAATCTGGAAAATACGCTGTTTTATCTGATATTTTAGGAGATGAAGATCACTTAGGTGATATGGATTTTAAAGTAACTGGTACTTCAGAAGGTATTACTGCTTGTCAAATGGATATTAAAGTAAAAGGATTATCATATGAGATTTTAGTGAATGCACTAAAACAAGCTCGTGACGGTCGTTTACATATCTTAGGCAAATTAACGGATACTATCCAAGCACCTAATGCTGATGTTAAGGAACATGCTCCTACAATGGTTACAAGACGTGTACCAAACGAATTTATTGGTGCGTTAATTGGACCTGGAGGAAAAGTAATCCAAGAAATGCAAAAAGAAACTGAGACAACTATCGTTATTAACGAAGATCCAGTAACTGAAGAAGGTATCGTAGAAATATTAGGAGTTGGTAAAAAAGGTATTGATGCTGTTATGGCAAAAATTGATGCTATTTTATTCAAACCTACCGTTGGAAGCGTATACGAAGTAAAAGTGATCAAAATGTTAGATTTTGGAGCTGTTGTTGAGTATATGGATGCACCAGGAAACGAAGTGTTATTGCACGTAAGTGAATTAGCATGGGAACGTACAGAAAATGTTTCTGACGTTGTAAATATGGGTGACGTTTTTGATGTGAAGTATTTCGGACTTGATCCAAGAACTCGTAAAGAAAAAGTATCTAGAAAAGCAATCTTACCTAAACCAGAAGGTTATGTAGCAAGACCACCAAGAGATGACAAACGTTCTGGTGGACGTGATAATAGAGGTTCTCGTGACAACAGAGGTCGTGATGACAGAAAACCAAGAGAAGAGAAAAAAGAGTAATTCTTTTTAAACTTTATATATTAAGAAAGCCCAACAGTTATGTTGGGCTTTTTTTATGCAGTTGTTTTAACTAATCATTTTTATTTACACATGACTTTCAAATTATAAAATTTTCTTAAAAGCGACCAACAAAACATCCAAACCTTGATATATAGCGTAACTCTAGTAGTTTTTAATTTATAAAATCCCTAAAAATTTATGGCTACTAAAATTACCAACCTTACCAAAAAAAAAACACTAAACCCAAGATTAAGCAATCGCATTAATGGCTTCTTTCATAGTAAAGGAATTACAGGAAGCCCACAAAATAGATTAGTCTTATTAAGCACCTTCTTATTTATAGCTTTAGGCGTCTATTTTTTCTATGTATTTCATAACGACTTCGAAGCTTTTAACAACACGCAACTAAACACAACATTAGGGTTTACTTTTATAATAGCAGCCACTAGCCTATTTGCATACAAAATTCTGTTTTTTATATTCACTGGATACAACTACTTTAAGTACAAACCAATCACGTCTGTTACAGATAAAGAGTTACCAACCGTAACGGTTATAGTACCTGCTTACAACGAAGGAAAACAAGTTTGGGATACACTAATGAGTTTAGCAAAAAGTGATTATCCAGAACACAAATTACAATTACTAGCTATAGACGATGGAAGTTTAGACGACACCTGGACATGGATACTAGATGCTAAACAAAAACTAGGAGATCGTTTAGAAATTTTTAAACAACCTAAAAATCAAGGCAAGCGTCAAGCATTATATCGCGGGTTTAATCTTGGAACAGGAGATATCTTTGTTACTGTAGATAGCGACTCAATAGTTACGCCTGATACTTTAAGAAATTTAGTGAGTCCTTTTATAAAAGATGACAAATGTGGTGCTGTAGCAGGTAATATTAGAGTATTAAATAATAAAAATGAAATGCTTCCAAAAATGTTGGATGTTAGTTTTGTAATGAGTTTTGAGTTTGTAAGATCTGCAGAGAGTAATTTAAACTCAGTATTATGCACTCCCGGAGCATTAGCTGCATACAGACGTCAGGCGGTATTTAACTGTTTGCCGGAATGGATCAATCAAAAATTTATGGGACAACCTTCAGACATTGGAGAAGATCGCGCCTTAACAAACATGATACTAAAACAAGGCGAACATGTGCTATTTCAAAGTAATGCAGTAGCTTATACAAATGTCCCTGAAGAATATTTAGGGTTATATAAAATGTTTATCCGTTGGGGACGAAGCAATGTTAGAGAGAGTTTAGAAATGGCTAAATATGTATTTACAAATTTTAGAGAAGGAAATAAAACAGGTACGCGATTATTGTTTTTTAGCCAGTTTTCAAAATTAGTAATGAGCTATCCTATGGTTTTATTTATGTTGTTTTTTGTCTTAGTACATCCGCTTTTATTTATTGGTTCTACTCTGGTAAGCATTTTAATACTATCTACTTTTTCATTATTATTTTTTACTAATCAACATAAAACTTACCAAGGTTTTTGGGCATACTCGTATAGCATCTTATATACCTTTGGATTATTCTGGATTACACCTTACGCCATAGCCACAGCTAGCAGAAGCGGTTGGCTAACGCGTGATTTAGTTAATGAAAAATAAATGTTTTATATATAAAAAAACGGATTAATTACAGGCGTGTCATTTATTTATAAAAATCAACAACACCTTATATTTAATCCGTTTTAAATTTAAAAAATCTAATTAGAACAAAACTAATCTTCTAAATAATCAATTTCAAAATGTCTAGTTTCAATTTTATTAGCTTCAAATTTTTGCTTTAAATTTTTTGATATTCTTATAAAATATTTACCATCAGATTTGTCATAATCATTATCAATTATTTTTTGCCCATATGCTGCGCATTTATCTGGCTGATCTAAATAATAATATATTTTAGCAAGATTAAAATAACTTGCATACCTTACTTTTCTCATTTTCTTTTTCTTCCCTTGGTAGTTATCTACGACATTTTCAAAATAAAGAATAATAGGTTCTAACTCTTTTTCCAATTCACCAATTGGCTCATCATACTCCATATTATCAATAATTTCTTTCAGTTTGTCAAAATTCTCATGATGTTTAGCAAATTCAGGATGCTTTTTAGAACCTAGAATCCAGAAAAAATCGTACTTATTAATGTAAGGAACAAACCCAAAAGTCGCATTCAAATAGCCTTTAGCCTTACTTATAATAGTGCTTTTATGCGCACTGTTATATTTACTTCTCAGGTTATTCTTATTATTATTATAATAATCACTTGCCTGTTTGTAAGTTGTATAATCTTTACTTTCAAAAACCTCTTTTTCAGAGTAATTCTTAGTTTTAGCAGCTCCGGATATAATATTATTAACCATCATTGTTCCTGTAGATGTATAATTGGCGGTTACATTGTAGGTATAAGTAGTAGAGGTTACGTTTCCTTCTTTATCCTTTTTTTCATGTTTTTCTTTATTTACGTTTACATCTTCCACCTGGGTACCGTGATAGGCAAAATCAATATCTAAGGTTCCTCCTTCAGATTCTCTTTTATATCCTGATATAGTCAGGCCAGAGACATTTGAAGAATACGTTCGATTTTCCTTTTCCAAAACAGGATTAGAAGGCAAACTAACATAAGAGACATTAACTTTTTCTCTATCTAAATTAGTGCTTTGAGACAAAGACAATGTTGTAAATAAAAATAATAATGGTACTAAAAAATGGGATTTCATATTAAACATTTTAATTAAAATTGGTTGAAAATTGGTTGGAAATTATTTTAGGATGCTCAATATAAGAGAAGTATTTCAATAAAAAGAAATCCTAACATTAAAAAAAAATCTTTAATCAACGCAACCTTTTTAAAATATAGAGACTATAGGTAAACCTCTAAACCATTACTAATGAAAAACGCTATTAAACTATTATCGGTATTTATACTATTACTTTCTTTCTTGTCCTGCGAAAACGAACCTATTGGAGGACTAAATATTAATGCAGAAGAAGTAATTGCGGTACACTCGGAGTTATACAACAATCTAGCTAGAATGACAGATGATCCAGAAGAAGAATTACCTGTAACCTGTGTAGAATTTAACTACCCTATAACCATGTATGCATTTGATGCTGATCTCCAATTATTAACCACTACATTAATACAAAACGACGCCTTATTCTTAACCTACTTAAATAACTTAGAAGACGACTATTCTATAAGTATTAGTTACCCAATAACTACACAACTAGAAGATGGCACCACATTTACCATTAATAACAATCAAGAATTAAAAGAAAATATAGAATCTTGTATTGAAGAGGTAGAGGCAATTGAAGCTGAAGCCTGTCTGTTTTTAATAAACAATTGTGTATGGAAAGTGGGTTACACTAGAGATATGGACAACACCTATCTAGGTGCCGTATTTAATGAAGACAATGGATCTACAGCTTTTACACATGATGATCAATTACTTTTTGGATCTTGGTCTACATTATTTATTGAAGGAGAAATGCATATAAATATCAGTCTAAACAACAGTGGTATTATTGGAGATTATTTTAACTATGATTGGAAAGTAGACTACCTTGATAGCAACTCCATAAAACTAACACATGAAGAAAAATCATTTGTTATACATCAATACTGTGATGATGATTATGCTCAATGTACAAATTTCGCGTTTGAAGAGTGCGAATTAGATGCTACTCCGGGCGTTGCCGAATTCATATTTGATAACTATGCGTTTTGTATTACAAACATACTTCAAATAGACAGCGCAACAACAAACCTTATTTATTTTGAAACAGAAGAAGATGCAGAAAACAACACAAATCCAATACTATCGGACCAAGTTTACCTAAATACATCACAATTTCAAAATGTATATATTCGTGTTGAAAACCTAACGGATGACACCTATTATACTATTAGTATATTAATCATAGCACAACCTTGTTAATCAATTAATCAACTGTTTATTTAAACCACAGTATTTGGAGCTAGAACAACTTATAAAAGCTTGCCGAAAAAATAACCTAAAGGCACAAGGTGATTTATATCAAAAATATAAAGACACCTTGTACATACTGTGCCTTAAATACTCAAAAAACAGTGATGAAGCACAAGACAACCTGCATGATTCCTTTATAGAAATTTTTAATAGCATAAAAAAATATAAAGGTAAAGGGTCTTTCGAAGGATGGATTAAAAGGATCACCATCAATCAAGCTATTAATAAATATAAAAAAGAAAGACCCTTTAATATTGAAATCAACAACGACATACTTGAAGATACAACGGTTACTGAAGACGATTTAGACATTAAATTAGATAGCATCTTGACTTGTATTCAAGAGTTACCAGACCAATACCGTTTAGTTTTTAACCTATACCAATTAGACAACTATTCGCATAAAGAAATAGCTAACCTATTAAATATTTCAGAAAGTACTTCTAAATCTAATTTACATAGAGCAAAAGCAATCTTAAAAGAAAAAATTACTAAATTAAATCCTAGCAAACCTAAATTATACTATGGAAGTTAACAAAGACATAGGTGATGGAATTAAACACCGACTGAAAGACCTGCACAAGGCTCCAGACGTTATGGTTTGGACTAAAATCGAAGCTGATTTAAAAAAGAAAAAGAAAAGACGCTTTCTATTTTTCTTACTTCCTACTATTGGCCTATCCTTAATACTGTTATTAATATTTAAAATAAAGACAGACAAAAAAGAAGCAACGATAAAGACGGATGCGATATCTAATACTTCAATAAATAAGGTTAAAAACACAACAACAATAAGTACAAAAACAAACTTTAGCAAGTCAAATAACAACACCACTAGTTTAGATAGTAATGCTATTGGTAGTATAACAGTTAAGCAAAATAACCAACTAAATAATAACACATCTACTAACAAGTACCAAACAAATAGCAATAGCAAGTTTAAGAACAACACTTCTAAGCCAACTAACACTAGCGGTTATACCATCTTAAATAAAACAAATAACACAACTAAACTTAAGACTACAACTTCAGGTAATACAACAAAAAAACAAAAAATAATTCCTGCAGATAGTTTGATAACAAGCACTATTAAAAAAGACCTCTTAGCATTAAAAAAACAAGCCGATAGTATCTCTAAAAAACAAGTATTAAAACAAAAAAAGGCAGTTAAGACAGATAGTATTAATCAAAAAATAATAAAAAAATGGAGCGTAATGCCTTATGCCTCTTTAGACTATTTTGGCAGTTTAAATCATGCTACAAAAGATAATACGTCTACTAATTATGGAATAAAACTAAGCTATTTAGCCACAGAAGATATTTCATTAAGGATTGGAGTCGCTAAGTTAGATTTAAACTTTACATCAAACGAAGACACATATAATTTTACAGAAGAAATCAGTTATTATGAAATCCCCTTAGAAATCAAACAAAGAATATTAAAAGGAAAAGCTAATACATCAATCATTGCAGGCGTCAGTTATTTAATGCTTGATAAGGCCTCCATATATACGGATGGTATCGAAAATAATCTTCAAATAGAATCTATAGAAAACACAAACATGTCTCTTAATTTAGGTTTAGGTTTTGATACTTTATTACTTAAAAAATTACATTTTGTTTTGGAACCTATGTTTAAGTACCACTTTAAACCTTTAGAAAACAGGTTAGACTCAAAAACCTACACGCTATCCATTCTTGGAGGATTAGAATACAAGTTTTAAATTAGTTAGTCTAAAAAGCCCATCGTATTTTGATGGGCTTTTTTATATTAATTAGAAGGTTGGATATCACCAATTTGTGGGCCATTCCAATTGGTAATTGCTAAAACCAATATACCCACAACTGTTATAATCGGTACAGCTACACCTAAAATAGTAGACAGACTTTTATTGTGTAATCTTACCTGCTTTAAATCGTCCATATTTAAAACAGTCTTACTAACGTTATCTCCTTTTCCTTTTACACCATAAAACTGACCATCCTCAAAAACAACCTTATTAAACTTCAAGGTCTTGTTATCATTTGTTTTAACCTTCACCCTTTTTTGTGATTTAGAAGCTTCCTCTAAAGATACTGTCTCAGAATGATACACTCGGCAACTCTGTAACATGATTAACATCGTTAAACTGATACATACTAATTTAATTGTTTTCATAATTAAAAATTTTATTGGTTACACCTCTAAATTACTTGCAATAATTAACAAGATGTATTAAATAATGCTAAAAATAAGAACATAAACTATTGTATATCACAAGTTTTAACTAAATTCAAGTTATAATTTGTAAAATATGCAAGAACATTTTTTTACCTACCTAAAAAAGAAAAGTGCCAACAACAACTCTTTTGTTGATGAGATAGCGTCCGTTTTAGACATTGGGTATGACGCAGCTTATAGACGTATTAACAACAAAACAAGCCTAAGCCTAGAAGAAGCTGTTATATTGGCTAAACATTACAAAATATCACTTAACAACCTTTACCAGGTTGGTAGTCAAAACACTGTTTTAGTTGAAAAATCACCAATTATATCTAATGAAGCACACTTAGAGTCTTATTTTTCAAAATCCATTGAAAACCTAACTCCGTTAACTAAATTAAAGAGTGCTTCAATTTTATACTCTGCAAAAGATATCCCCTTATTTTACACCTTAAAAGACTCCTTTATAACACGTTATAAAATTTACGTTTGGTTAAAATTAACCAATAAAGAAATGACTAAAAGCAAAATTTCTTTTGATCAATTTATTGATACCATACCAAAATCTTTAATAGAAAAAGCCATACAACTTGGCGAAACTTATAACTTTATAAACATAACCGAGTTTTGGAATGACAATACAATTAACGGGACCATACAGCAAATAATATACTTCTACGAATCCCAATTATTATCCAAAACATTGGCTTTAAAAATATGTGATGATTTAGAAGAAATTATTAATCATATTGAAGAACAAACCATACAACAGAGCATCATTAATTCAAAAAACAATGCGTCTTACCATTTATATAAAAGTGATTTATTAACAATGAGTAATATTATCATGGTAAAAACCAAACATAGAAAAACATTTTTTGTTCCGTATACTGTGCTAGAGTATTTAAAAATAGAGCATCAAGACACCTGTAACATTATGGATGATTTTTTTAATAGACAAATGACAAACTCTAAGTTATTAGTACATTCTGGAGAAAAAGACCGCACCTTGTTTTTTAATAAAATGCATCAAAAAATCAATAAATTAAAAGAAAGAATTCTAATTGATGTAAATTTTCAATTTGATTAAAAACTATATCGTATCCGAGGGATTAAACTAATTCCTCCAATATTTTCCTGAAGAGCACCTTCTATTTTATAAGGCGAATAATTTAAACCCAAACTAAAGGTTAGCTCCTCATTACTTCTAAATTTTTTGACAAAATCTAAAGCTGGAGCCATTAAAAAAGCAGTCACGACTTCATATTTTTCGCTATCTTGATTGTCTCCAGTATAAAAAGGATTTCTAGCATCTGTTTTAATTACTGAGGCCCCAACACCTAAACTAAGATGTAATTGCGAATTTACATTTTGACTTAGATTTTTCTTAAATCTAAGCATCGGATTAAACATAAAAGAGGCTTTTGCTTGTATAGTATCCGTGGTTCTGACAAATAAAAAAGATTGTTTTTGATCTGGAATTACAAATTGTAACGCTAACTCTAAAGATTTTGTTTTGGTTACCGGAAAATCTAAACTTAGTTCCAACACAGGTGATGGACCAAAATAATCTTGTAATTTACCTTGAGGCAATAACACACCTCCTCCTATTTTAAACGTCACGGTTTTAAAATACGCTTTATAATAATCGTGATATTGATTACTATTGGTCACATAAAGTGTATCGTTTTGTGCTTTACTAATTTGAACACTTATTAGTAATACTATGGTTAACAATAAATTTTTCATGAGTGTTGTTTTTTAAATTCAAGTCAAATTTATTGCTATAAACGCATTTAAAATGGAGCTTATCACGAAACGTAAAAGTAAATTTTGTGATTATCGCAAAATTCAGTAATTTACCTTATGTTTCAAACTACTTTTTTACAGCACTTAAAAAATGAATTACCAAAAAACACCTCAACTATTGATGCAGTCGCTACAGCATTAGATATAAGTTATGATGCTGCACATAGGCGTGTAAGTTTAAAAAGCAAATTGTCTTTAGACGAAAGTATTGCCTTAGCTAAATATTACAATCTATCTTTAGATCGCTTATTTGAAACCACATCTACGGAGTTTGTGAGTATTGAAAAAACAAAGCATATTGAAAACGAAACCGAATTGCAACGTTATTTTGAAGCCTCTTACCAATCACTATTACCTTTATTAAAGCAAAAGAATAGCACCCTATTATACTCGGCTAAAGACATTCCTTTATTTTACAATTTAAACGGCGACCCTTTAAGTCAGTTTAAATATTATGTGTGGCTAAAGTTATTAGACCCTAAACTGGCTAATAAAAGTTTTGATAATTTTGCGCCTAGCCCATCTTTAATTGAAGCGGGAAAACAACTAGGCAGTTTATATAGTAATTTAAACACGCAAGAAGTTTGGGATATTACGACTATTAACAGTACTCTAAAACAAATACACTTTTACTTTGAGGCTGGACAGGTCAAATCTAAAACTGCATTACTATTGTGTGATTTACTAAAACAATTAATTACGTCAATTTTTACCAAGTTAATTTCTGAAGACCATACTTTTTCGTTATATTATAATGAATTACATTTAATGAATAACAATGTTTTGGTTAGCACACCAAATAACCAAATGCTATATGTGCCATTTACATTGTTGTCCTATTACAAAACGGAAGATAAACACACGTGTCAAGAGGCAGAGCACTTTTTGAAAAAGCAATTACAGAACAGTAAATTACTAAATACAACAGGAGAGAAAGAACGCAATCATTTTTTTAATAAACTATTTTCTAAAATCGATGCCTTAAAACAATTAATAGAAGCGACACAGGTATTAGATTTTGAGTAAGCCACAACAGTAAGCGCGTTAAGGATGGAAGTGGCATCCTTTTTTATTTTGCCTGATCTATTTTGTGAAGCATGAACAACATAGGTAAAGTGCAAATAAAAAAGATATAACGGACAGCCTGACGCTTTTAAACCATTTTTTTGGCTTAAAAGGGTAACGCTAAAAAATAATTGCTTTTTTTTGTAACAAATTGTAACTTCTGTACGTATAACTACTGATAGCAAATTATTCACAAATAATAATTACCCTTATTTAGATGAGACAACTAAAAATTACCAAACAGGTTACTAACCGTGAAACCGCATCCTTAGATAAATATCTACAAGAGATTGGGAAAGTTGACTTAATTACCGCAGATGAAGAGGTAGAATTAGCACAACGTATCAAGGCTGGCGATCAAGTAGCTCTTGAAAAACTGACTAAGGCTAACTTACGTTTTGTTGTATCTGTAGCTAAGCAATACCAAAATCAAGGATTAACACTTCCTGATTTAATTAATGAAGGTAACTTAGGATTAATTAAAGCCGGACAACGTTTTGATGAAACACGTGGTTTTAAATTTATATCTTATGCTGTTTGGTGGATTAGACAGTCTATTTTACAAGCGTTAGCAGAGCAATCTAGAATTGTACGTTTGCCATTAAATAAGATTGGATCTATTAATAAAATAAACAAGACTTTTGCTTTCTTGGAACAAGCGCATGAGCGTCCACCAAGTCCAGAAGAAATTGCTAAGGAATTAGACATGACTATTAACGATGTTAAGGAGTCTATGAAAAATTCTGGTCGTCACGTAAGTATGGATGCACCATTAGTTGAAGGTGAAGATTCTAACTTATATGATGTACTAAACTCTGGTGAGTCACCAAATCCAGATCGTGAATTATTACACGAATCTTTACGTACTGAAATTGAACGTGCTTTAGAAACACTAACGCCTCGTGAAGCTGATGTTATTAGATTATACTTTGGTTTAGGTAACCAACACCCAATGACTTTAGAAGAAATTGGAGAAACGTTTGACCTAACTAGAGAACGTGTTAGACAAATTAAAGAAAAAGCTATACGTAGATTAAAACACACGTCTAGAAGTAAAATATTAAAAACTTACTTAGGATAAAACCTGAGTTACGATAACAAACAGTTATTCATAACTGTTCGTTTTTTGATTGATGAAGAACCCGAAGCTGATTACTTCGGGTTCACTCATTTTAGACACTAAATCTTTATACTTTTATTTTTTTATTATTATTTATGGGTATGTTAAAAACCATTTGTTACAAAAGCGATGTCAATAAGACACTACAACTCTTGGAGTTTGAAGCTTTATTTAATCAAACACAATTAAAAAACGACAGTCATAATATTACTGGGTTTTTAGTTAAAAGAAACGATGTGTTTTTTCAGGTTTTAGAAGGTAACCCTATAATTATAGACACTGTTTACGAGGACATAAAAAAAGACCGTAGACACTCCAATATTACTGAGTTTTTAAACACGTCTATCCCACAATTAAGTTTTAAAACGTTTGACATAGGTTATTCTGTTATTAAGGATGTTGACACACTTTATAGCTTACAACAGTTTGTTGCTAATTTAAACCAGCAAAAACATGAAAACAGTCCATTGTTTTTAGAAATAATTGAAGGCCTATTAAGTGACCACTAATAAAAAACCTTAGCTTTGTAAAAACAACACAAAACTAAAAAAATGTCTTCAAAATTAATTGCTCCGTCAATGCTCGCTGCCGATTTTGGTAACCTGCAACGCGACACAGAAATGGTAAATAATAGTGATGCCGACTGGTTTCATATTGATGTTATGGATGGTCACTTTGTACCAAACATATCTTACGGAATGCCGGTAATTGCTGCCATAAAAAAACATGCTAAAAAGCCTTTAGACGTCCATTTAATGATTGAAAAGCCAGAGCGCTACATTGAGGAGTTTGCAAAGGTTGGTGCAGATATAATTACTGTACATCATGAGTCTACAGTCCATTTACACCGTACTTTAAGACAAATTAAAGATGCTGGTTGTAAAGCTGGTATTGTTCTTAACTTAACAACACCTATATCCGTTTTAGAGGACATTTTACCAGAATGTTATATGGTGCTACTAATGTCTATCAATCCTGGATTTGGTGGTCAAAAATTTGAAGAAATCACTTATCAACGCGTTAAAAAATTGCGTAAAATGATTGATGAGCAAGGTCTTGACACTAAAATTGAAATTGATGGTGGTGTTACTGATAAAAACATTAAAAAACTTGTAGAAGCAGGTGCTGATGTTTTTGTAGCTGGTAGTCATGTTTTTAAAAGTGACAATCAAACCGAAACTATAAAAAACCTTAAAGCATTAGCTAACAGTTAAAATATAAAAAGGCTCCAAAATATGGAGCCTTTTTTTAATTACTTAATTAATATATTATCCCTAAAACTGATTGATTAAGTAATTAATTAAATCTGTTGTAGTAACAATACCAACCAAAACGTTATTATCTACAACAGGCAATGCGTGAAATTCTTTTTTTGCTAATAATTGAGCGACTTCTTTAATAGTCGTGCTGCTAGATACACTTACCAAGTTTTTTGCCATTACCTGCTCTATTGTAAACATGTTATAGACCACACTTTCTACATCCACAGCATAATCGTCCGCAGCATCTGCAAAACTAATTCTGAGTAAGTCTGTGTAACTTAACATACCAATTATTTGATCTCCACTAACCACAGGAATATGTCTTATGTTATGGGCTTTAAATAATTTTTCTGCTTGTTCTAGATCGTCAGTCTTATTTAAAGCAATGACATTACTTGTCATAATTTCTGATATTGGTGTTCTTTTTTTCATGGTGATAGCTTTTATTAATACCTTAAAGTTAAGATTAATAGTGCTAAATAAACATGATAAAAGTCAGTAGAAATAGAATTAATATCCTGAGAAATTAAAATTAAGCATGCGCTTTACTTTATTATAGATTTCTGGAAATTGGGATTTAAATGCTTTTGGAGTTTCGATAAAATTTTCAATCAAGACTGCAATAAATTCAAAGTCATTTGTAAAGGCGTAATCTCTAAAATATTCAGATTGTTTAATTTTGTTTTTATAGTTACTGTCTGCATTAATAAAATCCGTTACCTCTTGTAATCCGCTCAGAAACAAATAAGACGACACACTATTTTTATACCCCGTTTTTAAAGCACTTAAATGTATGGCGTGAATAAACTCATGAATCCCTAAGTTTATATTATCGTCTTCTATTTTATAACCGATTAAAAAATCTTCCCACGAGAATATTACCGCTTTAAAACCCGGATTAAAGTGTCCTTTATGATGCGCTTTATCCAGGTTAGAGTAAAAGCTAGAGGGATAAACTAATATCTTATCTACTAATTTGATGGCATAATCACGATATCCAAAGGTTAACATTATTGCTGTAGCAGAAATTAAAACACGTTGTTGCTCTGTAATAACTAAATCTTCCTTACCAATAAATTCCGTAGTACTTAAAAATTTATGAACTCGATGTCTAAAATAACGTTGCTCTTTAGATTTTAACGACTTATAAAACCTAAATTCGGTGTCAAGAATATGTTTCTGTTTAGGGCTTAAATCTCTTATACGAAAGTAAAAATGTCTAAATAAAGGTTTACCTCCAATATAATCTACATAGATACTTTCTATTAAATTGAAAAACCAAACAAGTGCTGCAACCACAACTACAATAGATAATATAATAGCAAGACCACCAATCACGTATTTATCGATCAAGGGGTTTTCTTGTAATTCTGTAGAAACGTGTTGAAGCATATGAAGTAAATCTTATTTTAAAACGTATTGTTCTGCCATCTTCACAAAGTCAGAAATTTGTTCAGCTTTCCATGCTGCTGTTTGATTTAATTCTTCTCTAATAAGCTCTCCAACCAATGGTGCTATTTCTATAGCTGCTTTAGCATCTAAAAACAAAACACGAACCCGTCTAGCAAGCACATCATCAATAGTTCTAGCCATTTCATTTCTTACAGCCAAAACAACTTCCGCCTTTGTAAATTGTAAACGTGGATGTAAGCGTACTGATAAGTCTGGATTTTCTGTAATTAAATCCGCAATAAGTGTTTGATCTGTTCCATAAATATATAAATGATTGGATCTATCCACTATCCCATTTGCACCATGTATTAGCAAGTCTTTTGTTTTACATTTTAATTTTGGCAACTTTTTAAGTGCGATTACTTTATTAATAGTATCCTGCGCCATTCTCCTATAGGTCGTCCATTTTCCTCCAGTAATTGTAATCAATCCAGAAGATGACACGATAATTTTATGGCTTCGTGAAATTTCTTTTGTTTTTTCAGAATTATCCTTTGGAGCAGCCAATGGTCTTAATCCTGCAAAAATGCTAAGCACATCTTTTCTAGTTGCCTTTTTATTTAAATATTTATTTGCTGTTTGAAGAATAAAGTCAATTTCTTGCTCTAATGGTTTGGGTTCTAAACTATGGCTATCTAATAAAGTATCTGTAGTACCAACTACAACTTTATTATGCCAAGGCACCAAAAATAACACCCGACCATCCTCTGTTTTAGGAATCATGATAGCATCATTACCTGGTAAATAAGATTTATCAAAAACTAAATGAATCCCTTGACTAGGTCGTATAGACGTTTTAGCGCTTATATTATCCATTTTTAATACTGCATCAGAGAACACACCTGTGGCATTAATGACAACTGCTGCATTTAGCTTATATTCTAATCCCGACTCTGTATCTTTTGCAACAACACCATTAATCTTACCATCCGTATTTTTGAGTAACGTATTTACCTTAAAATGATTTAAAACAGTTGCTCCGTTTTCTATACAACTTTGTGCGATATTAACAGCTAATCTAGCATCATCAAATTGCCCATCGTAATACACGACACCTCCTTTTAATTTATCGTTTTTTAAGGTTGATAACCGGGATACCGTTTCTGACTTATTAATCCTTGTAGATTTTCCAAAACTTAACTTACCAGATAATAGATCGTACACTTTTAATCCAAGCGTATAAAAAGCGGAATCAAACCATCTATAATTAGGTATAATAAAGGACTGCTTACTTACTAAGTGAGAAGCATTTTTTAACATCAAACCTCTTTCATATAAAGCCTCACGTACTAAATCCACATTTCCTTGTGCTAAATATCTAACACCGCCATGTACTAGTTTTGTGCTTCGGCTAGAGGTCCCTTTTGCAAAATCCACCTGTTCCAACAATAAGGTCTTATAACCTCTTGTTGCGGCGTCCAATGCAACACCCAATCCTGTTGCGCCACCACCAATAATAATGACGTCCCAATTTAGATTAGATTTTACCTGGTTTACTAAAGTTTCTCTGTTAAACATCTTATAGTTAAAAATTACAATGTTTACCAAATATATAAAATACCAACTGTTTACACGACAAACCTAAAAGAAGCTAAACAGATGAATTAAAACAATACTAAAATGGAAAATAAAAGAAAACAAAAAACCAGAATTAAAATTGAATACACTCAACTTTAACTCTGGTTTTTTGTTGTTTATTCGTGACCTCGAGAGGATTACTAACTGATCTAAAAAATGCCCTTTGAAAATTAAAAATACTTATTTACAAATTCAAGCGCGCTTGATTGGACTTACCCAATAGATTACTTCGCTACGCTACGTGATCCTCAAAGCTCAGCTTTGAAAATAAAAAAGTTGCACTTACAAATTCAAGCGAGCTTGATTTGACAATCCGAAGGGATTACTCCGCTGCGCTACGTGATCCTCAAAGCTCAGCTTTGAAAATAAAAAAGTTGCACTTACAAATTCAAGCGAGCTTGATTTGACATGCAACTTTTTTATTTATTCGTGACCCCGAAGGGACTCGAACCCCCAACCATCAGAGCCGAAATCTGACATTCTATCCAGTTGAACTACGAGGCCTAACTTATTAAGACAATTTAGCCTTTACAATAGTAGAAATTGTTTTTCCGTCTGCCTTACCAGCTAATTCACCACTAACCATTCCCATGACTTTACCCATATCTTTCATGCCTTCTGCTCCTGTTTTAGCTATTACAGCCTCAACCACTTTAGCAACATCCTCATCACTCATAGCTTCTGGTAAAAATTGAGAGATTACTTCAGCTTCAGCTAATTCTGGAGTCGCTAAATCCTCACGCCCTTGCTCTAAGAATATAGCAGCACTATCTTTACGTTGCTTTACTTGCTTTTGAAGTATTTTAAGTTCTTGCTCTTCTGTTAACTCTTCTTTTGCACCATTTTCTGTTTGTGCTAATAATATAGCTGACTTAACCGCTCTTAATGCTGTTAGCGCAACTGTATTTTTACTTTTCATTGCCACCTTTAAGGCTGTCATTATATCTGTAGATAAACTCATCTTTTTTATGATTTATTTGAGCTACGAAGATAATAAATAGTATTTAGTTTACTGTTTATAAGTCTCACGGAGCAGTTACTTATTTATGGTTAAAAAAACCCGAGAAGTTTGAGGGAACTTTTCGGGTTAGAAATGGATTAATATAATTTATTAGTCCTGCTATTAAATAGGTTTAATACTAATAATCTTTATTAATTATGATTGGTATTAATCTACATTATCATGTAGGAAAGAATTATTACTTCTTAACTGAATATCATCATTATCATCTACACCTAAAGAGGTTCTAGAAATATTATTATCTGAAGAATGTTGACTATCATTAAGCTCTAAACCTTGACGTTTATAAGCTGGAATTTTCTCAATATCTTCAATTTTAGAACTATTAAACTTGTGGTTAAAGTTTTTCATTTTCTTTCTACGCTCATCTGCTCTACTTTTTAGTAATTCAGATATTGGCGTATTCATTGGATCTACTTCAGCATCTGCATCAACTTCAACCGCTTCAGTTTCTACTTGTTTTCTTTCAAAAACAACTTCTTTATCAACCTCAACTTTTGGTTCTGCTACTTTATTTATTGTAGACTCTGCCTCAATATAATCATCTAAAGCATATCTTACTTCTCCTTTTTCCGAGTTTTCAGTTACAGGAATAACTTCAACAAAATCGTTAACTTCCATGTTATTGATATCGTCTGACAAATTCATTATAACCGGAGCTTCTTCTTCAACAATAGTTTCTACTACTGGTTCTGATAAAGGCATGTCAAAGCTTAAAGTAATTTGTTGTTTTTTCTCTTCTTCAACTTTAACAAATTCAATATTATTAACATTAGAATCTATAATATTAAATTCTTCTGTCTCATCAATCACCACGTCTACTTCGCTGTACTTAACGTCAATATTTTTTATAAACTCGCTAGTAGGAATTAAATCTAAATCTTGGTAACTGTTGTTTTTAGGCTTATTAACTTGTGTAATTTCGATATCAGATAAATCTTCTTCATCTAAATCTAATTTATGTTTAACAATAGCTTGAGGTGCTTCTTTTTTATCTTCTAACTCTATTGTAGGCATGATTATAGTAGGCTCTTTTTCTTTTCCTGTTAAATCTTGCTCCATGTTTTGGTCATCTTCCAAAGCATGAATTACCTTTTTAGTTTCTGTATTACTTATCTCGTTTTGTTGTTCTACATCAAAACCTGTAGCAATAATTGTTACAGCAATAGACTCTTCAAGGTTATCATCCTCTCCAACTCCCATAATAATGTTTGCACCGTGACCCGCTTCATTTTGAATATGATCATTGATTTCTCCTATTTCATCAATAGTAATTTCCTGAGCACCAGAAACGATTAGCAACAATACGTTTTTAGCTCCAGTAATTTTATTATCGTTTAATAAAGGTGAATCTAATGCTTTAGATATTGCTTCATGTGCACGATTTTGACCTGATGCAGAAGCAGATCCCATAATAGCAGTACCGCTATTACTTAGTACTGTTTTAGCATCACGTAAATCAATGTTTTGTGTGTAATGGTGTGTTATTACCTCTGCAATACCACGGGCAGCAGTAGATAATACTTCGTCAGCTTTAGAGAAACCGGCTTTAAAACCTAGGTTTCCGTATACTTCACGAAGTTTGTTATTATTAATAACTACTAAAGAATCTACTTCTCTACGTAATTTTTCAATCCCTTCTTGGGCTTGTTGGTTTCTCATTTTACCTTCAAACTGAAAAGGCATTGTTACAATACCAACCGTTAAAATGTCTAAATCCTTAGCCATTTTAGCAATAATTGGTGCTGCACCTGTACCTGTTCCACCACCCATACCTGCTGTGATAAAAATCATTTTGGTATTAGTATCCAACATGCGTTGTAGATCGTCAAAACTTTCTACAGCTGACTGCTCTCCTACATCTGGATTAGCTCCTGCCCCTAACCCTTCGGTTAAATTAAGACCTAATTGGATTTTGTTTGGTACACCACTGTTTTGTAAGGCTTGCGCATCTGTATTACAGATTACAAAATCCACCCCTTTTATTCCTTGAAGAAACATGTGGTTAATAGCGTTACTACCTCCTCCACCTACACCAATGACTTTAATCACATTGGATTGGTTTTTTGGAAGGTCGAATGATATGTTTTCGAATTCGTTGTTGCTGCTCATAAATTCTATTTTACTGGATCAATTATTATTATTCTCGCGATACACACATCGCTTACTTTTTATTAAAATTATTCTGCGTTATCCAAAAAGTCTTTGACTCTGTCTGTTAACGTATCTAAAAACGACTTACGTTGTTTTTTAGGTGGTTCTATTTTTTCTATTTCAGCTTCTGCTTGCGTAACTTCCTCTTGTGCTATAACAGCCTCTTCTTGTGCTTGGATAGCTTCTTCAATTTTAGCTTCGGCTTTTTTACGATCTTGACGTTTTAACCCATCCATTACTAATCCTACCGCTGTTGCGAATAATGGGCTAGTAATAGTATCATCACTATCTCCTGCTAAATGTTCGTTTGGGTACCCTATTCTAGTATCCATACCTGTAATATATTCTACTAACTGCTTTAAGTGTTTTAATTGGCTTCCTCCACCTGTTAATACAATACCAGCTATTAGTTTCTTTTTTTGCTCTTCGTGACCGTAGTTTTTAATCTCTACGTACACTTGTTCTACAATCTCCACAACTCTAGCATGAATTATTTTAGACAAGTTTTTTAAAGTAATTTCTTTTGGGTCACGCCCTCTTAAACCTGGGATAGAAACAATTTCATTATCCTTGTTTTCTCCCGGCCAAGCACTTCCAAACTTAATTTTAAGTAATTCGGCTTGCTTTTCTATTATAGAACACCCTTCTTTGATATCTTCTGTAATAACGTTTCCTCCAAAAGGAATAACTGCAGTATGACGGATTATACCATCTCTAAAAATGGCTAAATCTGTTGTACCACCTCCTATATCAATTAAGGCAACTCCTGCTTCTTTTTCTTCTTGACTAAGTACTGCGTTTGCACTAGCTAAAGGCTCTAAAGTAATACCCTCCAAAGTTAATCCTGCACTTTGCACACAACGACCAATGTTTCTGATAGATGACACTTGACCAACTACAACATGAAAATTAGCTTCCAAACGCCCACCATACATACCAATTGGTTCTTTGATTTCGGCTTGACCGTCAATTTTATACTCTTGTGGTAATACATGGATAATTTCCTCTCCAGGTAACATCACTAATTTGTGCACTTGATTTATTAACCTATCAATATCATCATCATCAATAACCGTTTCGCTATTTGGTCTTGTTATATAGTCACTGTGTTGTAAACTTCTAATGTGTTGCCCAGCAATACCAACAGTTACACCTTCAATTTTAGTTGCTGCTGCAGCTTCTGCTTCTTGAATAGCTAGCTGAATGGATTGTATGGTTTGCGTTATGTTATTTACTACACCACGATGTACACCTAAACTTTTAGCCTTACCTATGCCCAAAATTTCGACTTTACCATAATCGTTCTTACGACCAATCATAGCTACAATCTTAGTTGTACCTATGTCTAATCCTACTGCAATGTTCTGTTCCATAACTTATGCTTTTGTACACACAACTTGACTACCAAATTGTAAGTTTACTTTACTGTAATTATTTAAGGTTTTATCTTTTGTGGCTTTTAAATAGAAGGCTTTTAGATTGTTGATTTTTTTATCCAATTGCTCTAAACTGCCTATTTTGACTACAAAATTACACTGTCTTAACTTAAGATCTATAGTATTATCCTTATTTTGTTGAATTTGTACTACATGTTTTTTCAAAAACTCATCTTTTTGAATTTTTGTTGCTATTTCATGAATCCTTCCTAAGTCTTTTTTGTCCACAATACCGGTTACAATTGGGACACGTTCTGTGTAGTTTTTTGACAGAGGCATAAAGCCACCATTACTGTCTACATAAAAAGAAGTCTCGTCTATAACTCTAGCAATAGGCATTTTTTGTTTAACCTTAGCTACCAAATTTCCGGTAACACTAACGTAAACATCTGCAAACTCGATAATTGGATTTGCGTTTAGGGTACTTTCTAACAAATTCAAATCTAAAATTTCTTTGGACTTGTTGGTAGCGTTTTGTTGATTTTGTATTAACAACTTACTAACATCTTCATGCGTAATAAATAGGTTTTTATTACCCACAAATTCCACTAGAGGTTTTGACACTTCTCGCTTAGCATTTCTTACTGAAGAAAACGCATACAAAAACACCACTAAACCTAGTAGTACCATCATTTTTATATAGTCCCAATTAATCTTCATTAATTAATGCTTTTTTAATTTTTGCAACTTCAACTCCTATATCTCCGGCTCCAATTGTCAATACAATTTTTGCACTACTTTGCTTTATACTGCTAATTAGATCCGTTTTTGATACTAATTTTTTGTTTTCATTATCTATTAGACTCAACAACCATTCCGATGTCACGCCTTCAATAGGCAATTCTCTTGCTGGATAAATATCCAACAAGATAACCTCGTCAAACTGCGACAAACTTTTCCCAAATTCGACTGCAAAATCCTTAGTCCTAGAAAATAAATGTGGCTGAAAAACAGCTACAACCTTATCCTTTGGATACATCTCACGCACTGCTTGATGTACCGCATTAATTTCTTCTGGATGATGTGCATAATCATCAATAAAAACTAAATCATCCGTTTTAATCTGATAGGTAAATCTGCGTTTAACCCCTAAATACGATGCTAATGCTGCAACAAGCTGTGGTCCAGAAATACCATACTCTATAGACATAGCCAAAGCCACTAAGGCATTAGATAAATTATGTCTTCCCGGCAAATTAAATTTAAAATCTTTGAACACTGTTTCTGGTGTTTTAACATCAAAAACATAAGCCCCATTTTCTATTCTTATATTTTGAGCAGTATAATCTGCATCATCTTCTATTCCGTAAGTAATCCCATTTAAAGGCAACCCATTTTTAACAAACAACTTCCCATTAGGCTTTAGCTTTCTGGTAAAATCTTCAAATGTTTTAATTAACTCTGAAGCATCACCATAAATATCCAAATGATCCGCATCCATAGACGTTATACACGCCATATCTGGACTTAATGTCAAGAAAGACCTATCAAACTCATCTGCCTCTACAACACTAACTTTGTCACCGTTTAATATTAGATTAGAATTATAATTTTCGCTAATCCCACCTAAAAAAGCAGTCAACTTAACATTACATTCATTTAATAAATGCCCTAAAATACTTGTCGTTGTTGTTTTACCATGCGTACCAGCAACAGCAAGACAAAATGTATGCTCTGTTATTAGCCCTAAAATTTCAGAACGCTTTAAAACCGTAAACCCATTATTTTTAAAATAGGTTAATTGCAAATGACTTTTAGGTACTGCAGGCGTATACACAACCAAGGTTGACTCTGAATCTAAATAACATCCCTCCACATTAGCCATAGCATCTTCAAAACACACCGTTACACCTAAATCCTGAAGACTATTAGTAATATCTGTTTGTGTTTTATCATACCCAGACACCTGCTTACCACTTGCTTTAAAATAGCGTGCAATAGCAGACATACCGATACCTCCAATACCAATAAAATAAATGTTATGTATCTTTTTTAAATCCATTATTTGTTTAGCAATTTTTCAACCTCGTCCGCGATGTCTTTGGCTGCGTTTACTAATGCTAATTTTTTTATATTTTTACTTAACTCTTCTTGTTTTTCTTTTGAAGCCACTAACTGCCCAAACTTATTTTTAAAGTCTACTTTTAAATCGTCTTGTGCAATTAAAAGCGCTGCGTTTTCATTAACTATTGCCGATGCATTTTTAGTCTGATGGTCTTCCGCCACATATGGAGAAGGCACAAAAACTACAGGCTTCCCAACGATACACAACTCACTAACAGAACCAGCTCCCGCACGAGATATTATAAAATCTGCAGCAGCATAGGCATAATCCATTTTATTTATAAACTCATGTATTTGAACATGCTTTGTATTACCGTACAACTTATAACTCTGATAATACAACTTACCACATTGCCAAATCACTTGTATGTTTAGTGTTTGTAAAAAATCTAGTTCATTAACCATTAACTCGTTAATTGCTTTAGCTCCTAAACTACCACCTAACACTAAAAGCGTCTGCTTACTTTCAACTAAATCAAAATACTTTATTGCCTCTGCTCTTTTAGAAGAAATATCTAATAAATCCTGACGTACAGGATTACCTGTTTTTATAATTTTTTCAGCAGGAAAAAAGCGTTCTAAACCGTTATAGGCCACACATACTTTTTCGGCTTTTTTAGCCAGAAACTTATTTGTAATACCTGGAAATGAATTTTGCTCTTGAATTAAACTAGGTATTCCTTTATACGTTGCAACTTGCAACAATGGACCACTTGCAAAACCACCAGTTCCAATAACTACATCTGGCTTAAATTGTTTAATTATCTTTTTCGCATTCCATAAACTACTAATTAGTTTAAACGGAAACATCATGTTTTTAAGTGTAAGCTTACGCTGAATACCTGATATCCAAAGCCCTTTTATAGCATAACCAGCCTGAGGCACTTTCTCCATCTCCATTCTATCCTTTGCACCAACAAACAAAAACTCAGCATCAGGATAACGCAACTTAAGCTCGTTAGCAATTGCTATAGCAGGATAGATATGACCACCCGTACCACCACCTGATAAAATAATTTTATATGTTTTATTTTTACTATTCACTGTTATATTTTAATCCTCCAACGCCTCAGACAACACCTCTAGCGGGTTATCTACATCGGTTTCTTTTTCTTTATTAATTAACTCTTCTCTTTTTGCGCTTACACTTAAAATAATTCCAATAGCCAAACAGGTCATCCAAATACTAGTACCTCCACTACTAATTAAAGGTAGTGTTTGCCCCGTTACAGGAAACAACTCTACAGCCACCGCCATATTTATCATTGCTTGAAAAATTATTGGCAAACCAACACCTAACACAAGTAACTTACCAAAAACGGTATCTGCTTTTTGAGACACTATTATTATTCTAAATAGCAACCACATATACAACACCATTAATGCAAAGCCACCAATTAAACCGTATTCTTCAACAATAATTGCATAAATAAAATCTGATGATGATTGTGGTAAAAAGTTTTTCTGAATACTTTTCCCTGAACCAACACCAACAATTCCTCCAGAAGCAATTGCAATTTTCGCCCTTTCTATTTGATAATCTTCTTTTGAATCCTCTCCGTTAAAAAAACTTTCTACACGACTTATCCAGGTATCAACACGGTTAGGCATAGCATCTGGAAATGCTTTAGCAACCAACACAAACATGGCTAAACCAACAATACCAGCCAGACCCATCGCTATTAAATAACGTAAAGGATACCCACCTAAAAACAACAACGCACAAGCCATCACAAAAATAATAGCGGTTGTAGAAAAATTGGAAGGCAAAATTAATGCTAACACTAAAAACACCGGAATCCAAAGCGGTAAAATTGACTCTTTAAACGTAATTATTTTGTCTTTAATTTTTGATAAGTAACGTGCTATATAAACCATTAACACCACTGCTGCCAACGTAGATGTTTGAAATGACATATTAACAAAAGGTATACTTATCCAACGACTTGCATTAGCCCCATCAATAGTAGTTCCTTGCAATACCGTTAAAATTAACAATACAAAAACCACAGGCATCATAACCATTGACAACCCTCTAAAGTATCTGTATGGTATTTTATGTACACCGTACATAATAGAAAACCCTAAAAACAAATGCATAAAGTGTTTTACAAAATATGCAAACGTACTTCCGTCACCACTAATATTTACTAAATTACTAGCAGCACTATAAACAGGTAAAAACGAAAATATAGCCAACAGTGCTGATATAGCCCATATTAACTTATCTCCCTTTATATTATTTATTATTGAATTTTGCATTACCTCACAATCCCACCTAAACAGGCTTTTACTTGTTTTTTTTAATTATATATTATAAATTTCTTACCGCATCTTTAAATTGACGCCCTCTATCTTCATAATTCTCAAATAAATCAAAACTTGCGCATGCAGGAGATAACAATACACTATCACCAGCTTCCGCAATTTTGTAAGCTATTTTTACAGCTTCGCTCATAAACTGCGTTTCAACAATAACATCAACCATATCACCAAAGCTAGCCAACAGCTTTTGGTTATCTACACCTAAACAAATAATAGCCTTTACTTTTTCGTTTACAAACGAAAACAACTCTTTATAATCGTTACCCTTATCCACTCCTCCAACAATCCAAACCGTTGGCGATGACATACTTTCTAAAGCAAAATAAGTTGCATTTACATTAGTCGCCTTAGAGTCGTTTACATACTGTACTTTATTAATCTTAAGTACATTTTCTAAACGATGCTCAACACCCTGAAAGTTTTCTAAGCTTTCGCGAATAGTTTGCTTTCTAATTTTTAATAAATGTGAAACTGTAGATGCAGCCATTGCATTTTTTACATTATGTTTCCCTTCTAAAGCGATATTTTTTGTTGGCATAATTATCTGATTATTATCTATTGTTATTATAATGTTGTCTTGATCCAAATACGCACCATTTTCAATTGTTTTTGTTAACGAAAACGGTAATAATGTAGCTTGAATGGTATTCTTTTTTATGTTCTCTAAAATCACTTCATCATCTGCATCGTAAATCAAATAATCTTCTTTTGTTTGATTTTTAGTAATACTAAATTTTGAAGCAATGTAATTTTCAAATTTGTAATCATATCGATCTAAATGATCTGGTACAATATTGGTTATTACTGCAATATTTGGTTTAAAGTTTACACAGCCATCTAATTGAAAACTGCTTATTTCTAAAACATAATTTTTAAAATCATGCTCTAAAACTTGCTTTGCAAAACTATCCCCAATATTACCCGCCAATCCAACATCTAATTCTTGTTTTAACACATGGTGCGTCAACATAGCTGTTGTTGTTTTCCCGTTACTACCTGTAATTGCAACTATTGTAGCATCAGTAAACTGGCTTGCAAATTCTATTTCCGAAATCACAGCAACTCCTTTATCTAAAAGCGCTTTTACAATAGCTACTTTATCAGGAATTCCTGGACTTTTCATCACAACATCTGCATTTAATATTTTAGCTTCAGTATGCTGCTCCTCTTCCCACTCAACCTTATTATGTATAAGAACCTCTTTATATTTGTCTTTTACCTTTCCTTTATCAGAAACAAAGACCTGAAACCCTTTGGCTTGTCCCAAAAGGGCAGTTCCGACACCGCTTTCTCCTGCTCCAAGAATCACTAATCGTTTCATCCTATCTTAATTTTAAGGTTACAACAGTTAGTATAGCAAGCAAAATACCTACAATCCAAAAACGTGTTACAATCTTACTTTCGTGATATCCTTTTTTCTGATAATGATGATGCAAAGGCGACATTAAAAAAATGCGTCGACCCTCACCATATTTCTTTCTTGTATATTTAAAGTAAGCTACCTGTAAGATTACTGATAATGACTCTGCAAAGAAAATTCCGCAAAGCACTGGTATCAACAACTCTTTTCTTACTGCAATTGCTATTACAGCAATCACACCACCGATAGTTAAACTACCCGTATCACCCATAAACACTTGAGCTGGATAGGTATTATACCATAAAAACCCAATCAAAGCCCCAACAAAAGCAGCTATAAACACCACCATTTCTCCCAGATTTGGAATAAACATGACATTTAAGTAATCCGAGAACACAATGTTACCAGATATAAAAGCAAAAATAGCAAGCACAAAGACGATTATAGCGGAGCTACCTGCTGCTAAACCATCAATTCCATCCGTTAAATTAGCCCCGTTAGAGACTGCTGTGATAATAAAAATTACGATTGGGATAAATACTAACCACGCATATTTAGCGTACTCATCACCCATCCAAGTCACTAAATCTGTGTAATCAAACTCGTTATCTTTTACAAAAGGAATCGTTGTTTTTAAAGACTGTTCCGCTACATTAAACTCTCTAGGTGAATTCTGTGTAATTAATTCAGTTTCAAAAACAGGATTAACCTTTTCTGTTTTAATAGTAATACCCGGATGAAAATACATCACAGACCCCACAAATAAACCAAGACCAACTTGACCTAAAACTTTAAACTTACCACTTAACCCTTCTTTATTCTTTTTAAATACTTTTATATAATCATCTGTAAAACCAACTGCTCCCATCCACAACATGGTAACAATTAATAATATCACATAAATATTATCCAACTTAGCAAACAACAACACAGGAATTAGAGTAGCTAGAATAATGATAATACCTCCCATTGTTGGAGTACCCGCTTTTTCTAGTTGACCATCTAAACCTAAATCTCTTACAGATTCTCCAACCTGCTTTCTCTGTAAAGCTACTATGATGCGTTTACCGAAAATTGTAGAAAACAACAACGACAATAATATTGCCAACGCAGCCCTAAATGTGATAAACTGAAACACACTAGCACCAGGAAATTGATAGTTTTTTTCTAAAAAATCGAATAAGTAATACAGCATTCTCTTAATATTTTATTTTGTTTTTGAAGCTCTACTTTTAGAGACCATCAAAATTTATTTTTCTAATTGTTTTAAATACGCTTTTACTATTTTGAAATCATCAAAATCAGAACGCTCTCCTTTTACCTCTTGATACGTCTCATGCCCTTTTCCGGCTATTAAAATGATATCATTTGGTTTAGCCAGCTGGCACGCTGTTTTTATTGCTTGTTTTCTATCTACAATAGACAGTGTTTTTTTAAAATTTTGAGGCTCCACTCCAACTTCAATTGCTTCAATTATAGCCTCAGGCACTTCACTTCTTGGGTTATCACTTGTAAAAATGACTTTAGTACTTAAAGCCGAAGCGATATGCCCCATTTTTGGCCTTTTAGTGACATCTCTATCACCTCCACAACCAACAACAGTAATAACATCTTCATTTTTAGTTCTGATATCATTAATAGTTTCTAACACATTTTTTAAAGCATCCGGTGTATGTGCATAATCTACAATAGCAGTTATTTTCTGATCAGAAATCACAAACTGAAAACGCCCACTTACACTCTCTAACTCACTAATTAGCCTTAACGACTCTTGTTTTTCAAGACCCAATAATTCCGCAGTAGCGAAAATTGCCAAAATATTATAAGCATTAAACGTCCCAATTAACCTTACCCAAACCTCATTATCATTAAGCTTTAATAACAAACCACTAAACTGATTCTCTAAAATCTGAGCTTTATAATCCGCATAGGTTTTTAAAGCATAAGTATATTGTTTTGCTTTAGTGTTTTGAAGCATAATGCTTCCATTTTTATCATCGCCATTAATTAACGCGAATGCCGATTTAGGCAACTCGTCAAAAAAGCGTTTTTTTACATCTCTATACTCTGCAAACGTATCGTGATAATCTAAATGATCATGAGATAAATTTGTGAAAATTCCACCTTCAAATTTCAAACCTAAAGTTCTGTTTTGATGTATCCCGTGCGAGCTAACTTCCATGAAGCAAAACTCAACACCCTGATCATTCATCTGCTTTAGATATTGATTTATTGTTAAAGAATCTGGTGTTGTATGTGTCGCCGTAAACACTTCATTATCCACCATAATTTTTACCGTAGACAACAACCCAACCTTATACCCCGCTTTTTTAAATAATTGATACAAAAGTGACGCAACGGTTGTTTTTCCATTGGTACCCGTTACACCGACTAACTTTAAATTCTCAGAAGGATTACCATAAAAATTAGCTGCCATAATCGCTAAAGCACGACTAGAATCATCCACCTTTATATAAGTAATTCCTGTTTTAGTATTAACAGGTACTTCTTGACAAACCACAACAATAGCACCTTGCTCAATTGCTTTATCTATATATTGATGACCATCCGTAAGACTACCTTTTATAGCCACAAAAACATCATTAACCGCGATACTACGAGAGTTAAACTGGATATTGCGCACCAAAACATCAGTACTACCAACTACCGCATCTAGCGTTACCTTATATAATATGTCTTTTAATGAATTCACGACGCTTCTAAAACTATTATTTGATTACTTTTTAACTTGGTATTTTTACTTACCGATTGCTTATTAACTACACCAACTCCATTACACTGGACTTTGATTTTAACATTCATGTTTTCCAACAAAGCCAATGCATCCATAACCGGCAATCCGGTTACATCTGGCATAATCGTTTTATAAGTATTTGCAACTTTATAATACCCTTCATACTCTTTTTCTACTGATGCATCAACAACATTTAATGATGCCACCTCATCAATTAGCGGTGTGTCAGTAAATATTTTTTGAGCTACTTTTTTAAATACAGGACCAGAGACATCTGCTCCATAAAATCCTTTTTTAATACTCGGCTTATGTATCACGACTATACAAGAATACTTAGGCTTATCCGAAGGAAAGTAACCCGCAAAAGACGAAATATATCTTGGCTTTTTAGCCCAGTCATCCATCCAATACTCTACCCTTGCAGTACCTGTTTTTCCGCTCATTGAAAAATAATCAGAGTACAATGAACGCCCAGTACCTCTAGTCACCACATTTTTAAGCATTGCCTTAGCAGCATTTAAAGTAGCGTCCGAACAGATTTTTGGATTAATCACAGACCTTTCAAAAGACTCTATCTGCTTATCCAATTCTTTAACCTCTCTAATAAACCTAGGCTTAACCATAACTCCATTATTAGCAACCGCATTATAAAAAGTTAGCGTTTGCAAAGGCGTCAACCTAAGATTATAACCATAAGCAATAGACGGAAGCGCATTACGACTCCATTTTTCATCTCCCGGTCTCGGGATCATCGGTGCTCCTTCTCCTTTAATAGAAATACCTAATTTTTTATCTAAATTCCAACTGCTTAAAATATCTAAAAAGCGTTCTGGATTTTTAGCATAAGCATCATCAATAATTGTTGCTAAACCAATATTTGAAGACACCTCCAAAGCTCTAGCTGCAGATATTTTTCCGTTTCCGTGAGAATCCTTTATTCCTCTTCCATAAAACACCTTATACCCATTACCCGTGTCAATAACATCTGACGTGTCTATTTTTTTATCCTCTAAAGCTGCCATTATAGCCATTAGCTTAAAAGTCGAACCCGGCTCATGCGACTCATAAACCGCATAATTCCTTTTTTCGTAATAATATCCAGACTTTGTTTTTCCTAAATTAGAAATTGCCTTAACCTCTCCCGTAGCAACTTCCATAACCACCACAGTACCGTGTTCTGCTTCGTACAATTCTAACTGCTCTAATAAGGCATGATGCGCAATATCCTGAATATTAACATCTATAGTTGTATATACATCCAAACCATCCTTAGGTTCTACTTGATCGTAGTCTAAAATTGGCTTCCATTGTCCTTTTCCTATTTTCTGCTTAAGACGCTTACCGTCTTTACCTCTTAAATAATCCACTCCAAAAGCACCATCTATACCTGCTCTTGTAATATTACCTTCATCATCCGTACGCTCATACCCAATAGTACGTTGCGCAACTTCACCCAAAGGATGTTCTCTTTTTACTTTCTGCTCCACAATTAACCCACCTTTAAAAGCGCCTAATTTTAATAAAGGAAACTCTCTAAACTTTAAATAGTCTGAATAACCAATATTTCGTGCTAACAAAAAGTATCTATTTTTATTTGCCCTAGCTTTCCCTAATTCCTTTTTATAATACGTTTTAGACTTACCAGAATATTTAGACAAAGCATCGCTTAAAGCAATTATGTTTGCTTTAAAATTTTTATCTGATGGCGTTACTGCATCAAACAAAATATCATACTTAGGTATTGATGTTGCTAATAAGCTACCATCTGAAGAATACACATTACCTCTGTTTGCAGGAATAACAACATCCTTTAAAGCGCGCTTGTCTGCAAGCGCCCTATACTTATCACCTTGCACCACTTGGATGGTTAACAATTTTCCAACCACAAGCAGCCCAAAGACGAACATACATCCTGCGACAAAATACAATCTGTTTAATATGTTCTTTTCGGTTAATGCCACGATTTGAACTTAGCTTTCTGGTTTAACAATTATTTTTTTAGGCGGAATTACTGAAGGCGCCAACCCTTTTTCTTTCATTTTTTTTACAACAGAGGACTCCATTTTTAGTTGCATCAATCGGGTCCTTCCATCATATAATTCGGATCGCAATTCTTTAACTTGATTATTAAGTTTTGCTATCTCGTATACTTTCTTATCCAAACTGTGAGAACTAGCAATCATTACTAAGGCTAAAGCCGAAAGAAAAAATATTACTTTCCAGTTTTTAAAAGAATCTTCACTTACTAAAAAAGTCCCTCGCAATAAACTATAGATACTTTTTTTCATTGCTTAAATCTTTTCTGCAATACGCAACTTCGCACTACGTGCTCTGTTGTTAATTTTTATTTCTTCTTTAGACGGAATAATTAAACCGCCGACTTTTTTTAATGGCACTTCAAAACGACCAAACACATCACGTTCCGGCTCCCCTTCAAACAAGCCATTTCTAATAAATCGTTTTACCAATCTATCTTCTAAAGAGTGATAAGAAATTAAGCTAACACGCCCATTAGGCTTTAAAATCTCTGGCGTTTGTTGTAAAAACTCCTTCAAAGCCTCAATTTCTTGATTAACCTCTATTCTTATCGCTTGATATATTTGCGCTAATATTTTGTTTTCATGTTTTGGAGACAAAAAGCGTTGCAATACTTTTTTAAGTTGATCACTAGTTCTAATCTCCTCTTCTTTACGTTGCTCTACAATTAAACCCGCCATAGCTGAAGCAGAACGAAGCTCTCCATATTGTGCCAATACCTGTTTAAGTTGCTCTTCATCATACTCATTAATAACATGATAAGCAGACAGTGTATCATTTTGATTCATACGCATATCCAACTCCGCCTCAAAGCGAGTAGAAAATCCACGTTCCGCAACATCAAATTGATGTGACGACACTCCAAAATCTGCCAAAATACCATCCACAGCTTTTACATTATGAAAGCGTAAAAAACGTTTTATGTATCTAAAATTTTCATGTATTAATACAAATCTAGGATCGTCAATTGCGTTTTCAAGCGCATCTTTATCCTGATCAAAAGCATACAACTTACCGTTTTCTCCTAAACGTTTTAATATTTCTCTACTGTGTCCACCACCACCAAATGTAACATCCACATAGACGCCATCCTCTTTGATTGCCAAGCCACCAACGGTTTCATTTAATAATACTGGATTATGATATGCTGTCATCGTCATCGTCTTTACCCATTACTTCCTCAGCTAAATCTGCAAAATCAACAGTTGCATCATCAATAGCCTTCTCATATTTTGTTTTATCCCAAATCTCGATAATATTTACAGCCGAAGACATTACAATCTCTTTTGTTATCGACGCAAAAGCAACTAAATCCTTAGGAATCAGCAAACGCCCACTAGCATCTACTTCAACTATTTTCACACCTGCTGTGAAGCGACGTATAAAATCGTTGTTTTTCTTTTTAAATCTATTTAACTTATTTACCTTTTGCATCAAAACATTCCATTCCTGCATTGGATACAACTCCAAACACTCCTGAAAAACTGCTCTTTTTAAAACAAAACCGTCCTGCAACTCTGGAGCCAACTGTTTTTTCAACGCAACAGGTAGCATAAGCCTCCCTTTTGCGTCTACTTTACATTCGTATGTTCCTATTAATGAGTTCACAACCGTTTTTATCTATCAAAATTTGTAAAAATCAAATATATTGAAAAAAACACCACTTTTTACCACATTCTACCACATTGTTAATAAGTATTGTAACTTTAACACATAAATCAGGCTCAAAAACAGACAAGTATCAAGAGAACAGACAACTAAAAGAGTTAGAACCAAGTGGGAGTAATTATGAATTTTATTTCATAAAACCGCAATGAACTAAATGATTAAAATAGCTGTTTTTTAAATGAAATACTTATATTTGCTTTTGATGTAAACTAGTAATCATTAATGGCTCGTACACTTAAAAAAGAAGGAAAATTTAACTATATCGAAGTTGGTGAAGGACAACCAATAATTGTACTTCACGGACTTATGGGAGGACTAAGTAATTTTGCTGCTGTCACTGATTTTTTTAGTGCTAATGGCTACAAAGTAATTATACCTGAACTGCCTATATACAGCAAGTCTTTACTTAAAACTAACGTTAAATCTTTTGCAAAATATCTTTACGATTTTATTGAATTCAAAGGACTTAATGATGTTGTGCTTTTAGGTAATTCTTTAGGTGGGCATATTGGCTTATATCACACTAAAATGCATCCTGACAAAGTAAAAGCTTTAGTCATTACAGGAAGTTCTGGACTTTACGAAAGTGCAATGGGTGGTGGTTATACTAAAAGAAGTGACTACGAAGTTATCAAGAAAAAGGCTCAAGAAGTTTTTTATGATCCTGCTGTAGCGACAAAAGAAATTGTTGACGAAGTTTACGAAACGGTAAATGACAGAAACAAATTAATTAAAACTTTAGCAATTGCTAAAAGTGCCATCCGACATAATATGGCTAAGGATTTACCAAAAATGAATACACCAACATGTATCATTTGGGGTAAAAATGATGGTGTTACACCTCCTGATGTGGCTGACGAGTTTAATGCATTACTACCAAATTCTGATTTATTCTGGATAGACAAATGTGGTCATGCTGCTATGATGGAACATCCTGATACATTTAATCAAATTTTATTTGACTGGTTTAAAACTCGAAATATTTAAACCAAACTAGTTACTACATATCTTACACTAAAAGTTTTCGCATTAGCGATACCAAAAACAGTTTTACAATGCACATCAAGTCTGCCGAATTTATAACAAGTAATTCTGACGCTGCCAAGTGTCCGAAAGATCGCTTACCAGAATATGCATTTATTGGCAGAAGTAACGTTGGTAAATCATCATTAATAAACATGCTTACCAGCAGAAAAAGTTTAGCAAAAACATCTGGTCGCCCAGGAAAAACACAGCTTATAAATCACTTTTTAATCAATCACGATTGGTTTTTAGTAGATTTACCTGGTTATGGTTACGCTAAGGTTTCTAAAAGCATCAAAAAGGTTTTTCAAAAATTTATCACTCAGTATTTAGAACAACGTGAACAACTGGTAACTGCATTTGTACTTGTAGACATCAGGCACAAACCTCAACCTGTTGACCAAGATTTTATGCAGTATTTAGGAGAAAAAGGCATTCCGTTTTCTATCATATTTACTAAAGCGGATAAGCTTAAACCTAAAGCAATTGACAACCATGTTGAAGATTATAAAAACATCTTGTTAGAAACTTGGGAGGAAATGCCAAACTACTTTATAACGTCTTCTAGTAAGGACATTGGTAAAGAAGAGGTATTACAATATATTGACAGCCTAAACCAAAGCTTTATTTTAGACTAAGTTCTAACACCTTTTACTTCTTATACAAATTCACGCTACAGAGCAATTAACTGCTACTTTCTAAAAAATAGCAACTAAAACACGTACCTATTATACACGTATTAGTTACGCAATCATTTTACTTAGCTAAAACAACCATGTTTTAACTAGACTTTCACATTGAAAACCCGCTACTCTTCAGCTTTTTTATTACTTTAGTTGCTTAACCAAATTTTAAGCCTAACACACTCTTTTTAGGCTTGATGCAATTACAAATTATACTAAACGACGGAACAACATGACAAACAACACTAAATTAAGCGGAAAAAATGTACTTATAACAGCTGGAGCACAAGGTATTGGAGAAGCTATAACTAAGCACTTTATTGATAGCGGAGCCAATGTTGCAATACATTATTTTTCTAGTGCTGACACTGCTAATGAGTTGACAGCTTACGCCACCAAAAAAGGACAAAAAGCAGTAGCCATAAGCGGTGATTTAACAAAAGAGGAGGATGCAAACGCATTAGTTTCAAAAACGGTAGAAGCACTTGGTGGTTTAGATATATTAATAAACAATGCAGGTTCTCTGGTTGCCCGTAAACTGCTTAACGAAATGGAAGCTGAGTTTTGGCATAAAGTTATGGACATAAACTTAACCTCTATGATGTTTGTTACTCGAGCAGCTGCACCGCATCTTGCAAAAAATGACAACAGTAGTATTGTCAACCTAGCTTCTTTAGCTGGACGTAAAGGCGGACACCCAGGATCATTGGCCTACTCAACAAGTAAAGGAGCTATTTTAACATTAACGCGTGCGCTTTCTGCAGAGTTAGGACCTCAAGGTACACGAGTAAATGCCGTATCGCCTGGACTAATTTTAGGTACATCGTTTCATAACACACACACAACAAAAGAATCTGCTGCAGCTACAACAGCAGGCATACCTATACAACGTGCTGGTAATGCAGATGACGTTGCAAGAGCCGTATTATATCTAGCTTCAGAATATGATGGTTTTATCACCGGAGCAACATTAGATATTAATGGTGGTGTTTACAATATGTAAGGACACACCGTCAATCCAAACAAACAGTAGTATCTTTACAACTATAAATTAAAATCATGAAAATAAATCTATTATCCTGCGATGCGCAACGACCAGACAAAAGAGCAATTGCTAAATGTATTGTCGAAATCTCATCAAACATAAATGACTCTCTAGCCAATGAGCTTACAGACATTTTATTAGAAGGCGATCCCGTTGATATCGAAATGGAAGATAAAAATTCAGGATCCGCATTAAGAGCATTACGAAAACTAAGTATTGATTACGAAATAGTAGAATAAAGAAGAATAAATGGAACACTTAAAAAATAAAAAAGCAATAATTACTGGAGGCGGAAAAGGACTAGGTAAAGCTACCGCAATAGCATTTGCTAAAGAAGGTATTGACGTTGCTATTACAGGTAGAAACGAAGAGACTTTAAAAGCAACTGTTGCCGAACTAAAAGCATTGGGTGTAAATGCAACTTATGCTGCGTTTGACGTTGGTAATTATGACCAAGTAAAAACAGGTATTAAAACACTAATAGATACTTTAGGTACTGTTGATATATTAGTCAACAATGCAGGTATTGCAGCTTTTGGGACTTTAAATGACATGGAAGTTAGTCAGTGGACTAAAATTATCCAAACCAATGTTATGGGTATGTACTATGTAACCAAGGAAGTCCTACCTTATTTAATTGATAAAAACGAAGGTGACATTATCAATGTATCATCTACAGCAGGATTAAGTGGTAATGCCACTACATCTGCTTATTCAGCTTCAAAATTTGCTGTTATAGGTTTATCAGAATCTTTAATGAAGGAAGTTAGAAAAAACAACATTAGAGTATGCACACTAACACCAAGTACTATTGCATCTGATATGTCTGTAGATTTAGGTATTGCAAACAGAGACTCTGAAGACAGTATTTTACAACCTGAAGACTTTGCAGAGTTAGTCGTTGCTGGATTAAAGTTACCTAGAAGAGCTATGCTTAAAAGCGCAGCGTTATGGTCTACAAATCCTTAATGTTTAACATCTAAAGCATCGCGTAATGCATTTCCAATAAGCATAAACGCCATTACTAAAAACATGATACATAATCCTGGTAACACCGCTAAATAAGGTTTACCTAGGATTATGTAATTGTAATGATCCTTAATCATTGCTCCCCAACTAGCCATAGGCGGTTGTGCTCCAATCCCTAAAAAACTAAGCCCAGATTCTATCAAAATTGCTGCTGCAAAATTGGCTGCACAAATAACAATAACTGGCGCCATAATATTTGGAAGTATATGCTTTGTAATTATCCTATAGTCTTTAAACCCTAAAGCACGTGCTGCGGTTACATACTGCATTTCTTTGGCACTAATTAGTTGCCCTCTTACCACTCTAGCAACTTCCACCCACATAGTTAGACCTACTGCTATAAACACTTGCCAAAACCCTTTTCCTAAGGCTAAAGTTATTGCAATCACTAATAATAGTGTTGGAATGGACCATGTTACATTAATAATCCACATTATAAAAGCATCTACTTTCCCACCGTAATAACCAGCGACACTACCCATAAACACCCCAATAACTAAAGATATAAATACAGCCACAAAACCTATAAAAAACGAGATCCTAGCACCAACTAATAACCTACTTAACAGGTCACGTCCATACTTGTCTGTTCCTAAATAAAATGTCACCGACTTTATATATTGTCTAGCTGAATTTTTCATTATAAAATCTGCTGCAATTGTTTTAGAAACCCCCTCTAGACCATCAGATGCATACTCCGTATAAGTCAACTGATTATCGTTTACACTGAAAGTAGCTATTGGTATTTCAGTATCAGTATTTTTTACTCCAAAAAATATTTTATCTAAAAATGACTGTACATTTTGAATTTGAGAAGGAATAGTCAACATGTCCACTGTAAATCCTGGAGATTTAGAATGAATAGAGACATGCATTTGATTAGCGTTTTGCGAATTATCTGGCGCAAATAGATATGCAAACACAGAGATTAACCCGACAACACCTATAAAGCACAAACTAAAAACGCCCCAAAAGTTTTTTTTAAACTTTTGAAGCGCTATTTGTGATAATGAATTTGTTTTAGTCACCATAAATTTTAGTTTCCTATTGCAATAGGACCGATAGACCTTAGTCTTTTATGGTTGCTACTTTTTTAATTTCGTAAGTCATTTTTAAGTCGTTAAGCACATTAATAGCTTCTTCGACATAAACATCTTTACTTAAATTTTCGTGCCACCTGTTACGCTTATCACGTAAGATTGTGTCTTGTTCAAATAACTTTTGCTCATATGGTAATGATTCAAAAGTCAAATTAGTTTTATAATCGGCAATAGCCTCAAACTGTTTTGCTTCTTCCTCATTCAACTTTAACTCAGCTTTATATTTCTTGTAATTAAGTGAATAATTATTATCATCCATTTTAGTTTTAGCCCATTTAGCACTGCTTTCAATAAGCTTTAATTGTGCATTGTTTTCCATACGGCTTTTACTATTTGCGATAGTTGTATCGTAATCAAAATAGCTATTCCAAACTTCATACTCTACAGGTGTAATTTTATCCCAAGCTAAAGGGTTTTCTTGATCACGCTCTCCAATATCGATAAAGCTATAACGATCCGGAACTACCACATCACTTTTAACACCTTCTAATTGTGTAGACCCACCATTAATACGGTAAAACTTTTGACGCGTTAATTTTAAAGCACCCAAATCTCCGTGAGAACTGTTACGCACCATACGGTTTAAATCCAATACGTTTTGTACTGTTCCTTTCCCATAAGTTTGCTTACTTCCAATAATAATAGCACGTTTATAATCTTGCATAGCTGCAGCTAAAATCTCTGATGCAGAAGCAGACAGCTCATTAACCATAATTACTAATGGCCCATCCCAAATAATAGATTTATCAGTATCTGATAACACCTCTTTAGGCTCGTCCGTAGATCTTACTTGTACTACTGGTCCATCTTTAATAAATAATCCAGCCATATCAACAACTGTTCTTAAAGATCCACCTCCGTTGTTACGTAAGTCCAATACTAATCCTTCTATACCTTGTTCTTTTAAACGTTCAATTTCTAACTTAATATCGCTAGATGCATTTCTGCTTTTATAGTCTTCAAAATCCACATAAAATTTAGGTAAATTAATCACACCATAATTTTTGTTATCCTTTTTAACTATCGATGATTTTGCATACGTTTCTTCAAGCTCAACAATATCTCTAGTAATAGCAATATCTTCAAAAGAGCCATCAACTTTTTTCATAGTTAAAATAACCTTAGTTCCTTTTGGGCCCTTTATTAATTTGATGGCATCGTCAATACGCATACCTACCACACTAATCGCTTCTTTTTCTTTGTCTTGACGTACTTTAACAATTAAATCTCCAACCTCAATCTTTCCATCTCTCCAAGCTGGTCCTCCAGAAATCAATTCTACAATCTTAATGTAGTCCATTTTCTTTTGCAGTCGCGCACCAATACCTTCTAACTTACCAGACATTTGTTGATCAAAACGATCTTTATCTGTTGGCGCCATATAAGATGTATGTGGATCAAACTCCTCTACTATTGTATTAACATACATAGCAAACCAGTCTTCACGTTCCATATCATCTATATAATCTGTAAAATAATTATCTAGTGTTTTTAAAGTTTCTGCTCTTGACTCTTCTTCAATTTCTTTTAAAGACTTTTTTACAATAGGCTCTTTTACTTCAGCTTCATCATCATCATCATCATCATCATCATCAGTTTTTGATTCACCATTTTGCTGATCAATCAACATATCATAACCAGATAATGTATTAAATTTTAATTGTTGTCTCCAACGTTCTTTTAAAGCTTTCTTGTTTTTTACAAATGCTAAACTCTCGTAATCTGCATTATAGTCTTCGTCTTGCTCATAATTAAATGGTTTAGACAAAATACTTTTATAATACTCTTTTGCATCCTGCTGACGTTGTATTAAACGCTCATAAACCATATTAAAAAACGAAATATCGTACGCTCTCAATTGGTCATCAATTTCAGTTTCAAATTTCTTGAAATCATCAATATCTGATTGTAAAAAGTAACGTTTTAACGGGTCAACTAACTCTAGGTAGTCTGAATAGATTTCAGCAGAAAATGCATCATTTAATTCCTTTGGTTCAAAGTGGAGTTGATCTAATGCCAACGTTATGATTTGAATCAGTAATTTATCTTTATCAGGATCATCATCTACTTTTGCAGTAAAGCTGCAAGACCCAAATGCTAATAATAGCACTAGTAATATTATATTATATTTCCTTTTCATCTGTTCTTTTTAAATTTTTACGAGAAATTTCTACTAAAGTAAAGAAAAAACCATGCCAATAAAATCTAAACCAGCTAATTTTTTGTTAAACTGAATAAATTGAGCAGTTCCGAGAGATTTTGTGTATTTTAGCTACGTAAATAAAATCCCCTTTTATGAGTAAAAAACCACTGATTTTAATCACTAATGATGACGGAATAACTGCACCAGGAATTTTAGCTTTAATTGAAGTTATGGAAACCCTTGGAGATGTTGTAGTTGTGGCTCCCGATAGTCCTCAAAGCGGAATGGGTCATGCCATAACATTAAACAATGTATTGCATTTAGATAAAGTCTCTAAACCTGGTGACAAAACTTTACAATATAGCTGTTCTGGAACACCTGCCGACTGTGTTAAAATTGCAATTAATGAAGTGCTAGACAGACGACCAGACCTTTGTGTATCCGGCATTAACCACGGTTCCAACAGTAGTATAAACGTTATTTACTCGGGTACGATGAGTGCTGCAATAGAAGCTGGTATTGAAGGTATACCTGCTATCGGGTTTTCTTTATTAAACTATAGTTGGGACGCCGATTTTGAAGCTTCAAAAAAGTATATCAAGCAAATTGCAGAAAACGCGCTTAAAAATAAAATTGCTGAAGGGATTATTTTAAACGTCAACATTCCCGATTTAAAAAAGAAGGAATTAAAAGGAATTAAGGTTTGCCGACAAGCAAAAGCAAACTGGAAAGAAAAATTTGATAAACGCCAAACACCTCAAGGTCGTGATTACTATTGGCTAACCGGTGAATTTGTAAATTACGATAAAGGCACTGATACAGATGAGTATGCTTTAGAAAACGGTTACATATCTGTAGTACCTGTACAATACGATTTGACTGCACACCATTATATGCAACACTTAAACACGTGGCAATTTGAAAAATAAAAAAGACATTATAATTGGATTTATTCTAGGTATACTTTGCACCTGTGTTGGTGTGATACTATATATTGTTTTGTTTTCAAAGTTTGGAATTGAATCTACCATAAAACAAGCATTACAATTTAAATTTGTTGGTAAGTTGGTTAGTCTTGGCGCTTTGCTTAACTTAGGATTATTCTTTCTGTTTTTAAACAGAAAGCAGGACGACAAAGCAAAAGGTGTTTTAATGGCCACACTAATAATTGGACTAATTTTTATAATAAACAGACTATAATTTGAAATATTATATCATAGCTGGCGAAGCCTCTGGAGATCTACACGGTTCTAACCTAATGAAAGCACTGCAAAAACAAGACGTTAATGCAACGTTTAGATTTTGGGGAGGCGACTTAATGGAAAACGTTGGAGGAACTTTAGTAAAACACTATAAAGCATTAGCTTTTATGGGGTTTTCTGAAGTTATAATGAATTTAAGAACCATTGCTAAAAACTTATCGTTTTGCAAGACTGATATTGCAAATTATAATCCAGACGTCATTATTTTTATAGACTATCCTGGTTTTAATTTACGTATTGCCAAATGGGCAAAACTAAAAAACTTTAAAACACATTATTATATATCACCACAAATTTGGGCTTGGAAAGAAGGACGTATAAATGCCATCAAAAATGATGTGGATGAAATGTATGTTATACTTCCTTTTGAGAAAGATTTTTACGAAAAGAAACACAATTACCCAGTTCACTTTGTTGGACACCCCTTAATTGATGCTATTTCTGACAGAACACAAGTTGACGAGTTTGAATTTAGAAAAGCACATGGTTTAAGCGACAAACCCATAATTGCATTACTACCAGGAAGTAGAAAACAGGAAATAACAAAAATGCTGTCCGTAATGCTTAGTGTTGTGGACGACTATCCAAAATACCAATTTGTAATTGCTGGAGCACCAAGTCAAGATTACGATTTTTATAAAACGTTTATTAAACAAGCAAACGTTCATTTTATAAGCAATAAAACCTATGATTTATTAAGCTTATCTACTGCTGCACTAGTCACTTCTGGAACCGCAACTTTAGAGACAGGCTTATTTAAAGTCCCTCAAGTGGTGTGTTACAAAGGTAGCTGGGTGTCTTACCAAATTGGTAAACGCGTGGTTAATTTAGAATATATAAGTCTTGTTAATTTAATATTGAATAAAAAATCTGTTACCGAATTAATACAAGGCGACTTTAATACTAAACGTTTGAAGACAGAACTAGATCGACTTTTAAATGATTATGAACGTACCAAGTTTTTTGTAGACTATTACGAATTAGAAAAAAAATTAGGTGGTAAAGGCGCTAGCCAAAACACAGCTAAGTTAATTTTTGATGCTATAAAACTATAATTTTTACAATGAAAAAAATTGCCCTACTCCTACTTATAACTACAATTTTATCTTGCGGAAGTTCTAAAAGCAAGCATGTTGTTACCAAAAAATCAGAATCTAAAACAACAGCTCAAACAGAAACAAAACGCAATAGAAAACGACCAACTAGAAAACCAACACATACAGAAACACCAGAAACTAACACAACACCAAACTACCCAACAATTAAAGCTACTAGCCCAAAAATAGCTAACATAATAAATAGCGCTAAAAGCTTTGAAGGCGTTAGATATAAATACGGCGGAACTACTAAAAAAGGGATGGATTGTTCTGGATTACTATATACTGCGTTTGGATCTGAAAACGTTGATCTACCAAGAACATCAAGCGCAATGGCGCAACAAGGCGACTGGATAGATGTTAAAGAAGTAGAAGAAGGTGATTTACTGTTTTTTGCAACCAAACGTAATAGCAGAACTATAAACCATGTCGGATTAGTAACCTCTTCACGACCAGGACGTGTTGAGTTTATACACTCTAGCACTAGCAAAGGCGTCATGACCAGTTTATTGTCAGAACGTTACTGGTACTTTGCTTTTGTACAAGCACGTCGTGTATTGTAAGAAATTGCTTATATTGAAAGATGAAATTATTTCATTTTTCAATTATAAAATTTACGTTATGCTTAATTTTAGGCATTTTACTGGCTAAATTAATTACAATTAGCACTAGTTATAGCTTTATTCTAGCTGTAATTTTCACTGCAATTACGGTCTTGTTATATTTCATATTAAAAAAGAAAAAACGTTTTGTTTTTATTTATGGGGTATCAACCTACTTAACCTTTCTCTTCTTTGGTCTTTTTTTAACTAATATTAATGAAGATCTGCGTGATGCCAGTCATTTTTCTCACGCAATAAATGAAACCCCTACTAGTAAAATCATAACCTTTCGAGTTAGAGAAACTTTAAAACCAAATGCGTACAGTCATCGTTATTATGTCAACATTTTAAACGTAAACACTAAGCATGTTAGTGGAAAAGCATTATTAAATATAAAGAAAGACAGCATACATTCTGCTTTACCTATTGACGCCATCTATACAACCAACGTCAATTTAAACAAAGTTAAAGCACCATTAAACCCAGATCAATTTAGTTATAAAAACTACCTTGATAAGCAACAAGTACATTACCAATTGTACGCCGACCACACTACTATTATTAATTTACCACATACAAGCACGTCTCTATTTGGTTATGCTGCGACATTCCGAAACTATATAAACACACAACTAACAGCATACGAATACACAAAAGATCAACTCTCGATTATTAATGCCTTAATTTTAGGACAAAGACAAAACATTACAAAAGCAGTTTATGATAATTACACCAATGCTGGCGCTATACATATTTTAGCTGTATCTGGATTACATGTTGGAATTATACTTTTACTATTAAACTTGATATTTTCTCCACTAGAGCGATTAAAACACGGAAAAACTATCAAGACTATTATTCTGTTAATACTACTATGGACTTATGCTTTAATTGCGGGCGGTTCTGCCTCGATAATTAGAGCAACAACTATGTTTAGCATTGTTGCTATTGGTATAAATCTAAAACGTCCTACCAACATTTATAACACCTTAGCAATTTCCGTTTTTGTTTTACTGCTAATCAAACCTAACTTTTTATTTGATGTTGGATTTCAATTAAGTTATGCTGCAGTAATAGCAATAGTAAGCTTTCAACCCATACTAGAACACTTATGGACCCCCAAATACAAATTACCTAAACTACTATGGCAAACACTAACCGTTACTATAGCTGCACAATTTGGGATTATTCCTATTAGCCTGTATTACTTTCATCAATTTCCTAGTTTGTTTTGGTTGTCCAATTTGATTGTAATCCCCTTTTTAAGCATGATATTAGGACTTGGATTGTTGGTTATAACATTAGCCTTATTAAGTGTCCCTAAAAGCTTTATATCGGATGCTTTTGGATTAGTTATTGATTGGATGAATCAATTTTTTGGTTGGATTTCTAGCCAAGAAACCTTTTTAATTCTTGACATACCGTTTACAGTAGTGCAAGTTGTGGTTTCTTATGTTTTTATATTTACGATTTACAAATTGTATCATTACAAAAACTACAAATGGATGCGTCTGACTTTAGTTTCGATTATACTTATACAACTGACTTATATCCATAATTATTATCAAACAGAAGGAAATCGGTTTTTAGTATTTCATAAAAACAGAAGTACGATCATTGGACAAAAACACGATAATCGTTTAACAATATACTCTGACATAGAAAACGCTGAATCAAACACCATAATTAGAAGTTATGCTGTTAAAAACGCACTTAACACTACGACATCAAAACCCTTAAATTCTGTTTACAAACTAAAAAACAATTATGTATTAGTTGTTGATAGTCTTGGCGTCTTTGATATTAAAAATAAGGCGATAGATTATGTGCTATTAACACAATCTCCAAAATTAAATTTAGAACGCTTAATAGATAGCTTACAACCAAAAGGCATTATTGCGGATGGTAACAATTACAAATCTTATATTAATAAATGGACAACAACTTGTAAAAAAAGAAAACTCCCATTTTACCAAACTGGTAAAACAGGAGCTTTTATAATAGACTATTAAAAGTGTTTATGCGTTGTTTTTAAACTCCGCTTTAAAATCTTTATTGTACTTATCAAACTCTGATTGCGATTTCATCTCTAAATGTTTATTAGATTGAAACATCTTTAAATATAATTCTAATTGTTGTGGTGTTTTATACCCTGAAACTGGTGCTATAAGTTGCGCATTCTCATCAAAAAACAATAATGTTGGATAGGCTCTAATACCTAAACCGCGAGAAAGCTCGTGTGCAGAATTTCTTTTTTTAGATTTAGCAGGATCATAACTAGGGTTTTTATAAGTCTTTCCTTTAAAATCGATCTCTTCGTTACCTTCAGCATCAAATTTTACTGCGTAATAATGTTCATTTACAAAAGCAACTAAATCTTGATTAGTAAACGTTCTAGCATCTAAAAGCTTGCAAGGTCCACACCAAGATGTGTAAGCATCCATTAATATTTTTTTTGGTTCTGTTTTTTGAAGCTCAACCGCTTCTTCCAATGTCATCCAATTAATTTCTTCTTGAGCAATAGTATTTACTGCAAACAGTAATGTAAAGGCTAAAAATATGTTTTTCATTATAAAGTTGTTTTGTTTTGTATTTGCAAATAGCGTTCCAAATTTACAAAAAAAAGAAACGCCCCAAATATGAGGCGTTTTATTTATGGTAATTATAACATGTTATCTAACACCATGCATTAATTTTTTAAGTAACGGGTTTAGAATAGCCGATATAATACCAACTACAATTGGTACAATTGTAAAAATTAAAAAGAATGTACTTAATGAATGTTCTTCAGAAATTTTATCAATCATTCCTCCCATATTCCCTGCTGCTTTTTGACCGATAGCAATTGCTAGATACCAAATACCAAACATAAAACCAATCATACGTCCAGGAACCAACTTACTTAAATAAGATAAACCAATTGGCGAAATACATAACTCTCCCATAGTATGTAGCAAATAGGCTAATATTAGAAAAATCATACTTACGGAAGCTGTTTTTGCACCTTGATCAATTCCTAAAGTACCAATTACAAGTACACCAAAACCTAATCCTAATAATACTAAACCAATACCAAATTTCATTGCAGCACTAGGGTTGTATTTACTTTCCCACCATTTAGAGAAAAATGGAGCCAATGTTATAATAAAAAATGAATTTAAAATACCAAACCAAGTTGCTGGTACTTCTGTTCCTTCTTTACTAAATTCATTATTAATTTTATAAATTACAATACCCCATAGAAGTACAAATGACAATGCCAATACAATGTTTGAAACCGCAATTTTAGTATATGTTTTCTTGAATAATAAATATAAAACCCATGAAATAATTGCCAATGGACCAACCGTTAAAATTAAATCCACAATTTTAAAAATCATAGCAGAACTACCAGCAAGTGCTCTAGATGTATAATCTCTTGCAAAAATTGTCATAGACCCTAAAGACTGCTCAAAAGCAGCAAAGAAAAATACTGTAAACACTCCAAAGATTGCTACTGCAATAATCCTATCCCTAATAACCTTAGTGTATCTAGAAATTCTTGTGGTAATCAAAAACAAAAACATAGCTAACGATGCCAAAATAAGAACTTCAGAACCTGTAAAATTCCCAACAGAAAAAGGCACTAAATCCATACCTGATATTTTTTCTAGAGGGTCATTAATAAGATATAATAAACCACCAATAGAAGACAAAACAATTAAAATCTTGTCTAACATCGTAAACGGATTTAATTGATCTTCAACTGGCGTAGTAATATCAATTGTAACGCTTTCTTCATTAATATTTTGAGGTAGTTCTACCTCATGAACTTTTGATGGTTTTTCTCCAATAGAACCGAAAAAATCTTTAGCCATCCAAAATTGAATTAAACCAAATAGCATAAAAATACCCGCTAAACCAAAACCGTAACTCCAGCCTTCGTTTTCAGCTAAATACCCACAAAGCATCATACCAAAAAATGCACCTGCATTTACACCCATATAATAAATGGTGTAAGCGCCATCCTTTTTAGATTCTTTCCCTTTATACATTTCAGAAATCATCGAAGTCATATTAGGCTTAAAAAAACCTGTTCCCACAATTAAAAGTCCTAAACCTATATATAATGATGCAGGTGTTTCAAAGACCATAGATAAATGACCCAACATCATAATAAAACAGCCTATTATTACAGCCCATTTATATCCTGTAAACTTATCTGCAATCCAACCACCAAGTATTGGCGTTAAATAAAGTAATGCTCCATAAGTACCTATTAAAGATAATGCATGTTCTCTAGGCCATTCCCAACCCGGATTATCACTAACAATAGGTGCTGTTAAAAACAATACTAATAGAATACGCATTCCGTAGAATGAAAAACGCTCCCACATTTCAGTAAAAAATATTATAAATAATCCAGCTGGATGCCCTATAACTTTGTCTTTAAATAGATTTTCAATATCTGTATTCATGATAAAATTTAGTTAGTTAAAAAAAGAAAACCCCACAAAGTAAAATTTGTGAGGTTTTTATATTTAGTTATTTTTAATTGTCAGCTAATTCAAATCCTTCAGCTTCTTCGTTTTTTAATATTCTTTCGCTTTCTTCAGCGCCATGTGTTAATCTTTTTAATGGTTTTAACATTGCTATAAATAACAAACCAATAATTACTGTAAAGATTACTATACCTGAAAAGATTGCCAACTCACCATATTCACTAGCAGACTCTCCGACTATACCCGCAACTTTATTTCCTAATCCAGTAGCAGCAAAATAAACTCCCATCATTAAAGAGGCATATTTTACCGGTGCTAATTTAGTAATAAAAGATAATGCCACTGGAGATATACATAACTCTCCAATAGTATGGAAAAAATAAGCTAACACTAACCAGATCATACTAGATGTTCCTGATTTTTCAAATTCCATTGCTGCAAATACCATGAATAAAAACCCAAAGCCCATTATAATAATACCTAAAGCCATTTTAAACAATGACGATGCTTCCTTACCTTTTAATTTGCGTTTAGCCCATACACCTGCAATAAACGTTGCAAATAAAATAATGAATCCAGCATTTAAACTTTGAAACATTACTGTTGGAATTTGCCATCCAAATAACATTCTATCTGTTTTTGTATCTGTATATAAATTCATTAATCCTCCAGCTTGCTCAAAAGCACCCCAGAAAATTATTACCATAATAAAAGATAGCAATAAGACTAAGAAACGATCTTTAAACACTTGACTATCTAATTCTTTATAAATCATCATTAATAACGCTGTTATTGCTGTTAAAAAGATAAATAATAAACCAAATCCCCATTCTAAAGTATACCAACCATATACTGATGCAGCAACTAATATACCTACAATTGTTAATTGCTTCGGAGAACTGAATAATTTAGAATATAATTGACCGTAAGACACTTCATTTGAATCTCCAGTACTAGGTACAAAATTACCTACTTCTTTTAAATACTTTTGACCGTATAAGTAATTTATCAAACCTAAAACCATTACAATTCCAGCTAATCCAAAACCTGCATGCCATCCCCATTTAGCGACAACTCCACCAACAACCATAGTTGCTAATAGTGACCCTAAGTTAATACCGATATAAAATATACTAAACCCTTTATCTCTTCTAATATCCCCTTCTTTATATAATCCACCAACCATTGTAGATATATTCGGTTTTAATAAACCAACACCTAAAATAACTAGTCCTAAACCTGTATAAAAGGCCCAAATATCAGTTAATACCAATACAGCGTGACCTAAACACAAGACAATAGCCCCGAGTAACACTGCTTTTTTCTGGCCTATTAATTTATCCGCAATCATCCCTCCAGGAATAGACATAACATATACTAACATAGTATACCATCCATAAAGTGCTAAAGCTTCTTGACTTGTCCAACCTAAACCAGCACCTCTATCGTCTCCAATAGTAGCTGTTGTCATATAAAGTACTAAAAGTGCTCGCATTCCATAATATGAAAAACGTTCCCACATTTCGGTTAAAAACAAAATATAAAGACCAATTGGTTGTCCAAACAGTTCTTTTTGATGTGGTTGTAAAGCTTTACTTGACATATTAAATATTTTAGTTAGTTAGTTTTATTTTAAAGTTTGTCTCCTAATGTACGATTAATAAAATTCGTCATTTTTGTATACAAGTGTAATCTTGTGTTTCCACCATAAATACCATGATTTTTGTCAGGATAAATCATCCATTCAAATTGCTTGTTAGCTTGCACTAAAGCTTCCACCATACGCATTGTATTTTGCACATGCACATTATCATCTCCTGTACCATGAATTAATAAAAAGTCTCCTTTTAATTTATCTACATGGTTTATTGGTGAGTTGTCATCATACCCACTAGCATTTTCTTGTGGTGTAGTCATGTAGCGTTCTGTATAAATTGAATCGTAAAATCTCCAGCTTGTCACAGGCGCTACTGCAATTGCCATTTTAAAGACATCATTACCTTTAAACAATGCATTACTAGACATAAATCCACCATAAGACCATCCCCAAATTCCAATTCTGCTGGAATCAACATAAGATTTTGAACCTAATAATTTTGCTGCTGCTATTTGGTCTTCAATTTCAAATTTACCTAATTCGTTTTGTGTTACTTTTTTAAAATCTGCACCTTTAAGTCCTGTCCCACGACCATCTACACATGCAACAATATAGCCTTGCTGCGCTAGCATTTGATACCAATAATCGTTAGCACTATTCCATTTATTAGCAACCTGCTGAGATCCAGGTCCAGAATACTGATACATAAACAATGGATATGTTTTAGAGGCATCAAAATTTGCAGGCTTGATCATCCACATATTTAAGTCGTTACCATTTATATTAATAGTAGAAAACTCTTTTTTAGATAATTGGTAGTCTTTTAAACCCGCAATTAAAGCACTATTATCCTTTATAGATTTTAGCACTTGTCCCGAATTAGCATCATTTAAAGTGTATAAATAAGGCGTTGTAGCACTAGAATATGTGTTTATAAAATAGGTGAAATCAGCACTAAAATCAGCATTATTAGTACCTGTTTGCTGTGTTAATCTTCTTTTTTGTGTTCCATTTAATTTAACAGAATACACATCTCTGTTAATACTTCCGTTTTCAACAGATTGATAAAAGATTTGATCCGTCTTAGCGTCATAACCATAGTAAGTAGTAACCTCCCAGTTTCCTTTGGTAATTTGATTGATTAATTTTCCTTTACTATCGTAATGATAAATATGGTTGTAACCATCTTTCTCGCTAGTCCAAATAAAACTATCATCCTCTAAAAACGTTAAATTATCAGTAACATCAACGTAAGCTTTATCAGTTTCGGCTACAGCCAAAGTTGCTTTATTTTTTTTAGCGTTAATCATCCATAAATCCAATTGGTTTTGATGACGATTCATAAACTGTGCGCTTAATACATCTGCATCATTAGTCCACTTGATTCTAGGAATGTAAAAATCGTCATAAGACTTATCAACTTTAACTTCGCTTAATTTATTCGATTTTAAATCAAATAAATGTAAAGACACTACCGCATTTTTCTCTCCTGCTTTTGGGTACTTAAAAACAGTTTGTGTTTGATATAAATCTTTACCATACACATCCATAGAAAATTCTGGAACATCTGTTTCGTCAAATCTTATAAAGGCTATTTTATTACTGTCTGCATTCCAGTCAAATGCACGTACAAAAGCAAATTCTTCTTCATACACCCAGTCAGTAATACCATTAATAACTTTGTTTTTAACGCCATCAAAAGTAAACTGTGTTATTTTACCTGACACTAAATCCTTAACGTAAAGGTTGTTATTTAATCCAAAAGCAATTTTAGTCCCATCCGGAGAAAATGTTGGCTCTTGTATTTTATCTTCAGATACTAAAGTGGTCTGTTTTGTTTTGGTATTATACACATAATAAATACCTAAAGACGAGCGTCTAAAAATAGACTCTTCTTCCGTAGCCAATAACACTTGGCTCTCGTCTGCACTAAACGTATAATCTGTAAAATATTTAATAGCTTTTAGATCTGCAGAGCTAACTAGTGTGTTAACTTTTTCTAAAGTTTTATAATCATAAATATCTATTGTTGTTCCGCCTTTTGTTCTATCAAAATTTAAAACAGAATATTGCTGACCATTAGCCATCGAGTGCAAAGCGTCTAATCCTTCAGTTCTAAAGGTTCCACTCCATATTTCTTCCAAGGTAATTTGCTTATTCTGAGCAGTTAAAAAAGAGGTTGATAAAAAACAGAATAGGGATAGAATTCTTAAGATCTTCATTTAATATTAGTTATTTAATAATAGGATGTCAAGTTTACTAAAAAATACCCAAAAAACAGTAAACATTAACACATAAATCCGCAATATTATGTTAGTAAGCAAAAATTGAAAGCGTAAATAGTATCTTTGCTTTTTAAAATGAATAGCATGAGTAGATTAGTTTCCGGGTTTTCAAAATTATCTAAAACTGAAAAAGTTAATTGGTTAATCAAAAACCATTTATCTGATTATGATGGTGCAGAAAACACACTTAAACAGTATTGGAATAGCGATCAAAAGCTGCAACAATTGCATGACGAGTTTATAGAAAACACAATTACTAATTACTACCTCCCTTTAGGTGTTGCACCAAATTTTGTAATAAACGACAAAGTTTATACTATACCAATGACAACCGAAGAAAGCTCTGTTGTTGCTGCTGCTAGTAAAGCTGCTAAATTTTGGCAAACGCGTGGTGGATTTAAAACCACTGTTATATCCACAAACAAAATAGGTCAAGTTCATTTTACATACACCGGAGATTTTAAAGCTTTAGAAACCTATTTTAATGCTATAAAACCACAATTAATTGAAGACGCCAAGCCTATTACCAAAAACATGGAAAAGCGTGGTGGCGGTATATTAGATATAGAATTAAGAAACAAGACCAACGTCTTAGATAATTATTACCAACTGCACGCTACTTTTGAGACTTTGGATGCAATGGGCGCTAATTTTATAAACTCATGTTTAGAGCAGTTTGCTAAAACGTTTACAGCTAATGCTGAAAGCACTTTACCAAAACCTGTAAATGTAATTATGAGTATTTTATCTAATTACGTTCCAGAATGTTTAGTTAGAGCTGAAGTGAGTTGTAAGGTTGAAGATTTAGCTGAAAAAGACATAAACCCAAATACCTTTGCCGAAAAGTTTGTACAAGCCGTAAAAATAGCTGAAATCGAACCATACAGAGCGGTTACACACAATAAAGGAATCATGAATGGTATTGACGCTGTAGTTTTAGCGACAGGAAATGATTTTAGAGCAATTGAAGCAGGTGTACACGCCTATGCAGCAAGAAATGGTCAATACAGTAGTTTAACACACGCTAAAATAGAAAATGGAGTCTTTACCTTTTGGATGGAAATACCATTAGCTTTGGGTACTGTAGGTGGTTTAACTAATTTACATCCATTGGTAAAATTAGCATTACAAGTTTTAGACCAGCCCAACGCAAAAACACTGATGCAGATAGTAGCAGTTGCAGGATTAGCACAAAATTTTGCAGCACTACGTAGTTTGACAACAACAGGAATACAAGAAGGACACATGAAAATGCACCTGATGAATATCCTGAATCAGTTTGAAGCTACGCCAGATGAAAAACTTAAAATAGTAGATCATTTTAAAACAAACATCGTTACACATAGTGCTGTAGTAGAAGCTATTGAAAAACTAAGAGCCTAATGGACAGTTTTTATAGTCACGGAAAACTATTACTTACTGCAGAATACGTTGTATTAGATGGTGCAAAAGCATTGGCTGTACCTACTGTTTTCGGGCAACACCTTACCGTTACACCAATTAAAACACCGCATATTGATTGGACTAGTTTTGATAATCAAAATAATGTATGGTTTTCTGACATTATAACAATTGCCAATATTATTAGTTTAAAAGATACCGGAAATGAGGTCTCCAATAGATTAATTCAGATTTTGAATGCTGCCAAGCAACTAAATCCTGAATTTTTAGATAATAATGAAGGCTTTAAAATAACGACTACTCTAGAATTCCCTCAAAACTGGGGTTTAGGCACGTCTTCCACTTTAATCAATAACATTGCACAATGGGCAAAAGTAGATCCTTATAAATTGTTAGCTAACTCTTTTGGGGGTAGCGGATACGATATTGCTTGCGCACAACATGACAACGCATTAGTTTATCACTTAGATAACAAACTACCTAAAACAGAATTAGTAACATTTAATCCTTCGTTTTCTGATCACCTTTATTTTGTTCATTTAAATAAAAAGCAAAACAGCCGCGATGGTATTGCACATTACAAAGCCAATAGACATAACACAACTAAAACCATAAAGGCAATTGACACTTTAACTCAAAGTATGATAGATTGCGATACACTTACAGCCTTTCAATCTATATTAGATACCCATGAGCAGTTAATTGGTCAAATCACCAATCAAACATCAGTCAAAGACACGTTATTTAAAGACTTTGATGGCAGTATTAAAAGTTTAGGTGCTTGGGGTGGTGATTTTATTTTAGTTGCTTCTAACACAAACCCAACAGCCTATTTTAAATCAAAAGGCTATACCACGATACTATCTTACACTACAATGGTTTTATAAAGACACAAAAAGTATAACGTATAAAAAAAGCCTTTTCAAATTGAAAAGGCTTTTTTAGTTTAAGACTTAAGTCTCTTATTGTACTGTCTTTGCTCTAAAGTCTTCAATCTCTGAAGATTCTTTTAAAGCATTATATAATCTTGTTTGTACTGAATTTAATTTCTGAGTACTAACCTGGTTAGCAAATGGTAAATAGTTTTCTAATTCAACAGCAGCTGTCTTTTTAGTTACTTGTACCATAAATACACCTGTATTACCTTTTACTAATTTAGAAGTTGCTCCTTCAGCAAGTCCAAAAGCAGTACCTACAACCATAGGTTCTGTTCCAGCTCCTGCAATTGTTGGATTTTTCATGTTAATAGCAGATGCAGATTTAACTGTTTGGTTTTCCGCTTTAGCGAAATCCTCAAGAGAAGATGCATTAACGCGATCCATAATCATTTTAGCTTTCTTTTCTTTTCTTACGGCTGGTAAAGCAGTTACTGAAGCATCTTCAACACTCATAACTCCTTTATCTTGCATTGCAGTTAATTGTGCAATTACAATTCCTCCTGGTACATTATCAAAACGCTTGTAGTCTCCTACTTTTGTTCCATCTTCAAAAGACCAACGTACAATTTGACGTTGATTTCCTAAACCAGGAATACTTTCGTCTAATTCTTTAGCAGTCATTGGACGTACATCATAATTAGAAGTTTTAGCTACTTCTGCAAAATTACCGTTAGCAATTGCTAATTCAAAATTAGAAGCATCAGCAAATATCTTATCTTCTGTTTTAGAAGATGGTTGAATTTTTCTAGCAATAGTTGCAACCTTTACAGTATTGTCAACATTTTTCTTGTCGTCAATTCTAATAATATGGTATCCAAATTGAGATAATACTACATCAATACTTCCTTTATCATTAAAGAATAAGAAGTTAGCAAAATCAGGATCAAAAGCTGCAGGATTATAAGTTGTTAATCTAGTCCAACCAATAACACCATCTTTACCTTTAGTACCATCCGCATTAATTTGATTGGCAACTTCTGCAAATTTAGTTTTGCTGTTTTTAACTAAAGGATAAATACTATCTATCATCGCTTTAGCTTGTTCTTTAGTTCTAGTTACATCTGCACCAGCTCTTGTTGATCCAACAAAAGGAATAACAATATGACTAGACTCAATTGAATCTGCTAATCTTTTAAAATCTAAAACCTTAGTTACTTTATAGTAGTTACCATCTTTGTAAGGACCGTAAGTTTGACCTGGGTTTAACTTAAAAATAGTATCAGCAATTACATTTGGTAAGCTAGACTTGTATTGGTATTTGTCAACAAATTTAAAATCGTCAGAGTTTCCATTTACAAACGCTTCGTTATCCGTAGTGTTTTTAAAACCTGCTTTGTTATCTGTAGCTTTAGTTACTTCATTATAAACTTTAGAATCGCTTAATAAATCAGTAAGTTCTTTTTGCATTGCCTTTTCATCTTCTAAAGAGGCAACCTCTTTAAAGAATACATATTGAAAACCTCTTGTTGCATCCGATTGGTATGCTTTAGGGTTTTTGTTTATGTAAGATTTAATCTCTGAAGTAGATACTTTTACAGTACTATCTGCTATAGAGCTAAAAGGAACTTGTACATATTTGATATCTACTTTTTCTCCTTCTAATTTATGCTCTAATTTACCTTCCGCTAACGTTGCAGTTGTACCAGCTTTAACCATGTTAAAGTAGTTTGCTTGTAATGCGTTAGATGCTAATGCTTGCTCTCCAGAAATCCAGTTTTGGTAAGCTTCAGTTGAAGAACTTTTAAGGTTATCAATAAATAACTTTACTTTAGACTCATCAAAAACACCACCTTCGTTTAAAAACGTTGGATCAGATGCATAATTAGTTTTAATTAGGTCTCTCATCTGCTCAGACTCAACCGTCATCCCTAATTTACTAATTTGTCCGTCCATAACAATTTCTCTGACCTTAGATTCAAAAACACTGTTCATTACTTGACTAGTAGTTGCATTTGGTCCCATTTGTCTTTGTTGAAACTCAACAAGATTAGAAAATTCTGCTCTAGAAATGTCTTGACCGTTTATGGTTGCTACAACATCAGGAGACTTAGAGAATAGTGCATCTTTATTATCAAATAAACTTGATAAGATAAAAGCGAATAACGCTAATGCAATAACTAAGATTAATACAACTGTTTTTTGTCTAATTTTATTTAAAATTGCCATTTTGTGTGATAAATTTTGTGAAATATAGTGGGCGAAAATACCATTTTCTATTCAATAATAAAAGCACTTTACACAATAAATAAATTAAATGAATAGACTAAGGTAAAAAAGAGTAGATTTTATAGCCTAAGCTTAGTCTTCCGACTTAATTGTAAGCTCAACTAATTCAATCTTAGTATTTGACGCTTCTAAAATTTTAAAGTCGAATTTTTCTGTAGACACGACTTCATTTTGCATTGGAATTTGCTCTGTATGATCAACTATCAAACCTCCTAGGGTTTCGTAGTTTTCGCCTTCAGGCAAATTAAGTTTATACGTTTCATTAAGGTAATCCACTTCTAATCTAGAGGAGAACACAAACGTAATATCGTCTTTTTGCTCTTCAATTAAATCAATAGTATCATGCTCATCTTCAATTTCGCCAAATAACTCTTCAACAATATCTTCCACCGTCATAATACCAGATGTGCCACCATACTCATCCACTACAACTGCTATACTTTTACGTTTTTTAATTAAAACATTAAGAATGTCTTTGACTAACATTGTTTCTGGAACCAACTCTATTGGCATAATCATAGCACCAATATTTTTAGGTTTCTTAAATAAATCAAACGAATGCACATACCCTAAGATATCATCTATGGTTTCTTTATAAATCAAAATCTTAGAACATCCTGTTTCTGTAAAAACAGCACTTAAATGTTGTACAGTATCTTGAAGTTCTAAAGCAATAATTTCGGTTCGAGGCACCATAACCTCTCTTGCTTTTACTTCTGAAAATTCTAATGCATTTTGAAAAATCTGAATTTCGGAATCAATATCTTCATGTTCTTCCACACTTTCCATTTGCTCACTAATGTAATGCCCAAGCTCTACCTTAGTAAACGCTAATTGTACTTGATCACCTTCAGTTTTAAAAAACTTTTTAAGCACAACATCACTAATCCAAATTACAAAGTCAGAGACCCAACTAAAAAACACATAAAAAACATAAGCCGGAAAAGCCAATACTTTAAGTAGCGTATTAGAATAGATCTGAAAAAATACCTTTGGTAAAAATTCTGCTGTAAATAAAATTAAAAGCGTAGATAAAATAGTTTGTGACAACAGACTTAAATCCGTTAATAAATACGTCACTAAAGGATAATTACTTGGTAATAAGCTATGGAACCAATCCAGCAACAAATCCCCCATAAAAAACCCATAAATAACCAATGCTATATTATTTCCAATTAGCATGGTTGCAATAAATTTGGATGGTTTAGCAGTTATTTTAGATAAAATTTTAGCTAAAAATCCGTCTTGCTTCTTTTCAATTTCAATATGAATTTTATTGGAAGACACATAAGCAATTTCCATTCCTGAGAAAAAAGCTGACAGTAATAGACAAGTTACAATGATGATAATTGATGTCACCATTTACTTGCGGTCATTGTTTTCGAACTTCTTATTAAAACGTTGTTTAAAAAAGAACATAAAAACAGCTGTTGCACCTAATAAAAGGGACATATAAGCTCTAGACTCTCCCCAACTTGCAATTGCATCATATAAAAAAAGCACTGCAAATACTAAATAAGCGTATTGAAAAAACTTAAAGGTTTTCATTAAAATAAAATTAGTGTTAAGTAAATATACTAAAAAAGTAAGCTTTATAATCTAAAGCCATTGTTATTCTTGCACTGCAAACTGACCTGTAACTCCAAGTATTTCAGCTTTTTTGAAATCCTTATCAGAATCAAATCCGCGACCACTAGTCACATAACCTTTAGACCTATACGTTGCAGGAAGATTGGTAAATAACCATTCTTTTGTTTGGTCATAATATAATTGCTCGGCAAATAACGAATCATTTGTTGGTGTTGCAGCAATTACATTTCCTCTTAAATCTATTAAATCTGTATTGTTATAGATAATAGCATAATCCGAAATAATGGTTGTCTTTGCATCGTTTTTATCATACAAATGTAATATGACACCCTCCGGGAACTCTGAGTATGCAAAAGCCCTATTACTATAGTCATACATTTTAGGACTAATCAGGTTAGCAGATAAACGACCAGAATCTGTATACTTTAAATTAATACTGTCTGATACACCTACGGGATCATTAGCAGACATTCCTATTTGCTTAACGTCCTTTAGATTGCTTTTACATGCAAAAAACAAAGTCATAGCAAAAGCTATGACCGTGTTTTTAATTATATGTAATTTATGTTTTTGCATTATAGGCTTGGCACTGTTACACTTCTTCCAATCCAACATCCAATCTTGATACTTTGACCTGCATTACCTTCAGTAAATATTTCTGATTTAGTTGGTGCTTTAGCATCGTAACTAGTAGCTAAAGCAGAGTTCCCTGCTTTTCTAGCTTCGTTTGCAGCTAACCAAAATACAGCACGCTTTTTAAAGTTAGTATCTCCACAGTTGTTTGCACTTGAAGCGTACATTCTTGCGATATGCTCATAAGGTTTTTTGTTTGATGGATTAAGACTTAAAGACTCTTGAAAGTATTGTCTAGCCTTACCGTAATTACCATTTTGTTTAAAGTCTAATGCAATTGTGTAATTTAATTTAGCCTTTTTGATTGGATCTGTTTCTAGGTCCATAGTCTGGTCTAAATAAATTTGCTCACCTGTAATAATGTATAAGTAGTAAGACGTTTTAGCATTTGGCTCAATTGTATTTTTTTGCTTTACAATTTTAACAAACATAGGATCTGTCTTACATCCTTTTTGGTATAACTTATTCATTGCACGTTGTAACCAAACACCATTGTTTTTGTTTGCTTCGTAGTCTTTTTGGTATAATGGGATTAAGTTAGCACAATTAGCTCTATCTCCTAATTCCTTATCAACACCATCTTGTACTTTTTCAAAAGCACCAATCATATCTCCGTAATACTTTTTGTATCTAACTTCTGTTTTAGTCAAGGCTGTACCAGCGTCTTCTTTAACTACTAATCCATTTAATTTTCTCTCGTTGTATTCTGTTTCAACTTCAATTTTATCAGATACATCATCGTACTTGTCAAATAATTCTTGATCTGTCTTTTGCTTTGTATCAAAAAGGTTAACCATTAATTTAAAGTAAACGTATAAACTTTTTGCGTTTTTAAAGTTATCCTTATCTCCTTTATATGATGCATCAAAACAATCGTATAAAACAGCATCACTCAAACCTAACACCTCTTTGTTGTCATATCTTAATTGACATATTTTAGAAGAATACTCTCCTGCTTTTTTACCATTAGGAAAGTTAGCAATTCTCTCTTCCCATAATTTAATTAAGTCTAAAATGTGTCCTTTTTTTTCTTCACCCGTTTTAGTTTTTATGTAATGTTCTAAAATATCTTCTCCATACTTATATGTTCCAATATGGTATTGTGGGCAATCTTTTCTCAAATCGGTTAAAGGCTTATAACCCGCATCAAAGTTTTTTGCTTTTACAGCTTCTGTCAGTAAAGACAGCTTAGTCATACATTCTTCTGTGTTTTGAGCAAATCCTATATTTAGCCCAAACATCAGAGCAAGTAGTAAAGTAAATTTCGTTTTCATAGTCTTAATTTTTATGTTGTTAGTTATATTTCTTTTTAGCAAACCATCTATCATTTAATGATAAACTTAATTGGAAACTTACAAAGTTTTCTTTTACTAAATTAGCGTTTGTTGTTCCTCTCTTTCCAAATTCTACACCTAAGTTAGCATTAGAAAACATATTTCCAACTGGTATACCTACTCCAAAAGACATGCCAAACTCTTTTATAGTTTGATTATTTATTACAAGCCCTGTGTTTTCAAAACGCATACCCGCACGATAAGTCATTCTTTTCCAGCTCTTAGCAAACGAATTATATTCAGGAATAAAAAAACCTCCTAAAGAAAATTTTGATGCATCTTCATAAGTTGCTCCTGTGTTACTATATAGCGGATTGAAAAAATCACCTGTATTTTGTGTTGTATACTCTACACCAGCAAACCATTTTCTTGGTTCACCTAATCCAGCCCCTATACTTAATTTTGATGGTAGTGTTAAATCCGTTTCATCTAATCCAGAAGCTACTAAATCTGCTTCTATTTGATTGAAAATTAATTCACTTTCTGTATCTACATCGACAATTATTGTTGAAAACGTTCTTTGATTTTTAGACGTCAAATCTGTTTCTGGCGTATAAGTTAATGATCCTTGAAGTTCTAACTTATCAGTTATCATTTCTTGATAATGCAATCCAATATTAAAATTCAACCCACTTAAATCTGAACGGGTGTATTCTTTAGTCTGACGCTCTAAAAATTGTCCTTCATCATTATAGGCAAAATTAATTGTGCTATTCTGTATGTTTCCAAAGTCATAATCCGCTTGCATACCAACACTCAAAGACTTTGTAATTTGGTAACCAAAACTTAAAAACACTTTATTAAGACCACCTTCTCCAGTATATCTGTACTCTAAATTTTCTTCAGCATCTCTGTTCTCTAATTTATATCCAACAGATGAATACGGTTGTAATCCTAATCCAAAACCAAATTTACCAACCGGGATAGATAATGCTAAATAATCAAAATTAGCACTCTTAGTCTTGTCACTACTACCGGACGTCTCTAGTTTAGAAGATGTACCACTACCTCCTACTGTAAATTTTACAGGTCTAGATTCGTTATTCCATCCTTCTAAATTATTCCCTGCAAAAGTTGCTGGGTTTTGAAAGTTTATATGGACACTGTCCTTATAAATCCCAAGACCTCCCATACTTCTATTCTCTACAGAACCTTTAAAGTTTGTGCTCCCTATTCCATAAAAAGAATATGGTGAAGCTGTTCCATTCTGACCGTAACTTTGAATTGCAAATAATGCAATAAAAACTAATACAAGTTTTTTTATCATTAGACTGTGTTATGTTGTAATATGTAGTTCAAACCTTCTAGTAAGAAATTTGAATTGGCAAATATGCTACTTTTTAATTGCTTTGACAAAAATTTAGCATCTCCTCCTGTTAAAATAATTGTTAAATCTAAATATATAGACCTATATTCACTAATAATTCCATTTAATTCACTTAAAACACCATTAACTACGCCACTATTAATTGCTTCTATTGTAGAATTACCAATAACATGTTTTGGTTGTTCTGTTTCTAACAACGGTAAATTAGCAGTCTGATTGTGTAGTGCTTTATAGCGCATTCGTATTCCTGGAGAAATTGCTCCTCCTAAATATTCGTTATTTGTATTAATAAAATCATATGTAATACACGTACCCGCATCTATAATCAAAACATTTTTATCAGGGAATTGTTGCACAGAAGCACAAACTAGTGCAATCCTATCAATACCTAGTGTTTTAGGTGTAGCATATAAATTTTTAAAAGGAATAGGTGTTTCATGATTTAAAACCACTAGTTTCAAATTAGCCTCTAAATAAACTAAAACTTCTTTTTCAAGTCGTCCAACTGAAGACACGATAGCCAAACGCACCTCTGGATAGGTCTCCAAAATGTGTTTAATTGAATTTAAAACCTGCTTAGTCTCCACAGCAGTCTTACTTTCTATCTTATTATTATTAAAAACAGCTAGTTTAGTACTAGTATTTCCAACATCTATTATTAAATTCATATAATTTCTAAAAAGGATAAATTTACAAAACGATTGCAATAAAAATCTTAATAATTTTATAATATTGAAATTGAGACTACTAAGCCTCATAAAAGCACAAATGTAAAAAAAGATTGTAAATTTTTTGATTTTTTGTTTGGTAGTTCTAAAATTGAAACTATATTTGCACTCGCAATTTATTGCTACTGGTGCCTTAGCTCAGTTGGTAGAGCAAAGGACTGAAAATCCTTGTGTCCCTGGTTCGATTCCTGGAGGCACCACCAGAAAAAACCCGATTCATCTGAATCGGGTTTTTTGGTTTAAAGAACTAAACCAAAGATAAATAATTCACTATAAAAAAGTAGTATATTAGCTAATGCTACATTTTTCAACTTAAAAATTTAAATTATAGTATGAGTAACAAAGATCAATTTATGCAAGAAGCTGTAAACGCAGCTTTAAAAGGAATGAACAACAATGAAGGTGGACCATTTGGTTGTGTCATTGTTAAGGATGGAAAAATTGTAGGACGCGGAAACAATAAAGTAACCTCTACTAACGACCCAACTGCACATGCAGAAGTAACTGCTATTAGAGATGCTTGTAAAAATTTAGACTCGTTTCAATTAGATGGTTGCGAAATATACACCTCTTGCGAACCTTGCCCAATGTGTTTAGGTGCTATTTACTGGGCTAGACCTGACAAAGTATATTACGGAAGTAATCAAGTAGATGCTGCCAATATTGGTTTTGATGACGAATTTATCTACAAAGAAATCCCATTACCATACGCAGAAAGAAGTATCCCGTTTGAGCAATTAGCTCGTGACATTGCATTAGAGCCTTTTCAAGAATGGACTAAGAAAAATGATAAAACTGAATACTAAATAGAAACAAATTCAATTAATACAGAGAACTCAGCAAAAATTCAAGTCCCAATTTCCGACACAGTCGGAATTATCAATCTGCAGAAATAATGAGCGAAAAACGAAAATGCTAAGCGCAGCTTAAAGCATGTAGTTTGAAAGCGAATGGTCCGCAGGAATTTCCTCAGATTGATTTGAATTTTTGGTTCGTTTTGTTTCAAGACAAAATGAACATAAAGAAAAATTAAAACAAACCTCATGATAACCTTTATCCTAAATAACAAAACCATAAAAACCTCGGAACATTCCGGAACCACTTTATTGGATTTTGTGCGTTATCAACAACGCTTAACAGGAACAAAGATTGGTTGTCGTGAAGGAGATTGTGGCGCCTGCACCCTTTTAGTAGGAACACGTCATGGTGACACTATAGAATACCAAAGTAATACCTCATGTATTTCGCCACTAGGAAATGCACATGGCAAACACATTGTTACAGTTGAAGGCACAAATTTAAAAGACAAATTAACCACAACTCAAGAAGCCATGAAAGCAAATTACGCCACACAATGCGGATTTTGCACGCCTGGTTTTGTAGTTGCCTTAACAGGATTTGCTTTATCAAATTCAGATAAAAATTATACTAATGCAATTGACGCTATAAGCGGAAATATTTGCAGATGTACAGGATACAAAGCAATTGAAAAAGCAGCGCATCAAGTTGTCAAAAAACTAGACAACAATACAAACACCACATTTAATTGGTTAATTGAAAATAAATTTATTCCTGAATATTTTAAAAACATCCCACAACGATTAAAAGACATTGAAGCTAAAGGTTTAAATCAACCCAAAGGGAAATATGTTTCTGGAGGTACGGATTTATATGTCCAACAAGCGGATCATTTAGCAGATAACGCTGTACATCTAATAGCCGAAAAGGAGTTTTTAAAAGGCATTAACATTAAAAATGGTATTTGCACGATCGGAACCAACGCAACGGTTTCAGATTTATGGAATCATACGGAGTTAAATAGTATTTTACCAAACTTAAAAAAACACTTAAAGTTAGTCTCTTCAGAACAAATTAGAAACATGGCTTCGCTTGGAGGAAATTTAGTAAACGCCTCGCCAATTGGAGACATGACTATCTTTTTTCTATCGCTTAATAGTAATATTACAATATTAAATTCCGCAGAAAAAGAAAGAACAATTGCACTTAAAAACTTTTACAAAGGATACAAAACTTACGATTTAAAAGACGATGAACTTTTAAAGAGCATTCAATTTAAATTACCAACAGAACAGTCATTTTTCAATTTTGAAAAAGTGTGTAAACGGACACATTTAGATATTGCTAGTGTCAATTCTGCAATACATCTTTCAATCGAAAACAAAACGATATCGGAAGCGCATGTTTCCATTGGAGGTGTTGCTGCAATTCCAAAATATTTGCATGAGACCTCAGCCTTTTTAGTTGATAAACCTTTGACTTTAGACACTATAATTGAAGCTAATCAAATACTTCAAAATGAAATCAGTCCAATTAGTGATGTTCGTGGGACAACTGACTACAAACGTTTGTTAGGACGACAATTATTTTTTGCTCATTTTACAACGTTATTCCCGAAGCAATTCACCTTAAACGATTTTATACAACATGCATAAAAACAAGCCAAATAAAGTATTAGACACTAAATTAGATGCTGTTTCAAAATCATTAAAACAAAGCATCAAAAACTTAGACTCTTACACGCATGTCCGTGGAGAATCATTGTATGTTGACGATGTTAATATTAGACAAGGGACATTTCATGCGGTCGTGTTTGACTCGCCAAAAGCACACGGAAAAATAAAAAGTATTGATTATTCTAAAGCAGAAGCTCTAGAAGGCGTACAACGTATTTTTACTTATAAAGATGTTCCTGGTGAAAATGAAATTGGCGGTATTATTCCTGACGAACCCTTATTTGCGGAGGATGAAGTCCACTTTTGGGGAATGCCCATAGCCTTAATTGTTGCAGAATCGGAATTTATTGCTCGAAAAGCACGAGGTTTAATTGACATTGAAATTGAAGACTTACCAGTCATTACTACAGCAAAAGAAGCCAAAGCAAAAGGCAGCTTTATTAATGCACCACGATCTTTTAGTTTAGGAGATACAGAAAAAGCATTTACAAATTGTGAGTATATTTTTGAAGGTGAAACATTCTCTAACGGACAAGAGCATTTATATATCGAAACACAAGGTGCTTATGCAGAACCTTTAGAAAACGGAAACATAAAAGTAACGTCATCTACACAAGGTCCAACAGCTGTGCAAAAAACTATCGCTAAAGTTTTGGGCATTGCAATGCATAAAATTGAAGTTGATGTTACACGACTTGGAGGTGGATTTGGAGGTAAAGAAGACCAAGCAACACCTTGGGCTGTAATGGCGGCTTTGGCTGCGCACCATTTAAACCAGTCTGTAAAACTGATTTTAAATCGTCATGACGATTTACGTATGACAGGAAAACGTCATCCTTATGAAAGCACATATAAAATTGGACTTTCAAAAGACTTAAAAATTATAGCGTATCAAACCGAGTTTTTGCAAAACTCTGGTGCAGCAGCAGATTTATCTCCTGCAATTGCTGAGCGGACTTTATTTCATGCAACCAACAGTTATTACATACCTAATGTAACAACAAAAGTGTTGAGTTGTAAAACCAACTTACCGCCAAACACAGCGTTTAGAGGCTTTGGAGGTCCACAAGGTATGTTTGTAATCGAATCTGCTATTGCAAAAGCTGCTCATGAAATTGGTGTACCAACTAGAACAATTCAAGAAGCGAATTTGTTAGATGAAAACGACACGTTTTCTTACGGACAAATCGCTAAAAAAGTAGAAGCCAAAAACACATGGCATTCTGCTAAAAACATATTTAATATTGAAGCTTTAGAGCAAGCGGTCGAAGCGTTTAATAAAAACAATACAAGTTTCAAAAAAGGAATAGCGTTTATGCCCATTACTTTTGGTATTTCGTTTACAAATACACCAATGAATCATGCACGTGCTTTGGTTCATATTTATTTAGACGGAAGCGTTGGTATTAGTACTGCTGCTGTAGAAATGGGCCAAGGTGTTAACACCAAAATGATGCAAATTGCTGCGGATGTGTTTTCTATTCCTATTGAAAAAATTAAAATAGAAACAACCAATACAACGCGTGTTGCCAATACGTCGCCTTCTGCTGCAAGTTCTACCGCAGATTTAAACGGAAAAGCAACCTTAATGGCGTGTAATGCTTTAGTTGAAAGATTAAAAATTGTGGCTTCGGAAGACTTAAAAGCTTCAGTAAAAGACATTACTCTAAAAGAAGAATCTGTTTATATCAACAACAAAAAATCAGCTTTAACTTGGACAGAGCTAGTCAGCAAAGCCATGTTAAAACGTGTTGCTTTAACTGAAAACGCACATTATGCGACTCCAGAAATTCACTTTGATAAAACCAAGGAAAAAGGACACCCTTTTGCTTATCATGTTTACGGAACCGCAATTACAACAACCACTATAGACTGCATGCGTGGTACTTACGAATTTGATAGCGTAAAGATTGTACACGATTACGGAAAAAGCATGAGTGAAGGTATTGATTTAGGTCAAGTAGAAGGTGCTTTAATACAAGGAATTGGCTGGATGACTATGGAAGAGATTGCTTATAATAAAGATGGAAAATTATTATCAAATGCGCTTTCTACATATAAAGTTCCTGATATTTTTTCTGTACCAAAAACAGTAGAAGTGATTCCTGTAGAAACTGAAGGAAACGACATGGCTATATTAAAATCTAAAGCTGTTGGAGAGCCTCCTTTAATGTATGGGATTGGTGCTTATTTTGCACTTCAGAATGCTATAAAAGCGTTTAATCAAAACTACGACATGCAATTTAACGCGCCAATGACTCCTGAAAAGGTATTAATGAGTCTGTATAAAAAAGCCTAAATGATTGAAGAAACAAATATAAATAAGTCCGTTTTCGATGTTTTTCCCGAACTAGAAAGCGAACGCCTATTGTTTAAAGCTTACACAAAAAAAGATGCGCAAACGCTTTTAAACCTAAGAAGCAATAAAGCGATCTCTAAATACATGGACACAACAATACCAAAACGTATTGAAGATACTGAACAAAGAATTGAAGGCTACATAAAAGCTTTTAAAGAAGGAAAAGGAATAACTTGGGCACTTATTGAAAAAGAAAACAATACTATTATTGGTGATTTCGCAATTCACCACATCGACAAACAAAACTCGAGAGGAGAAATTGGTTATATTTTACATCCTGATTTTTGGGGTAAAGGCTATATGACAGAAGCCTTAACCACACTAATTAATTTTGGTTTTAAAGATTTAAATCTTCACAGTTTTTCAGCCAATGTTAATCTTGAAAATGTCAATTCAAAAACACTACTACTAAAATTTGGCTTTAAATTAGAAGCTCTATTTAGAGAAAATTTTTATTACAATGGTCAATTTTTGGATAGCGAAATTTATTGCTTACTACAATCTGATTTAAAATAAACGCCTTATCGCACTACATTACAAAACACAAAACATCCTTAAAGGTGCACTAATTTATAGTGCTGGAGACACAATAGCAGCTTTAATTGTTGACGAATTTTCTTGGCACAGACTACTAGGAATGGCATTTGTTGGCGCCACTTTTTACGCGTTTGAAATCCCTAACTATTTTGATTGGATAGTAAAAAAAACTAAAGATTTAAAAGGTGCACGCGCTGTATTATCTAAAACGGGTTTAGCCATAGCATACTTTAATCCACTTTGGGTTGCAAGACACTTATTGTTTATCAAATTATTTTCGGCTCAATTTAATGCCATTGGATTTAACCTTATCCAAATTGCCTTTTGGTCCTTTTTGGTAAATATTCCTATTTCGTTTTTAGCAAATTACTTGATTCAAAATAGATTTAAATTAAAATGGCGTTTTCTTGGAAGCGCAATATACTCGGCAATAATGGCGATTTATTATGCTTTAGGCGAAACTATTTTTAGTTAGATTAAATTTTCTAAATCTTCTGTAGTCAAAATAGAACATTCAGTTATCCCATAATGCTCCAAAACAGCATCCAACAAATAATCTCTGACTACCAAAATAAGATGTGTGTTATCATTAGATTTAAACTGAGAAATCAAAGCTTTGGTTGAAACGTGCAAGCCTTCATTTTTTAATTCTAACTTTCCTATTTCATCAATAATTAAATATTTAGGCTCTGTTTTAGAAGCTTCTAAAATCAAATAGTCATTAGCTTCATTAAAAGCCGATCGCAAAAATTTAAAATTCCCTATTGCAACAATAGCTTCGGTTTCAGCTTCAGCTTCAAGCTTAAAAATTGTTTTGTTTTTTAATTTCAGAAAATAACGTTTTCCATTAGCATCATCGGGACACAATACCCCATCAACATCATTTCTGTTTTTAAACCAATGTAACAGCGCTGTAGTCTTCCCTGATCGTATTGCTCCCGTGAGGATATAAATCATTCCGTAGGCGTTTTAAAATGAATACAATTAGAAATGCTATTCGCCATAAAAAACTTAAACCGATTGAATCCTTTTAAATGCTGCGTTTGTTTCCAAGTATAGGAAATAATCTGCCTAAAATAAGGGAACAAATCCATAGCATTGGTAATATCCTGCTGGTACTTAGATTCCTTTTTACTTAAGTATTTCTGAACCAATCTTAATAAAAAAGGACCAATTACTAGATACCAAAGCATTAAAATAAGAAAACTACGGAACACGATATAAATAGCCTTTTGCCACCCAAAAAGTGCACCTCCAAATATTGAAAATCCTAAAACAATTATGGCAACCGTAATTAGCCAAACCCAAATAACTTTGGTTTTAAAGGGCGCTTTTCTTTTAGTGCTTTCCGATGCTTTTGGCATTGTTTCTAGATAAAAATCGACTTCAGGTTTACTTGCTATTATCTTAATAATACTTTTAATAAAGACACCCGCTAATAGTCCACAAACGCCATATACTACAAGATATAACGTGACTAAAAAAGAAGTGGTAGAGGTTTCCGACACAAAGTCTAACTTTTTCTGAACCCATGAGCCATAAATATTAATAGCTTCCCATAGACCAGTACCATAAACCACTGTTAGCACTATTAGTTTTTGCAAAGCGGACTCTAAAAAAGTCACCATCCCTAAAACCAATAACACAAAACCTTTCCAAGAAAAGTTAGAAAATAAAAACGCACCAAAAAGCGCTTGAAAACTGACCGCAACATAAGCTCCGAATGGAGAATATGGACTTACTGCCATTTTAATAATCAAGACAATAACCAATGCTTTTAAAATAGTTTGCCATTTGTTTTTAGCATAAAAAGCAATTAAACTAATTAGTAATATTGAAACACCACCAACTATTAAACCAGTGAATGGCGAATTAAACACATGTAAAAAACCACCTAAACCGGACTCGTTTAAAGCCCAAAGCGCAGTTAATTTATCTATGATTGATTTGTTTTTTTTCATCTTTAGTTGCTGCAATAATAGCCATTCTTTTACTTACAAGACACTTCTGTAATCTCCTAGATGGGATATTATCATCAAATCTTAGTATTAATTAGCTAAGCTTTTATAATGCACTTGTAGTAATTGAGCAACAACGCTTATAGCAATTTCTTTTGGTGTATCACCTCCAATATCTAAACCAATAGGACAAACTACATTAGTCATACCTTCAGGAATAGCCATCTCTTTAATAAGCATATTGTTAAATCTGACTTTTTTAGTTTTACTGCCAATCAACCCCAAAAACTTAGTTTGATTTTGTAACGCCATTGCTATAATATCAAAGTCAATTGCATGATTATGTGTTAACACTAAAACGTAGCTGTTACTACCCCATTTTACAACATCCTGAAACGTTTTAAAATCAGTTTCGGTAGTTTGATGTGTTGCGATACTAGCATCTAACTCTAAATTAGAAAACCAGTCGTCTCGAGAATCTATAAGATTAACTTTAAAAGGCGTGTCTACTAAAAGTTTGCAGATTTCTACTCCAATATGTCCTGCTCCGAATAAAAATAACTCTGGCGATTGATTCATAGGTTCTATAATAAATTCGACTTTCCCACCACAGCATTGCTCAAACTCTGGTCCTAAGGTGTAACTGGACGCTATAATTCTGTTATCATTAATAGCTGTTATTGCTTCGTCAATAGCTTTAAACTCTAGCTTCCCTCCTCCTATGGTTCCGTAAATCTGTTTGTCTTTAGTCACTATCATTCTAGAACCAACAACGCAAGGTGTTGACCCCAGACATTTGGAAACAGTAATAAAAGCAATGGGTTGTTGTTTTGCCTTAAAATCAGATAATAGACTAATCCAGTTTTGCATAAAGCCTATTTAATTTCTAGTTTTTTAACCAATTTACCAACGGTCATTCCTTGTATTAATATAGAAAAGACAACCACAACATAAGTAATTACCAAAATTAAATCACGCTCCATAACTTCTGTAAGGCCTAATGCCAACGCTATAGATATTCCACCGCGTAGTCCACCCCAAGTCATAATTAAGTTAGTTTTTGGAACAAAGTCTAACTTGTTTTCAAAGAATTTTATTGGTACCAATAACGAAATATATCTGCACACTAAAACTAAAGGAATTGCTAATAAACCGGCAGTTAAATACTCAAATTTAAAGGTTAACACTAACATCTCCATTCCTATTAAAACAAACAGAATTGTATTTAAAAGAATATCCAACAACTCCCAAAACTTATCGACATAAGCCTCCGTAGTATCTGACATCGCGCTATCTCTAACGGTATCATTCCCAACTACCAAACCAGCAGTTACCATCGCTAAAGGCGCTGATATATGTAGTTTTTGTGCTAAAACAGTTCCGCCCATAACAGCAGCCAAGGTTATAATAACTTCAATATCATAATCGTCAATAGACTTCATTAATCTATACGTAATCCAACCCAAAATCAAACCTAATGCAATCCCTCCAAGCACCTCAACACCAAACAGCTCCACAACTTCTAAAGCACTAACATTTTCAATACCTAAATCGGCAATTTTAAAAATGGTTAAAAATATAACAACACCAACACCATCGTTAAAAAGGGATTCTCCAACAATTTTAGTTTCTAATTTTTTAGGTACACCTGCTTTTTTTAGTATCCCTAAAACAGCAATTGGATCTGTTGGCGAAATTAATGCACCAAACAATAAACAGTATATAAAATCTATATGTAAGCCTATAATGGGTAATGCAAAAAACATAGCACCACCAACCAAAAATGTCGAGATTAAAACACCAAAAGTCGCAAACGCTAATACGGGCCAACGTTGTACTTTAAGCTGTTCAAAATTAGTATGCAAAGCACCAGCAAACAACAAGAAACTTAACATAACGTCCAATAAAATACTTTTAAAATCTATTTGTGTAATTATAAACTTTTCAGCATTCAACAGGGTGTCATCAAAATAACTTAGTGCAAACACTCCTAAAGTAAATACAATGGTAATTAACATTAAGCCTATGGTATTAGGCATTTTTAAAAACCGCACATTTATATACCCAAAAATGGCAGAAATAAGCACTAATATTGATGCAATCACAAAATAATCCATAGAAAAATATATTTATTGCTAAATTAAAATAATTAACATAAAAATCTGTTATTTGACTAAATTTAGATTTTAATACGTTTTATGAAAAACCTATACATACTAGTTCTTGTATTAACCTATTTTTCAAGTCCAGCACAAAACATGAAAACATACACTTACGCTACAAAAGGATTAGACACACTTAAACTCGATGTTTATACGCCAGAGAATATAAAACCAACAGATAGTTTACCAGTTGTTATTTGGATGCATGGCGGCGGTTTTTCGGGAGGCGGACGTAATGGTATTGACGAGATCAACATTGTAAATGCTGCCAATAAAAATGGATATATTGGTGTTTCTATTACTTACAGATTATTAAGAAAAGGTACAAAAACAGGTTTTGGTTGCAATTGCAGTAAAGAGGATAAGCTTTTTACCTTTAACCAAGCCGTTATCGACTTTTTAGACGCTACTAATTTTATCTATCAAAATAGTACGATGCTACAAGTAAACACCACAAAAATAATAGCTGCAGGTAGTAGTTCTGGTGCCGAAACCGCATTACACGCTGCCTTTATGAGACGTTTTTTTATCCCTGACTTAACAACATATAAAGACATTACATTTGCTGGTGTCATTGGATTTGCTAGTGCCTTTTTAGACATAGACTCGTTAACTATTGACAATGCAATACCCATAGCACTTACACATGGCACAGAAGACGGCGCTGTACCGTATGGTAGTGCTCCACACCAAAATTGCCAGCCTAAAAAACCGGGGTATATGATGTTACATGGCTCAAAAACCATTACAGAAAAACTAGACACTTTAGAAGCGTCTTACTTTTTGAACATTGTTAAAAACGGAACTCACGATGCTGCAAATGTGCATCCTGAAGATCTAGACGCTATATTTTATTTTTTAAACAAAACAGTCCTAGAAAACGAGGTTATTCAAACCAAAAAATACACATTGCCAAAACCTACCACCTATTAATTTATCATAAATTTAGATACCTTTGTTAGTAGTACTAAAACTTTACGACAAAACGGTTTTAGATTTATATCTTTAAAAAAAATCATAATGGCAAAAACATATTACGATCCAGCAGACCTAAGAAAATTCGGAAAAATAACAGAATGGAATGAAGAACTTGGAAACAAGTTTTTTGACTATTATGGAAAAGTATTTGAAGAAGGCGCTTTAACTGCTAGAGAAAAATCATTAATAGCATTAGCTGTTGCGCATACAGAGCAATGCCCCTACTGCATTGACGCTTATACAAAAGACACCTTACAACGTGGTATTACAAAAGAGCAAATGATGGAAGCCATTCACGTTGGTGCAGCCATAAAAAGCGGTGCAACTTTAGTACACGGTGTGCAAATGATGAATAAAGTAAACAAACTAGATGGTTAGTATTAAAACCACTGATTAATTAATTTCGTAGGTAGACTACAAACAAGATAACTGTATTAATGGCAACAAAGTCCCTTAAAAAACTAGGAAGCGATTTAGCAAAAAGCAATAAACAATTAGAGATTTTGTCTGGTGGTATTTTTGCTGATGGCGAATTACCGACTTTTAAAGATAAAATTTCTGAAACTGGTCAATTTCCGCTTATAGCGAAAAAACTAGAAATACTACAAATTAACGTGGGTTACATGTGTAATCAAGTGTGCGAGCACTGTCACGTAGATGCCGGTCCAGACCGAAAGGAAATCATGACCCAAGAGACCATGCAACAAATCTTGGATGTTATAAAAACAACTGGCGCGCATACGTTAGACTTAACGGGAGGTGCTCCAGAAATGAACCCAAATTTTAGATGGTTTGTAGAAGAAGCTTCTAAAATTGGAATTAAAGATTTTATTGTGCGCTCTAATTTAACCATTATTCGTGCTAATAAAAAGTATTACGACTTACCAGAATTTTTCAAAAAGCATAATATCCATGTTATAAGCTCTATGCCACACTGGACAAGAGGAAAAACAGATAAACAACGTGGTGAAGGTGTTTTTGACATGTCCATAAAAGCGTTACAAGAATTAAATGCTGTTGGTTATGGTATGCCAGGAAGCGACTTAAAATTAGACTTAGTTTATAATCCTTCAGGCGCATTTTTACCTGGTGATCAAATGGCTATGGAAAAAGATTTTAAGAAAGCACTATCGGAAGATTTTAGCATTCAGTTTCATAACTTATTTGCTATTACAAACTTACCAATTGCTCGTTTTTTAGATTATTTAATTGCTTCAGAAAACTATGAAGATTACATGTACTCTTTAGTAGAAGCTTATAATCCTGCAGCCGTGCAAAACGTCATGTGTACCAATACATTATCTGTAAGTTGGGATGGTTATTTATTTGATTGTGATTTTAATCAAATGTTAGAACTACCTGTAAACAGTAAATCTAAACACATTTCTGAGTATAAAACAGAATTATTAGAGGGACGAAAAATTATAATTTCTCAACATTGTTATGGTTGTACTGCAGGTGCAGGAAGCAGCTGTCAAGGTGTTGTTGCATAATTAAAATAGCGTTTTCGCTTACGCGGAAATTAAAAAATGACAAAAAAAACTGCCATATTAATTTTTTCAAATTCTGCTAAAGAGGATGCTAAACGCAAATCTTTTGTAGATAGTCAGTTGTTTGAAACATTGACTAATGAAACCATTAATAAGGTAAAAAAAACGGGATTACCCTATTTTCATTTCACTGAAACGCAGCAAGAAGGCACCTCTTTTGGTGCACGTTTTAGTAATGCAATACAAACCGTTTTTGACAAAGGTTTTACAAATATTATTTCGATAGGAAATGACACGCCTCATTTAAAAACCAAGCATTTAAATGATGCTAACCAAAAACTAAATAACAATCAGTTAGTCTTTGGGCCTTCTAAGGATGGTGGTTTTTATTTAATGGGACTTAATAAAGCGTTATTTAATACTAAACGTTTTAGTCAACTTCCTTGGCAAACCTCAGCGTTAAAAACAACCACATTACAGTTACTATCTGTAAATCATATTAACTTCAGTTTACTAGAAACTTTGGTTGATATTGATTCGGCTTCAGATATATCTTCAATAGTAAATAGCTATAAAACTATTTCAAAAGCAGTAAAAACAGTATTACTCCAGCTTTGTATTTCCGCGAAAGCGATACTTTTATACACTGCTATAGTTATAGATTTTACTATAAATCACACCCTTTTTAATAAAGGCTCTCCACAATTAGTTTCGATTAAAAACTAAAGACTTTTAAGTCATTTTATTACTGAAACTAATCTTTTTAAATGAAACACATTTACTTATGTGCTTTGCTTCTTGTTTCTACATTTAGCATCGCGCAAACTACAATTACAGGTACCGTTACAAGTGCTGAAGATGGACAAACATTACCATACGTTAACATTGTTACCAGCAACAACAGCGGAACAATTACGGATAATGAAGGGCAATATTCAATAACTGTTTTAGACCATATGGAGACGTTATCGTTTTCGTTTATTGGGTATAAAACACAACAAATAGCCATTACCAATCAAACAACTATAAACGTTGCTTTAATGGAAGATGCTTCAAGTTTAGACGAAGTGGTTATCACAGCCCTAGGTTTGGAACGCGACACAAAAGAGCTAGGTTATGTGGTACAGTCTTTATCTTCAAAAGGACTTACAGAAGTTAAAGCGGTTAATTTTTTAGACAATTTAGCAGGTAAATTAGCAGGTGTGACGATCTCTCAAGGTGCAACAGGTGTTGGATCATCTTCAAAAATCACGATTCGTGGTGAAGCCTCTTTCTCTAACAACAATCCTTTGTTTGTAGTCGATGGTGTCCCTATCAATAACAATACAGTTTTTAACTTTACAAACGAAGCTGCTGCAGGTTTTCAGGAAATAGATTTCGGAAATGGCGCAATGGATGTTAATGCGGATGATATTGAAGAGGTTTCGGTTTTAAAAGGACCAAGTGCAGCTGCTTTATATGGTACGCGCGCATCTAATGGCGTTATTGTAATAAAAACTAAAGGTGGTAAAAAGTCAAAAGGCTTAGGGATTAGTATTAACACCTCTATATTTGTGGATTCTGCTTTTAGATTACCAGAGTTTCAAAATAGTTACGGACAAGGTAATTCTGGTCAGTTTGAATATGTAGATGGTCTTGGTGGTGGTATTAACGACAATATTACCTATTCTTGGGGACCGCAATTGGATGCAGGTGTTTTTACACCGCAATTTGATAGTCCTGTGGTGTTACCAAACGGAACGATTGTACGTGGTGGCGATACTGCTTTATATAATGGCGACGCTATTACACCAACACTTTTAAAATCCAATCCTGATAACTTAAAAGACTTTTATCAAACTGGCGTCACAACAATTAATAATATTGCGATCTCTAATGGGTTTGACACAGGAGATTACCGTTTGTCTTTTACAGATTTAAGAAGCGAATCTATTATCCCTGGTGTCAATTTAGACAGGCAAACCGTTGCTGCAAAACTAAATTTTGAACCTACGGATAAAACCACGATTTCAACCTCTATTTCTTACACTAACTCAACTAGTGATAATAGACCATCTAACGGTTATGGTAGTGAAAACGTAAATTACAGTTTAGTGGCTTGGGGTCCACGAAGTCTAGATATTAATAGTTTAAAAAATTATTGGCAACCTGGTTTAGAAGGTGTGCAACAATATAGTTTTAACTACACGTTTTTTGATAACCCTTATTTTATTTTATACGAAAACACCAACAGTTTTAATCGTGATCGTGTGTTTGGTAATGTGGCTTTTAAGCATCAATTTACCGATGCCTTCAGTTTACAGTTAAGAACAGGAATGGACTACTCTTCAGAAAAAAGAGAATTAAAACGTAGTTATTCTAGCAACCGATTTAAAAATGGTGCTTACGCAGAACACGATGTGTTTTTCAGAGAAATTAACACTGACTTTTTATTAAATTACAATAAGACCTTTGGCGATTTTAAAGTAGATGTATCTGCTGGAGGAAATCGTTTAGACCAGAAGGCATCCACAAAACAAGCTCAAACCGTTAACTTAGCACAACCTGGTATTTTTAGTTTAAATAATGCAGCATCTCCTATTGAAGTGTTTCAGTTTGACTCTAAAAAACGTATTAATTCTTTTTACGGTATTGCCAAACTAGGCTATAAAGACTTTCTATATTTAGATATTACAGGACGTAATGATTGGTCTAGTGCTTTAGCAACCCCTTTTTCTGTAGATGGGACTTCATTTTTCTATCCTTCGGCTTCAGCCAGCTTTATTTTATCTAATGTTACCACACTTCCAAAAGCGGTGTCATTTGCTAAACTAAGAGCCAGTGTAGCACAAGTAGGAAACGATACTAATGCCTATCAAACCTCGGGCGCTTTTATCTCTCAAACACCCTATAACGGTCAACCAACTTTTAGCAATCAGGACTTTATTCCTAACGCTAATTTAAAACCTGAAAGCACCACTAATTATGAGTTTGGTGCAGATGTACGTTTTCTAAATGACCGTATCCGTTTTGACTTTACCTATTACAATGCAATTACCAAAGACCAGATTATATCATTACCTATTCCTATATCCTCAGGTTATGAGCAACAAGTCGTTAACGGTGGTAAAGTAAAATCGACTGGTGTCGAAATTATTGCAGGTATCACACCTATAAAAACCAATAACTTCAAGTGGAACACGACGTTTAACTTCGCAAAAAACAAAGCAACTATTGAAGAGTTACCGCAAGCTGATGGTCGTTTAACATTGGCTTATAGCCGAATTTACGATAGTGCCAATCAAACCGTTTGGTTTCAAGTTGAAGAAGGTGGGCAAATTGGAGACTTTTATGGTACAGGGTATCTTAAAAACGAAGACGGACAATTTATAATTGATAGCGACGGACGCTATATAGCAGACAATACACTTAAAAAACTAGGGAATTACAATCCAGATTTTACATTAGGTTGGAATAACGATTTTAGTTATAAAAATTGGACTGCAAGCTTTTTGTTTGATTGGAGACAAGGTGGAGAGATTGTATCAAGAACCAGTGCTTTAGGTAATGTTGGAGGTCAATTAGCAGAAACCGAGTACAGACCTGAAGATGGTATTGTTGCAGAAGGTGTAACTGCTTCCGGACAACCTAACACCGTAGCGGTATCTGCCGAAAGCTACTACAGACAATTTTACGACAGAAACCATGAAGAGAATAATGTCTATGATGCGTCTTACTTAAAGTTGAGACAATTTTCTATTGGTTACAATTTTAAACTAAAAGAAGGCTTTTTAGGCTTAGAAGAAGGTGGCGATATTGCCATATCCTTAATTGGTCGCAACTTGTTTGTTATTACAGAAAACCCACATTTTGACCCAGAACAATTAGCGGTTCAAGGTGATGGTTTTGTAAGTGGTGTGGAAGACATGAGTTATGCCTCATCACGTAGTTTTGGATTAAAAGCAAGTTTAAATTTTTAATAGCACCATCATGAAAAACACATTATATTTATTAAGTTTTTTCGCGCTTGTTTTAACTACAAGTTGCACCAAGGACTTTGAAGCCATTAATACTAATCCTAACGCTCCAAACACTGTACAACCAAGTTTGTTGTTACGTCAAGTTATTTACGATTTTGGAGAACAAATGAGTTACGAAGGTTTTGTTGCAGGTGATTTATTATCGCAACACAGAACTGCTTTAGACTTTAACCTATTTGACAGACACGATTTAAAATCGCCACAATTAGGAGGAAATCCTTGGCCCATTTTTTACACAAACTTACGTGATAACGAAATCATACTAACGCAATCCAGAACAACAGCAACTTTTCGAGTATATGAAGGTCCGGCCTTAATTCTGAAAGCGTATATGGCAGCAGGATTAACAGATTTATTTGGAGATGTGCCCTATTTTGAAGCCTTTAATGGTGTTAACGGAACCGTTACGCCAGCCTATGACACGCAGCAATCTATTTATTTAGATGAGAACGGAATCCTTGACAACTTAGACAAAGGGATTACAGCCATCCAAAATTACAGCTTAGCCATTCCTTTGGAAGGTGACATTCTATTTGATGGAAATTTACAAGCTTGGATAACTTTTGCTAATAGTTTAAAGTTGAAATATTTGATGAGACTATCGGATAAAATCGATGTTTCGGAAGACTTACAAGCCTTATACAACTCAGGCGATTTTATTTCAGCTACAGCTGAAAACGCAGTATTTAACTTTACCAATACTGACCCAAACAGCTTTAGACTAGCACAATTGCGTGTTGGAGATTTCAATAATTTTGTGTTATCGGAAACTATGGAGGAGCTATTAACGGACTTAAACGACAACAGAATAGGCACTTTTTTCAGACCTTTTGAAAACGCCACAACTAATGAGTATAACGGTTTACTAAATGGTATTGATGCCTCATCAACATCTATTGCTTTAGCAGAATACTCTTTAGCAGGCACTGCTTTTAGAGAAGACACCTCGGTTTTAGATGCTAATTTCATGACCTCTTGGGAGGTTTACTTTACACTAGCCGAAGCTGCCGAAAAAGGGTTAATTACAGCAAATGCACAAGCGTTATACAATACAGGAGTAACGCAAGCTTTTGAATATTGGCAGACTGATTTACCAGCAACTTATTTAACAAGTAACGCAGCTTATGATGCTGTTGGCACAACACCGTTACAACAAATAATGACTCAAAAGTGGATTGCTAATATTATTAATGGTTATGAAGGTTGGGTAGACTATAGACGTACAGGTTTCCCTGAATTTAACACCGTGTCCGCAAGTTTAAATAATGGTTTAATTCCGGTTAGAATGCCTTATCCTGCAGAGGAAGATGCTTTAAATGCTGAGAATTATAATCAAGCTGCAAATGCAACAAACGGTAACGATATAAACTTCCCAGTTTGGTGGGACGAAAACTAACATATGAGTACAGAAATTTGGCAATGGATTTTGGTAGTAGGATCAAGTTTACTCTTGTTTTTACTGTCCCCTTACGCTAAAACTACAGAGTCGTTTTTTAAAGCTAATCACAATAAAAAATCACCAAACGTTTTAGTCCTAACGGGAAGCCTTATTATTTCTTGGATTTTTGCTAAAAGCATTACCAATGCGGCTAATTTAGGTTTAGACTTTGGTATTGTCGGCGGAGTCGCTTATGCGGGATATTATTTAAGTTTTGCAGTTGCAGGATTACTAATATATCAATTACGCACCAAAGGTGGCTACACTAGCATCCATCAATTTTTAACCAGTAAATTTGGTAAAAAAGCAGTCGCTGTTTTTACTATTTTGATTATTATTAGATTGTTTAATGAGGTCTGGAGTAACACCATGGTTATTGGCTCTTACTTTGGAGAAACAGGAAGTGCCAGCTACTACACAGCCATAATTGTATTTACATTACTAACGCTAAGCTATGCTATTAAAGGTGGTCTGAGTAGTTCTATTTTTACGGACGTGATCCAGATGGTCTTGTTTTCTGTATTGCTAATCATTATTTTATATACTATTTTTTCTGTTGAAAATTTTACAGCAAAAGACATTGCAACGTCAGGAACTTGGAGTTTTGAACTGGGTTTAAACCTGTTTTTTGCAGCTATAATCCAATCGTTTAGTTACCCTTTTCACGATCCCGTTTTAACAGACAGAGCCTTTATAAGTTCTCCTAAAGTGACTAGAAAAAGCTTTTTATGGGCTAGTTTATTAGGCGCCATTTGCATTGTGTTATTCAGTATTATTGGTGTTTACGCACAAACACAAGGTTTTAAAGGACAAGCAGCAGTTGAGGTAGGAAAAGCATTTGGTGTGGTGGTATTGTTAGTCATTAATTTTATAATGATTACCTCTGCAGCATCAACGTTGGATTCGACCTTTTCATCATTTTCAAAATTATTAGCTGTGGATTTAGGCTTAGGCAAAAGCCTTTCTTTTGGAAGATTAGCAATGGTTGCAATTGCCTTATTAGGAACCATTCCAATCTTTTTTAATGCCGAAATCCTATCAGCAACCACCATTTCCGGAACTATGGTCATTGGTTTAACACCAATCTTTTTATTCTGGAATTATAAAGTACCCAAAATAAGTTTTTATTTAAGTGTGGGTTGTGGCTTACTTTTTGGATTTTTATTAATATTTAAAGCTTTTCCTGAGGCATTAATTTTCACCAAAGGGCGTTATGCCGATTTACTTTGGGTAAATGTTTGGGGTATTTTTAGTTGTAACATTTTATATTTCGTTCCTAGATGGATAAAACAATAAAACATATTGGTACATTATCTGGTAAAGTGCTTCTGTTTGGAGGCGTTTACAGTAATTTACAAGCTTTAGAAGCGCTTAAAGCTGTTGCCGAAAAAGAAGAGATCAAACCAGAAAACTGCATTTGTACTGGAGATATTGTTGGCTATTGCGCACAACCAGAAGAAACAGTCCAACTGTTTAAATTATGGAAAGCAAATAGTGTTTTAGGTAATGTAGAAATACAACTTATTGAAGGCGAAGAAGATTGTGGTTGCGACTTTACTGAAGGGTCACGTTGTGATGGGTTTTCAAAACTATGGTATCCATTTGCCCAAAGTCAGCTGAGTAAAAACTCCATTGAACATCTTAAAACGATTCCTGATCATATAACATTTACCTATGCCAACAAAAAAGTAGCGGTTGTACATGGTGATTACTTTAATGTATCAGAATTTGTGTTTAAATCTACAGACTGGTCTGTTAAGTCAAAAACATTAGAAGCCACCAATAGCGATGTTATTATTGCTGGACATTGCGGTCTGCCTTTTAGCCATGAGCAAGACCAAAAATTATGGTTAAATCCAGGTGTTATTGGTATGCCTGCTAATGATGGCACTCCGCAAGTATGGTATGCTATTTTAGAAGATGTTAATGGCGAAATGAAATTTACACACCATAACCTCGACTATAATTATAAGTTGACCAATAGTTTAATGAAAAATGGATTGTTGCCAGAAGAATATGCAAGAACCATTATTACAGGAATTTGGGATAACACTGAAATTTTACCAGCAATAGAAAGTGGTTTACAAGGTTTCGGAATTAATTTATAACCCTATGAAAACAGTATTATTTTTATTTATAAGTCTTTTTGCTGCACAAAGTATAGCACAAGACACGCTGGATGAGTTACTAAAAAAACATAACAAAAATAGCGTCCCTTACATTACTGTGCAAGAATTAGCAATGCCAAAAACTGACGCTGTTATACTAGATGCACGAGAGCCTAAAGAGTTTGAAGTGAGTCATATTAAAAATGCAATATTAGTTGGTTATGACTTTTTTGACATTAAAACAGTCACCGATATATATAGTAACAAAGATGAAAAAATAGCAGTTTATTGTTCACTTGGAATACGTTCAGAAACGATTGCAAAAAAACTAAAAGACGAAGGCTACACAAACGTACTTAATCTTTATGGCGGTATTTTCGAATGGAAAAACAACGATTTTATTGTAGTTGATTCGGAAGAAAAAGAAACAGAACAAGTCCACACTTTTAATGAAGCATGGAGCAAATGGTTAACAAAAGGAGAACATGTATTTGAAGTCAAACCAAATAAGAAAGAATAGAACTTGACGTCTAAATTCATATAAAAAATTAGAATGGAAATCAACTAAGTTTCGATGAAGTAAAAAAAATCTAAGCTTTTGAGGTTTCTTGAAATTCCGATAGCATCGGAAACGTCAAAATTCAGAAATAATAAACGAAAGTGTGCAGATGCAAAGCGCAGCTTTAAGCACGAAACACTGATAGTGAATGATGCGTAAACAATTTCCTAATTTCGACATGATTTTTTTGTTTTGTATTTAGAATAAAATGTCTACTAGACATTCCATCCTAAATAGTGTATCAAGACAAAATGAACAAAATAAAAACATAATTAATGAGCAACAAAAACCTAATAATAACCTTTACCAGAAACCCAGAGTTAGGTAAAGTAAAAACAAGATTAGCCAAGACCATCGGCGAAGCTTCCGCTTTAGCGATATATATAAAATTACTAGAACATACTGAAAGTGTTTTACGCAACATAGACAGTGACAAAGCTGTATACTACTCGGTAAAAATTAGAGAAAACGACCTTTGGGATAGTAATATATATCAAAAACACCAACAGTTTGGTGACGACTTAGGTATCCGAATGCAATATGCATTTAAAGCTGGTTTTGACGCTGGTTATTCTAAAATTGTCATTGTTGGTAGTGACTTACACGATTTACAACCCAAACATATTACACAAGCGTTTGATGCATTGGACACTAACGACGTTACTATTGGTCCTGCTGAAGATGGCGGTTATTACCTTTTAGGCATGAAAACACTATATAAAGACGTGTTTGAAAATAAAAATTGGGGAACCGAAACGGTATTTGATGACACTATTAAAAATTTAAAAAATGAAAGCGTATTTTTGTTAGAACAACTAAATGATGTCGACACTTACGAAGACATTGAAAATAACCACACACTTAAAGCTTTAATAGAACATGATAAAACATATAAATAAAACAGTCGAATACCTACAAGAAAAAGGTTTTAACAATCCTGAAGTTGGTATTATTTTAGGTACTGGATTAGGTAAATTAACAGACGAAATTGAGATTATAGAAGAAGTAAGTTATAATCATATTCCTAATTTTCCGACAGCGACTGTCGAGTTTCATAAAGGGAAATTAATTTTCGGAAATCTAGCAGGTAAAAAAGTAATTGTTATGCAAGGTCGCTTTCATATTTATGAAGGTTACAGCTTGGAAGACGTGACTTACCCTGTTAGAGTTATGGAAAAACTAGGGATTAAAACATTATTAGTTTCTAACGCCTCTGGAGCCATTAATTTAAACTTTAAGAAAGGTGAATTGATGCTAATTGACGACCATATTAACCTTCAAGGAAGTTCTCCTTTAGCCTTTAAAGGTGTTCAAGAATTAGGCGAACGTTTTGTTGACATGAGTGCGCCTTACGATTTAGAAATAAACAAAAAATTTAAAGCAATTGCTAAAGCAAACAACATCACATTACACGAAGGTGTATACACCAGCGTTGTTGGACCGCAATTAGAAACTAGAGCAGAATACAGAATGTTAAAAATTATTGGTACCGATGCTGTTGGGATGAGTACTGTTCCAGAAGTAATTGTTGCTAATCATTTAAATTTAAAAGTGGCTGCTGTGTCAGTTTTAACAGATGAATGCGACCCAAGTAATCTAAAACCGGTAGATATTAGCGAAATTATTGAAATGGCTAATCAAGCAGAACCAGATATGATTACGTTATTTAAAGGTTTAATAGAAACACTATAATAGTTAGAAAAAGTATTTAATACTACTGATACCGACAACTACAAACAAAAAAACAAATGAGCTATTTAGATGCTACAAACGATTTATATAAAGAAGCTGCTTTAACACCAGATGTTGGATTATGCTGTACCACTAATCCTATATGGGAATTACCAGGTCTTAAGATTCCTAAAATCATGCAGGAGATGAACTACGGTTGTGGTAGTACTGTAAACGCAAGAGATTTAACTAACAACCCCAAAATGTTATATGTTGGTGTTGGTGGTGGTATGGAATTATTGCAATTCGCTTATTTTAACCGTCAAAAAGGTGGTGTTATTGGTGTGGATGTTGTAGATGAAATGCTAGAAGCGTCTCGTCAAAACTTTATCGAAGCCGAAGCACAAAACGATTGGTTTAAAAGCGAATTTGTGGATCTTGTAAAAGGAGATGCTTTAAATCTTAACGTAGCAGACAATTCTATTGATGTGGCAGCACAAAACTGTTTATTCAATATTTTTAAAGCGGAAGATTTAAAGAAAGCAATTGACGAAATGTACCGTGTATTAAAACCTCATGGTAAATTAGTAATGAGCGATCCTACTTGTGAGCAAGAAATGAATGACACATTACGTAATGATGACAGATTACGTGCTTTATGCTTAAGCGGAAGTTTACCAATTGCAGACTACGTAAAAGCATTGACTGATGCCGGTTTTGGAACCATAGAAATTAGAGCTAGAAAACCTTACAGAATTTTAGATCCTAAAAACTACCCAACAGACGAGTTAATTTATATAGAATCTATAGAAATAGCTGCTATTAAAGATCCAATGCCAGAAGATGGTCCTTGCATATTTACTGGTAAAGCAGCCATTTACTATGGAGACAAAGACTTTTTTGATGATAAAAAAGGACACATTTTACTTAAAAATCAACCTATAGCTATCTGCGATAAAACAGCAGGAGACATTGCTGCTTTAGGTAGAGACGATATTTTTATTAGCCAATCTACAGATCACTATGATGGTGGTGGCTGTTGTTAAGTAATAAATGTTACACGATGTGCTATTTAAATGCAATAATTTAGCGTGATGGAAAAATATATAGACATTATAAAAAACGCCTATTTTGGTTATTGGAACTATCTAAAACACCAAATTATATTCCCAAATAACTGGGACAACTTTTTTTATGGGTTAATCATAATATCGTTAGTCGTTTGGGGTTTAGAGATTGTGTTTCCTTGGCGTAAAAACCAATCTATTTTCCGTAAAGATTTTTGGTTGGACACGTTTTATATGTTCTTTAATTTCTTTTTGCTAAATCTTATCATTTTAATAGCACTAACTAATACTGCTGCTGGTTTTTTTGATGATATTTTAGGTGTTGTTGGTTTATCTATTTCTAACTTTCAGCTGTTTGATGTTGACAATTTACCATTATGGTTAGGCTTATTTATATTTTTTATAATCTCTGACTTTACACAATGGATTACACATAATTTATTACATCGTTTTGAGTTTTTATGGAACTTCCATAAAGTACACCACAGTGTTAAAGAAATGGGCTTTGCAGCACATTTACGTTACCACTGGATGGAACCTATTTTATATAAATCCATGTTATACATTCCTGTTGCAATTATTGGTGGTTTTGATGCACAACATGTAGCAATAGTGCATTTTTTCGCAATCACTGTTGGGCACTTAAATCATGCCAATTTAGGTTGGGATTATGGGGCTTTAAAATATGTGTTTAACAATCCAAAAATGCACATTTGGCATCATGTAAAACACTTACCAAAAAACATAACTTATGGAGTAAACTTTGGGATCACGTTAAGTATTTGGGATTATATTTTTAAAACCAATTACATTCCGCATGATGGTCGTGATATCGAGTTAGGTTTTGAAGGTGACGAAACGTTTCCAAAAGATTTTATTAGTCAAGAATTATATCCTTTAAAAAAATGAAAAACAGCATCGTATTAATTTTAATTATCTTGTTTAGTTCTTGTTGTAATGCAAAAAAAGTTGCTCAAGACACCACAAAACCAATCCAAGAATCGACTGTTTTACAGGAGCAAGCTGTCGCTGAAATTAAAACAGATGATTTAGTACTGAAAGAAAACACTATTCAAGAAACTGAAAACATAAAAGCAAAAGACACTATTATTCAAAAGGAATTCAATCAAATCCTTACTAAAACTGAGCATTCTAACATTCATTTTTTATGGAATGAGCTATTACAAAAACATGTTTCTGATAACGGAAATGTAAACTATAAATCATTTAAAACTGATCATAAAAAATTACTAGAATACATACATATTTTAGCTTTATTAAAGTCCAAACCCGAATTTGATTCTATTTCTAAAAACGAAAAACTAGCCTATTGGATTAATGCATACAATGCATTAACAATAGATTTAATTATAAAAAATTATCCTGTAAAAAGCATTAAAGACATTAAAGACCCTTGGGGCCAAAAACTTTGGGAACTAGGAGACAAATGGTATAGTTTAGAAGACATTGAGCATGAAATTTTGCGTAAAATGGACGAACCTCGTATTCACTTCGCGATTGTTTGCGCCTCTTATTCTTGTCCTAAATTACAAAATACTGCATTTACAGCTTCAAGTTTAGAAACACAATTAACTGCTGCAACTACACAGTTTTTAAGCGATACTAAACGTAACGAGATCAAAGAAAACAGTTTGAAATTATCAAAAATATTTAAATGGTTTGATAAAGATTTTGAGCAAAATGGCAGTTTGATTGACTTTTTAAACAAGTATACAGACGTAACCATTTCAGCGAAAGCTAAAATTAGCTATAAAGATTACAACTGGGACTTAAATAACTAAAACCAATCTAATAAAACTTACGTAAATAAAGCATGATAAGCATTATTATTCCGGTTTTAAACGAAGCTGAACACATTACTGAGCTCTTATATCATTTAATTGATAACGCCTCATTAAACACCATTCAAGAGATTATTGTTGTTGATGGCGGAAGCACGGACAATACCGTTTCAATTATCAATACATTAGGTTTAAACATTAAAGTGTTGCATTCTGAAAAAGGACGTGCTAAACAAATGAATATTGGTGCTAAAGCTTCAAAAGGAGACATTCTTTATTTTTTACATGCCGACTCTTTTCCACCAAACAGATACGATCATTTAATTTTAGAAGAAATTAAAAAAGGAAATAACGCAGGTTGTTTCAGGTTACAATTTGATAGTAAACATTGGTGGTTACGTTTGGCTAGTTGGTTAACTAAATTTTCATGGAGAGCTAGTCGCGGTGGTGATCAAAGTCAATTTATTACCAAAGCATTATTTAATGATATTGGTGGTTTTAACGAAACATATACAATCTACGAAGACAATATTTTGATTAACGAGTTGTATAAACGTAATGAATTTGTAGTTATCAACCACAAACTTAAAACCTCTGCAAGACGCTACGAGAAACATGGAATTTGGAAACTACAATATCACTTTTGGGTAATATATGTCAAAAAATGGTTTGGCGCTTCTGCGGAAGACTTGCATCATTACTACAAAAAACATATTTGCTAGAAATATTGCCCAATACCAAAGACTAAACCTTGACCATCTTTTTCTGAGACTCCGTAGCCATAATCTATTCTAAAAATAGCATTAAATATAGATTTGTGTATAAAGCGCAAACCAACACCAGGAAAAACCCTAAAGTTATCAGCGTCACTAAAATCGCCAAAATCACCTCCTGGATTACGCCAGCTTCCTGCATCAACAAACGCATTACCTTGCAACGCAAACCAACCTTTTTCGTATAAGGTGTGTCTATACTCTGTATTAACCACAATAGCACCTGTACCTCTATCAATGGTATTACCGACACCTCTAATATTTAAATTATTATCTACTGAAAACGGAGCAAATGGTGTGTCATCATTACTAGAAAAACCAACACGCATTCGTGTCGCCCAATTCCCTTTCTGCCCTACTCTTTTGTAGTAATTAAAATCGTTCCAACCAATTAAAAACTCGGGTAAGTCATCACTAGTAGACGTCACATATTGCAAATTTAACTGACTCTTAAAACCAGATACGTATTGATAATTATAATCTAGGTTGTTATATTCGTAAATACCCTTGTATAATAATTTTTTGACACTTAATTCCTGAGGCACACTAAGACTTGTAGCTCCTGACATGTATTGATATTCTTCTAAAAAATAATTAATTCCAAATTCAAAACGGTTATTAAAATTAGGTTGATATAAACCCAAAACTTCAAAAGACTTATTTCTATACTTATAATCTGATGTTGTATTATCAAAAAAGACAGGTTCTAACGTTTGCAAATCTTGATGATTTACCGCCAAACCAAACCGACGACTAAACAAAAAAGGTGCTCTAAAATTAATACCATAAGAACTAAAAATATCCTTTTGATAAAAACCTCCAAAAATCATATTTTGACCTAACAAATTAAATTCATAAACACCTAAACGGTAAGCAAACTCGCCATCATTAGATGTATAAACATTAAAAGAAGGAATAATAGTAAAATTTTCTTCAATATTATAAAACACATTATAATTGCCATTTTCCGACGGAAACACTTGATAATACGCATGAGATACGGATGGCAAACGTTTTAATAATTTAATATCTTCCTCTAGTTGCATGGAGTCTAACACTGCTCCTGCTTTTGCTATAGCTATTTTTTTTACAAAACTAGATTTCAGTTTTTTATTACCTTGAATTTTCACATCTGTAATGTTTTGAGAGTGCATTACAATGGTTGCTAGTAGGCTTAATAAAAACAGAAAATATTTCATTTAATTTACTTTATAATGTTCTTTAATTACAGTTTCTGCGGGCTTATTTTGCGGTGTAAAACGGTTGTTTTCCAGCCCTCCAACTTTATCGTGGTTAATAAACCATTTCCACACAAAACCACCTGCAAACCAATCTTCGTTCCAAAAGGTTTTAAATAACGCTTTTGTGGTATTAACTTGAGCGTCCAGATTTACCTTACTTTCTACACGGTCTACAGTCCAAGGTGCTTTACCAGAATAATCTATACTGCGGTATCCAAACTCTGTAAACAAAATAGGTTTATTATACTTTTCAGAAAACGTTTTGAGTGTTTCTTTATGCTTAGCCCAACCTTTTAAACACTCTTCTATTGTTGGAGTTTTACTATCGCTAACCGGAAAATAGGCATCGACACCAATATAATCTAACTGATTCCAAAATGGTGTTTTTTCAAACTCATTCCAATTGGCAGCGTAGGTTAATTTACCTTTATAAATGGCGCGAATATCTTTAATTAACTTAGACCAATATTCTGGTCTAGCAGCAACAAATTTTTCTAACTCTGTACCAATGCAAAAAATCTCAGTATTGGTATCTTCTGCTACTTGAGCAAAAGCTAAAATAAATTTTGAATACGTGCTTTCAAACGTTAGCCAATCGGCTTCGGTTGTCATTTCTAAAAACCCAGTAAACTCTCCTTTCCATACCCATATTTGTGGTTTAAGCATGGCATTAATATTGTTCTTTTTTAACGAATTAATATATTGCTTACCACCTGTAAGGGTTTCTCCAAACCATTGTCTTTCCTTATCATAATTAACTACTGGATGTGCCAAGTCTTTAATCATAGCAAAAGGCATTATGGCCGCATAATTAGCATTTATATTTAGTAAAGGTGCTATGTTTTTTTGAATAATACTATCTCTATGTGCGACGTAACTTACGCCATTAATTTTTTCAACCTGAGCCGTACAAGACTGAAGTAACACAATTAGAAGTAATAGAGGATTAATGCGCATTTTTTTTTGACTAAATATAAATAAATCCCGCTTTTCAGCAGGATATATTTGACATATTATTTTATGACTATTCTAGAATAAAGCTCTTAAACCAATATTAAAAGATTGCCCTAACCCTGTATTATTACCTCTTACAAATGTTGTGTATAACGTTTCAATATTTAAAACGTCACTAATTTGATACTTTGCACCACCACCAACTGCTGTAAAATCTTGTTCAAAATCGTTACCAGTATCAATACGTTGTGAATGTTGCACTAATCCTAAAACAGTAAATTTAGAACTCGGGAAATAACTTAAAAACAAACCTGGTGTTAAACTTAAACTGTTATTAGCAAAACTCTCTTCCTTTTTACCAAAGTGATACTCTGTATTAAGCTCCGTAAATAATTGCCATTTAGAGTTAAAATTATAATCATAGAAAAAACGGTTTTGAAAAGTAAATCCTTTTTGATCTAAAAACACCCCATTTTCACTTTCGTTATCTACCAAAGGAATATGAAATGCGGTTTGAATGGTAAAATTACTCACACTTTTAATCGGGTTAAACTTAATTGCAGGCGCAAAAGATGTAAATCCAGAACGTGCAGTATTTGTCTCTCCATCAAATTTAAAAACATCTAAAGCATCACGATCTCCAATAACATTAGATCTAAATTCTAATAATAAACCAACATTAAAACGGTTGCTATCGCTAAGTCCTGTAAACACATCAACTGTGGATGTAAAATAAGTCTCTCTAGCTTCTGTACCAGATGTAAACGTACTTTCGTTTTGAGTATATAGGTTATTAAAAAACTTAATATCCCATTGTCCTTTACTTAATAGTTTAGATGGTGTATATGTTTGGATGTTACTAGTTGTTTCAGTTTGATCTTCTTGACTAAAACCTGCAAAGGTTGTTGATAAAGCAAGTAATACAATGGTTAATTTTCTCATGTTTTGTGTGTGTTTTAATTTCCGCGAAAGCGTTATTTTATTATTGTTTATTTAATTTCCAGTTATACGTAAAATAGGTCAGCTTATAATTTTCAGGTATTTTATTAGTTCTGTATTTATTTATAAATTGAATTTCGGTCATTCCATTTTGCACAAAATCTTCGTTATACCATTTCATTATTTCAGAACCTGCTACGGTTTCTTTTTTATCATTAACCTTAATAAAATAATCACCATTTAAAGCCAATTTGGTTTGTTGTTCCAACTGCGCTTCCAAAGTTTTTGGCATATAAGCTTCTGCAATTAAAGGCGGACAACCAATAGCGCCACAAACTAGCACAAAATGAAATCTTGCATCCTTAAAATTAGCTCTTAACAATTCGTTTTCTATAGTATTTAAAGTCACCTTTTTACCAGCCAAACTGTATGTAGTTTTATCAAAAAAACCAGATTTATCTAAAGGTGATGCTATTGGATAATTATCCACAATCCCTTTTATAACGGATAAGTTATAGGCATTAATCCAAAAGGCTTGGTAGTTTTTAGCATCTGCTTTTGTTACAGACACCTTGTTAGCAATTGTTAAAATAGAGGTTAAAGTTTCTGAGTTTTCCTTTACTGCTTTGTAATCTACTTTACCTTTAGCCACGTGTGCTTTTAAAAAGGCATCCGTTTGTATAAAAAAGTCGTCAAGGATTTGCGCTTTCGCGGAAAACAGTCCGCAGAATACTAGTAATATTATTAGGTTATTTTTCATCATTTATCAAGTTTTAATTACTTACAACATGCTTTAAGTCTTAACAATTGCGCTAAACTTTCAAAAAAAAAGAAATAAAATTCACGTCTTATTTTTAATTAGAACCTTACACACTTTTTGTTATTTAAAAAGATTCTAAACTAAAAATCCAATTAAGTTTTTAACTTTAAAACCGACAGACTATCTAACAAACTAAATTTATGGAACACATCGTCATTATAGGAAACGGGATTTCTGGAGTTACTCTAGCAAGACACGTCAGAAAATTATCGGACAAAAAAATAACAATTGTTTCTGCCGAAACGGATTATTTTTTCTCAAGAACCGCCTTAATGTACGTATACATGGGACACATGAAGTTTGAACACACGCAACCTTACGAGAATTGGTTTTGGGAGAAAAACCGAATTGAGCTAAAAAAAGGATACGTAAATAGTATTGACACAGATAACAAAACCTTATTATTTACCGAAGGAGACACTTTAGTTTATGATAAATTAATTATTGCAACAGGTAGTAAACCTAACAAATTTGGTTGGCCAGGTCAAGATTTAAATGGTGCGCAAGGTTTATATAGCAAACAAGATTTGGATAGTATGGAACAAATCGCTCCGGATAATAAAGCTTGCAAACGTGCAGTAATTGTTGGTGGTGGATTAATTGGTATTGAAATGGCAGAAATGTTTAACTCAAGAAACATACCGGTCACTTTTTTAGTTAGAGAATCTAGTTTTTGGAATGGCGTGTTGCCTGAAGGCGAAAGTCAAATGATTAACAGACATATTAAAAACCATCATATAGATTTAAGATTAAGCACCAATTTAAAAGAAATTAAATCGGACGGAAACGGAAATATCAAATCTATTATAATTGAAGAAACTGGAGAAGAGCTAGAATGTAACTTTGTTGGATTAACAGCAGGTGTATCGCCTAATGTTTCGTTTTTAAAAGACTCAAAAATCGAAATTAATAGAGGGATTTTAGTTAACCGTTACTTAGAGACCAACGTTAAAGACGTGTATGCCATTGGTGATTGTGCAGAGCAACACGAAGCAATTGGAAACAGACGTCCAATTGAAGCCGTTTGGTATACAGGACGTATGATGGGCGAAACTTTAGCCCAAACATTATGCGGTAATAAACTACAATACAAACCAGGACATTGGTTTAATAGTGCTAAATTTTTAGATATCGAATACCAAACCTACGGTTGGGTATTTGGAGAGCGTGGACGTCCAGAATACGAAAAACACTTCCATTGGAAACATGAAGACGACACCAAATGTATAACCGTAGCCTACAACAAAGACACTAAAGCGTTTTTAGGTATTAATACTTTTGGAATCCGAATGCGTCATGAAACGTTTGACACATGGCTGACAGAACAACGTGACGTTGATTATGTTATCAATCATTTAAAAGAAGCCAATTTTGATCCAGAATTTTACAAACATTTTGAAAATCAAATTTTAGAGACTTACAATAACCAAATGCAAACAGCCTAACCTTTCCAGATATGAGTAATAAATTAAACCATAGTATGTCATTAGCATCTCCTGATGCGTTTCATATATCAACAAAACAAAAGTTTGCTTTAGGTATTGGACTTGTTGGATTATTAATACTAGCGCTAGCTTTATTTAATGTAAATCTACCTAATACCGCATTATTTTTAACCTTAGCTATCGGACTAATTTCAGTAGGTATTGTAATTTATTCTAGAGAAGCCTATTTAACAAAATTAGAAGGAATAAAAAACGACGGTACCTGGTTTAAATCCATTTCCTCCAGAGGTTTTTGGGGTTGGGCTTTAGGTATAATATTAACAAGCTTTTATATTGTATTATACTTTTACCCACAATATTTAGGATTAGCCAAAGATGGCGCTCCAAATACTGGTTTGGTTGGTTTATTTGACCCTTTAAGTAATTTATTAAGTGGACGTAATGCTAGCCAATGGTTTGTGTACGGATCATTATATACTATTGCAATACTTGCTTTTGGTTATAAGTTTATATTAAAATATAGACACAACCGTTACCAACAAATACGTACCATGTCTGTTATGTTTTTTCAATTAGGGTTTGCCTTTTTGATTCCAGAATTTATGTATGTCATGAATAATGACTTACCATATTACGATCTAAAAAGTGTTTGGCCACTTAACTATTATCTTTTTGACGAGTGGTCTGTTAAAGGCTTTTTATCTAATGGTAATCTTGGTTTAGCCTTAATAATATTTGGTATTGTATCTACCTTTTTAATAACCCCTATTTTAACATACAAATACGGAAAACGTTGGTATTGCTCATGGGTTTGTGGATGTGGTGGATTGGCAGAAACTGCGGGAGATAGTTTTAGACAATTATCATCAAAAAAACTTTCTGCTTGGAAGTTAGAGCGCTGGTTAATACATACGGTTTTAGTGTTTTCTGTAGTTATGACCACTGCTATGGTATATAGCTATTTAGGTAAAGACAGTAATAACTTTTGGTTAACACGTGATGTTTTTATTACATCAGTAATAGTATTTTTAACTATCATTTTTGCTGCAGTAATGTACTTTAGAGGTAAAGAGCTTGGTAAAGATGCAAAAGCTGGTGCTATAGGTTATGCTGTTGTAATTGCATTATTATTATTCATGCATTTTACATCTACTACAGAGCAACTGTTTTTTGTTAAAGGAACCGCTTTAAGATCTACTTACGGTATTTACATAGGGTCTATCTTTTCTGGAGTAATAGGTACTGGTTTTTATCCAATATTAGGAAGTCGTTCTTGGTGCCGATTTGGATGTCCAATGGCAGCTATATTAGGATTTCAGCAACGTATGTTTTCTAAATTTAGAATAACAACTAACGGAGGACAATGTATCTCTTGTGGTAACTGTTCTAACAGTTGCGAGATGGGAATTGATGTTCGTGCTTACGCACAAAAAGGAGAAAACATAGTGCGTTCTAGTTGTGTTGGATGTGGTGTTTGTAGTGCGGTTTGCCCAAGAGGAGTTTTAAAATTAGAAAACGACTCAATGGAAGGACGTATAAACCCAACAGAAGTATTACTTGGTAACGATGTAGACTTAATGGATTTTGTAAACAAAAAATAAACGTCCATTTTTAATCATGAAACCCTTTATAGTATATCTGTTTTTAGTTTTAAGCGTTGGCGCTTACGCGGAAAAAACCTATGTCACCACATACTTTGATAATGGCAACATACAATCCAAAGGATGGACTATTGACAATAACAAAACCGATTTTTGGATCTATTATTATCCAAACGGAAATGTTGAAAAAAAAGGAAATTACAAAAACAATCTAAAAACAGATTTCTGGATATTTTTTCATGATAACAACATAGTAAAAGCAAAAGGACGTTTTGCATCTGATTTAAAAACCGAGTATTGGAAGTACTATTTTGAAAGTAACACCTTAGAAAAAGAAGGTAATTACACCAATAATAACGCTAATGGCTATTGGAAAACATACCATAAAAACACCAATTTAAAAAGTCAAGGACGTTATATAAATGGCGCTAAAACGGGCTATTGGAAAACATATCACGACAATACTAAAAGCAAAAGCGAAGGGAATTATCTTAATGGTTTAAAAAATAAATTCTGGAAATTCTATCATAACAACGCAGTAATATCTAAATTTGGAAGCTTTAACCAAAACCTAAAAGTTGGCTACTGGCAATATTTCCGCGAAAGCGGTAAAAAAGAAAAGGAAGGCCATTATCTAACCGATAAAAAGGTAAAATGGTGGTTGTTTTATGATGACAACGAAAAAATAAATCATAAATGCCAACTCAAAGACAACCAAAAAAACGGGTATTGTCTAATGTATAAAAACGAAGCGTTGATATCTGCTGTAAAATACAAAGCAGGACAAAAAATAAAAGAATGGACCGATTTAAAGTCCTTCAAAAAAGAAAATAAATTAAGCGACCTTAAATGACCAAAATAAAAGTCATCATTCCTGCCTATAACGAGCAAGACTCGATTGCACATGTAATTAAAGATATACCTTCTATAGTGGACGAGGTGATTGTGGTTAGCAACAACTCGACAGATTTAACAGAGGCTAATGCTAAAAACGCAGGTGCAACTGTGTTACAAGAAAGTAATAAAGGTTATGGTTACGCCTGTTTAAAAGGTATGGATTATATCGCTAAACAAGATAGTAAACCTGACATTGTGGTGTTTTTAGATGGAGATTATAGTGATTTCCCTGAAGAGTTAACCAAAATTGTAGCACCTATTATAGATCAAAACATAGACTTTGTTATTGGAGCACGTGTTAAAAACTTAAGAGAAGAAGGCAGTATGATGCCACAACAAGTGTTTGGTAATTGGTTAGCAACAACCTTAATGTCACTTTTTTTTGGTGCTAAATTTTCAGACTTAGGACCATTTAGAGCCATTAAATATGATAAACTACTGGCGCTGAATATGGAAGACAAAACCTATGGCTGGACAGTAGAAATGCAACTTAAAGTATTAAAGCAAAAATTAAGCTATATAGAAGTTCCTGTAAACTACAGAAATAGAATTGGTGTCTCAAAAGTTTCAGGAACAATAAAAGGTAGTATATTTGCTGGCGTTAAAATACTAACGTGGATTTTTAAATACAGTTTTAAAAAGTGATTCTCGAAACCATTACCATTATTATTTATAGCATTGCGCTAGTTCTTATCTTTATGTATGCCTTGGCACAATTAAACCTTTTGTTTAATTACCTAGCAGCAAAAAAGAAAGAAGAAAACGGACCAAAATTCAACTTTAATAACTCGGAAGAAATTCCACTAGTAACTATTCAACTTCCCGTTTATAACGAGTTGTATGTTATGGATCGTCTATTGGACAACATAGCCTTAATGGACTATCCAAAAGACAAATTAGAGATACAAGTTTTAGACGACTCTACAGATGAGACCGTTGCCACTACAAAAGCACATGTAGACCAATTAAAAGCACAAGGATTAGACATTGTCCATATTACTAGAACCAACAGACAAGGTTTTAAAGCAGGTGCTTTAAAAGAAGGTTTAGAAATAGCAAAAGGAGAATACATTGCTATTTTTGATGCCGATTTTTTACCAGAACCAAATTGGCTTAAAAAAACCATTCCGTTTTTTAAAGATCCAGAAATTGGTGTGGTTCAAACACGCTGGGGACACATTAACAGAGACTATTCCACACTAACAAAAATACAAGCCTTTGCTTTAGACGCACACTTTACTTTAGAGCAAGTTGGACGTAGCAGTAAAGGACATTTTATAAACTTTAACGGTACCGCTGGTGTATGGCGTAAAACCTGCGTCTTAGATGCTGGTAATTGGGAAGGTGATACATTGACAGAGGATTTAGATTTAAGTTACAGAGCGCAGCTTAAAAACTGGAAATTCAAGTACTTAGAAGATGTAGAGACACCTGCAGAACTTCCTGTGGTAATTAGCGCAGCAAGATCACAACAGTTTAGATGGAACAAAGGTGGTGCAGAAAACTTCCAAAAAATGTTTGGACGCGTCGTTAAAAGTAAAAACATTTCTGCTAAAACTAAACTTCACGGGTTATTACACTTATTAAATAGTACTATGTTTTTAAACGTACTAATAGTTGGTATTTTAAGTATCCCGATGTTATACATTAAAAACGAATATGCACACCTAAGACCATACTTTTATGTGATGAGCTTTTTTGTGGTTAGTACAATTATCTTTTTTGTATGTTATTGGGTTATGTACAAGCAAAGTCATGGTAATACTTTCAAAGACTTTTTAAAATATATCGCACTATTTTTTACCTTTTTCTCGATAGCAATGGGCTTTTCTTTACACAACTCTATTGCAGTATTAGAAGGTCATATTGGTAAGCGTAGTGAGTTTGTACGTACTCCAAAATTTAATATTAGTACAATAAAAGACAGTTGGAAAGGCAATAAATATTTACGTAAAAACATATCTATTAATGTTATTTTTGAAGGTGCATTAATGCTATACTTTGCGTTTGGTATGTACAGTGCTTTTGTGGTTGGAGATAAGGGTGGAGACTTTGGTTTATTCCCTTTTCACTTAATGTTAACCATAGGATTTGGATTTGTGTTTTTCAAATCACTAACCTCTAAAGCCTAATATTTTGGGCGTTACCACAAGGGTCGCGTCTTCCATTATATCTTTTCTGCGATACAGTTTTGCTTTCATTTAAAACTATTTTATAAAGCAAACCCTTGGTAAATAGCAAAGACTTGTTTTACAATATCGCAAAAAAGGATGCCATTTCAACCGCTAACGCAGGACGCATCATGCTTAATACATTCTTTTTAAAAACTAACAAATTAACACTACTGCTAATACTAGCTAGTTTTTGCCTGTACGGTGTATTTGCTTATGATTTAGCTAGAACAGACCACACCAATCTAATCTCCATTTATATTGTATTATTTGGATTATTCCTTAAAATAGTAAACAACAATAAAGACAACTTTACCCTTTTAGTTGGTATTGCAATAATAAGTAGATTAGTATTTTTGCTAGCCATACCTAATCTATCACAAGATTTTTACCGTTTTATTTGGGACGGACGTATGATATTGCAAGGATTTAATCCTTACTTGCATACACCTGCAAGTTTTATAACATTAGGAGAGTATCCAATAAGCCAAGCGCAACAACTAGTAGTAGGCATGCAAGAGCTTAATGCCAGCCACTACTCCAATTACCCTCCCATAAACCAACTACTTTTTATTGTAGCCAATCTATTCTCTTCATCAAACATATTAGGATCAGTAATAGGATTAAGACTTATAATAATAGCAGCAGATATCGGAACCCTTTATTTTGGTGCCAAGCTATTAAAAAGACTCGGACTATCCCAACATAAAATATTCTGGTACATCTTAAACCCATTTATTATAATAGAACTAACAGGTAATTTACATTTTGAAGGTGTAATGTTATTCTTCTTAATCCTAAGTTTATACTTATTACATAAAAACAAATGGCAATGGGCTGCAGTTGTCTTTGCGTTATCTATTTCGACAAAATTAGTCCCGTTACTATTTTTACCATTATTTATAAAATGGTTTAGGCTTAAAGAAAATCACGCTAAAATAGATTTGAAAAAACTAATTAGCTTTTATTTAATAATAGGGACAGCAACACTTTTGTTATTTGCACCGTTTTTCTCAATGACGTTTATAAATAACTATTCTAAAACTGTAGGGTTATGGTTTGGTAATTTCGAGTTTAACGCAAGCCTCTATTATTTAGCAAGAGAAGTTGGTTATTTTATAACAGGCTATAATCAAATAGCAATAATAGGTAAAATATTACCTGTCATAATATTTACATCTATCTGGTGCCTTGCACTATTTAGAAAAAACCAAGTATTTAGTACCTTAGTAAAAAGTATGCTAATTGCTTTTACAATATACTTACTGCTAAGTACTACAGTTCACCCTTGGTACATCGCGTCTATCTTATTACTATCCGTATTTACAAATTATAAATACGCAATAGTTTGGAGCTTTATAGTTATTATAAGTTATTTGGCATACGCCAACGCCGATAATACAGAGAATTTATGGATCATTGGCGCCGAGTATTTAGTAGTGTATGCGATAATAATTTTCGAATTATTTACAAAAGGTAGACGTTTAGAGATCAAATAAAATTAAAACGTAAAAATAAAACACCTTTCAAAAACGTTGTTAGCTTATACCAATATAAAGATTAGCAACTTTACATAATATAGTATCAACAGTTTAAGATTGCCCAAAAGATATCAACAGACTTATTAAATAAAAGTTGCATCACTATTTGGTAATCAAATATATAATCGTAAATTTGCAAACTCTTTTTGAGAGAGGAATGTTTAATAAAAAATAATTAATAACGTGGACACAATAAGCTACAAAACGATTTCAGCAAACAAAGCTACTGTAGATAAGCAGTGGGTTTTAGTAGATGCAGAAGGTCAAACATTAGGGCGTTTGTCTTCTAAAGTTGCAAAACTAATTAGAGGAAAGCACAAGCCTAGCTTCACACCGCATGTTGATTGTGGAGATAACGTAATTGTTATCAATGCAGAAAAAATCAACTTATCAGGAAACAAGTGGAATGACAAAACGTACATTCGTCACACAGGTTACCCAGGTGGACAAAGAAGTTTAACTGCTACAGAAATGTTCGGAAAAGATCCAGCAAGGTTAGTAGAAAAATCAGTAAAAGGAATGTTACCTAAAAACAAATTAGGTGCAGCATTATTCCGTAATTTAAATGTTGTTGTTGGTACAGCTCATGCTCATGAAGCGCAAAAGCCAACAGTAATTAACTTAAACGAATTCAAGTAATGGAAGTAATTCACAAAATTGGTCGTCGTAAGACCGCAGTTGCTCGTGTTTACCTATCTGAAGGAAAAGGTAATATTACGATTAACAAAAAAGACATTAAAGACTACTTCGATACTGCAACTTTACAATACAAAGTAAACCAACCATTAGCTTTAACAGAGAATGAAGGTGTATTTGATATTAAAGTAAACGTATTTGGTGGTGGTATTACAGGTCAAGCAGAAGCTATCCGTTTAGCGATCTCTCGTGCAATGTGCGAAATCGATCCAGAAAACAGATTAGTATTGAAACCTGAAGGATTAATGACAAGAGACCCAAGAATGGTTGAGCGTAAAAAATTCGGACAGAAAAAAGCGCGTAAGAAATTCCAATTCTCTAAACGTTAATATCCAGAATCATGTACAAAATTTGTTTTACAGATTCTTGTTCATATTCAAACTAAATTAAAAGGTACTGATGTAAAATCAGTATAAACACAGTTATTGTTGTCCTAGTGTCTTTAAAAACAAAATACACAGGATTTAGTCTAGCATCTAAATAATTAAGGCGAATTTATTTATAAATGACCACTTAATTATTGCTAATTCACAAGAACGTAAACTATTACAAAATGGCAGTAGAAGTAAAAGAATTACTTGAAGCAGGTGTACATTTCGGTCACCTTACACGTAAGTGGGATCCAAATATGGCACCTTACGTTTATATGGAGCGTAACGGTATCCATATAATCAATCTATATAAAACAGCAGCTAAAATCGAAGAAGCTGGAGATGCATTAGCAAAAATTGCAGCTTCAGGTCGTAAGATTTTATTTGTTGCAACAAAAAAGCAAGCAAAAGATATCGTAGCAGAAAAAGCAGGTAGCATTAACATGCCTTTCATTACTGAAAGATGGCCTGGTGGAATGCTAACTAACTTTGTTACTATCCGTAAGGCAATCAAAAAGATGGCTACTATTGATAGAATGAAGAAAGACGGTACGTTTTTAACGTTATCTAAAAAAGAACGTTTACAAGTTGATCGTTTAAGAGCTAAGTTAGAGAAAAACTTAGGTTCTATCGTAGACATGACGCGTTTACCTGGTGCTTTATTTGTTGTTGATATTAAACGTGAGCATATCGCGATTAAAGAAGCTCAAAAATTAAACATTCCAATTTTTGCAATGGTAGATACTAACTCTGATCCACGTCAAGTAGATTACGTAATACCAGCAAATGATGATGCTTCAAAATCAATTGACAAAATCTTAACGCACGTAATTGATGCTGTATCTGCAGGATTAAACGAACGTAAAGCAGAAAAAGCAGACAAGGAAGCAGCTAAAGCTAGTAAAGATGCAGCTAAAGTAGAGAAAAAAGCAGCACCTAAAAAAGCAGTAGTAGCTAAAGACGAAGAAGAATAAAATAACATTTACAAAACACTAATAAGTCGTTTGATTCTTTTCTTTGTTGAAAAATAATTAAACGACTTTTTTTAAATTATACTTATTATGAGCGAAGTAAAAATTTCAGCAGCACAAGTAAACGAACTAAGAAAAGCTACTGGAGCAGGAATGATGGACTGCAAAAAAGCATTAGTTGAAGCAGGTGGTGATTTTGACAAAGCAATTGACGTTTTACGTAAAAAAGGTCAAAAAGTAGCAGAAAAAAGAGCTGACAGAGATTCTTCTGAAGGTGCTGCTGCAGTAAGAATTAACGCTGACAACACTGTAGGTGTTGCAATCGTATTAGGATGTGAAACTGATTTTGTTGGTAAAAATGAATCATTTTTAGCATTAGCAGGTCAATTCGCAGACATCGCACTTAACTTTGATAACAAAGAAGACTTCTTAGCTGCAGACTTTGGAGGTATGACAGTTGCAGAAAAATTAGTTGAACAAACTGGTGTAGTAGGTGAAAAATTAGAAATCAACGCTTTTGAAAGATTAGAAGCTCCTTATGTTGGTTCTTACGTTCACATTAACAAAATTGGTGCTTTAGTTGGTTTATCTGAAAAAGAAGAAACTGTTGGTAAAGACGTAGCAATGCAAGTAGCTTCTATGGGAGCAACTTCATTATCATACAAAGATTTTGACCCTGCATTTGTTGCCTCAGAAACTGAAGCTAGAATTGCCGTAATTGAAAAAGATAACATCGAATTAGGACGTTTAGGAAAAACATTAAAAAATGTACCTCAGTACATTTCTATGTCTCAATTAACTCCTGAAGTTATTACTCAAGCTGAAGAAGCTGCTAAAGCAGAATTAAAAGCTGAAGGTAAGCCAGAACAAATTTGGGACAAAATTTTACCTGGTAAAATGGACCGTTTCATCTCTGACAACACAACTTTAGATCAAGAACAATGTTTATTAGATCAACGTTTTATTAAAGACGAAAAAGTAACTGTTGAAGCTTACGTAGCAACTAAAAATGTTACTGTAACAGATTTCAAACGTGTATCTTTAGGATAGACTAACTATTTTTTATTTCCGCGTAAGCGAAAAATTTAAAAATAATTATACATATTTAAAACCACTACTCTATTTTTAGAGTTAGTGGTTTTTTTTATGCATAAAAACACTTAGCTTTGCTAAACTTTCAGTACGACTTATAAAACTTCAATAATGCACTATTCTTATAAACAAGAGAAGTACAAGCCGGAAGTAACATGTCACCAGCTAAAAACAATATAACACACACATGAAATATAAACGCATACTCCTAAAATTATCAGGTGAAGCCCTAATGGGAAACCGTCAATATGGTATAGATCCAGAACGCCTTTCTGAATATGCTCAAGAAATTAAAGCAGTTACAGAAAAAGGTGTTGAAGTAGCCATAGTTATTGGTGGCGGAAACATTTTTAGAGGTGTGGCTGGGGCTATGAATGGAATGGATCGTGTACAAGGTGACCATATGGGAATGCTTGCAACCGTTATTAACGGTTTAGCTTTACAGCAAGCACTAGAAGATGCTGACATTAAAACTAGATTACAAACTGCCATTAAAATTAACGAAGTCGCAGAACCTTTTATCCGTAGAAAAGCAATGAGCCATTTACGCAAAGGACGTGTTGTTATTTTTGGAGGTGGAACAGGTAATCCTTATTTTACTACAGATTCTGCTGCGGTTTTAAGAGCTATTGAGATTGAAGCTGATGTTATTTTAAAAGGAACACGTGTAGACGGTATTTATAATACAGATCCAGAAAAAGATAGCGCAGCTATTAAATTTGATCACATCACTTTTGATGACGTTTTACGTAAAGGTCTAAAAGTAATGGATACTACAGCATTTACATTAAGTCAAGAAAATGACCTTCCAATTATTGTATTTGATATGAATACAAAAGGGAATTTAATGAAAGTAGTGTCAGGAGAAAAAATAGGAACACAAGTAAGTTTATAATTAGAATACTATATTACGTTTAAAATTGGCTCGCTTTTTGAAAGTCAATAAGTATTAAATCACATTACCATGAACGAAGACATTACATTTATAATAGACAGCACAAAAGAAGCAATGGAAAAAGCCATTAAGCATCTTGAAAAACAATTTGTAAACATTAGGGCTGGAAAAGCAAGTCCTGCCATGTTAGGAAGTGTTATGGTTGATTATTATGGGTCGCAGACACCATTAAGTCAAGTTGCCAACGTTAACACACCTGATGGTCGTACAATTACAGTACAGCCTTGGGAAAAAAACATGCTTCAAGCTATAGAAAAAGCAATTATGATTGCCAATCTTGGTTTTAACCCAATGAATAATGGTGATTTATTAATTATTAGTGTACCACCATTAACTGAAGAGCGTAGACGTGAACTTGCTAAGCAAGCAAAAGTAGAATCTGAAGATGCTAAAGTTGGTATAAGAAGTGCACGTAAAGATGCAAACAACGATATTAAGAAAACGGAAGATGCTTCTGAAGATATTCAGAAAAACGCAGAAGCAGATGTACAAGCATTAACGGATAAATACGTTAAGAAAATTGAAGAACTGCTTTCTAGTAAAGAAACTGAGATCATGACAGTATAATCTTAAAAGCGACTAATTAGTCGCTTTTTTTATAACTTTTATTAAAATTAAACGTTTTAGTATTTAAATTAATACTTATGAAGTTTTTAAAATCTATTGCTTTCTTATTGGCATTTTTATGTTTTGGCTTACTACAAGCACAAGACTATAAGTTTTTACCTTCAGACCAACGTCTTTTATCCGATGAGGAAGTAAAAACTATGGAGATAGCAATTACTCCAGATGTATTATTGTACAACGAAAAAGGTAAACTTTTACCAATGTCGCAAGTACAATTAATGACTAACTCTGACTACAAACCCTTATTTTACGTAGATCAAAACAAAGCCATAAAATCGATTGTATTTAAACGTGTTAAAGCGGCTAACAATGTTATAGCTAAAAATCCTGAAGCTAATTTTACTAAAGGCGAAAAAGCGTTAGACTTTATTACCACAGATTTAGACGGAAACACCATTAAATTATCTGAACTAAAGGGACATGTTGTGGTACTTAATTTTTGGTTTACTAAATGCGGACCTTGTATTAAAGAAATGCCAGAACTAAACAAACTAAAGACTAACTTCAAGGATAAAAAAGTTAAGTTTTTGGCTATCACTTTTAATTCTAAAGATTTAGTAGAACAGTTTTTAAAAGATTCAGATTTCAACTTTACAATCGCATCTAATGCCAATGACGTTATTACCATGTATGGCGTTCAAAGCTATCCTACATCAATCGTTATTGATAAAGAAGGACAAATTGTAGCTAAAGAAATAGGTTATAGAACCAATATAAAAACGGTACTTACCAAAGCAATAAATGCAGCACTATAAATTACTAAAGCTTAACTACTGTCTAGTTATATTAAGCTTTTTTAGTATAACTTCTAGTTACGCGCAGGATCCTGAGGGTAACAATTTAAAAGTAAGTGATTCTACAAAATCCGGAGAACTTTTAAAGCAAATTGGAAATGGTTTTTTTCCTACCAAAATATGGAATTTTGATTTGCGTTACCTAATTAAATTTAACCAATACGAAGGATTTAGAACAGGTTTAGGCGGAATTACAAACGATAAATTTTCAGAAAAATACAGAATTGATTCTTACTTAGTTTACGGATTTAAAGACGATAGTTTTAAATACAAAATAGGTGGTGGATTTAGGATCAACAAAGACACCAAAACTTGGTTTAACATTTCTTATGTTGACGATTTAAAAGAAACGGGAAGTTCTGCCTTTATAACAGATACCCGATCGTTTTCTTTTTTCGAACCGCGATTACTAAACATAGATTTATTTCATAAACATATCACTTCCTCTATATCTTTAGAACATGAGATCACCCCAGAACTATACACAAAAACCGAATTAGCAATAAGCAACATAAGACCAACTTATGCTTATAACTATAATCTTAATGGACAAAAGTATAGCGGTTTTGAAACTACAACCGCAAAAATGGCATTGCAATGGGATCCATTCAATACTAGCGAAAAAAATAAAGAAGGCGCCACTATAAAAAATGAAGGGTATCCAAAATTTACATTACAATACACCAAAAGTTTTAGAGATGTACTTAACGCGGACTTTAATTTTTCTAAGTTAGATTTTAGAACCATTCATAAAATAAAACACAACAAACACTCTTACACCATAGGGACTTTATCTGCCGGTATAGCACATGGAAACACGCCTTTAACGCATCTCTATCATGCCTACCCTAACAACATTACTAAAGAAACCATTCTGCAACGATTTTCTGTAGCTGGTATAAACAGTTTTGAAACCATGTATTTTAACGAGTTTTTCTCGGACAGATTCTCTACACTTGTTGTTAAACATTATGTAAAACCTTTTGCCATAGCTAAACACTTTAATCCACAACTAGTGCTAGTTACGCGTTACGCACTAGGTAACATGAATAATATATCTAGACATGAAAACGTAAATTTTGGTACGCTAAATCATGGATACACAGAAAGTGGCTTTGAGATTAACAAATTACTATTCGGATTTGGACTAAGCGGGACTTACAGATATGGTGCTTATCACTTACCTAACGAAGAAGATAATATCGCAATAAAATTCACTTTTAATATTACATTATAAAACTAAATTTGTCTTACTAAATACAATGGTTTTATATACCTTTGCTCCGTTTTTTAGAGCATTATGTTTAAACTATTTTCAGCAAATTTCTGGGACGTTGTAGCAAGATTAATTTTGCGCAACAAAATAACTATTCTTCTTGGAGTAGTTGTCGTTACTATACTTTTTAGTACACAATGGAAGTATATGCGTTTTACGTATAGTGAAGCCAACCTACTTCCTGACGACCATGAAGTAAATATAACTTACAACGACTTTTTAAAAGTCTTTGGAGAAGAAGGTAACCTGGTGGTCTTAGGTGTCAAGGACACGACACTATTTACCGTAGAAAAGTTAAATGCCTGGAATGCCCTTTCTGATAGTTTTAGAAACGCACCAGAAGTTGAAACAGTAGTTTCAATAAAAGACCTACAAAAATTAGTAAAAGATCAAGAACACGAAAAATTTACGCTAGAACCGTTTATAAAAGATTCGGTTTCATCTATAGCAGAAATCGAAAAACTGCAAGACCAGCTATTTAACCAATATCCTTTTTACGATAACTTTTTATTTAATAAAGAAACCAAAACGGTTAGAACAGCCATATACTTAAAAAAAGATATAGTTAATACACCTGCAAGAAAAGACTTTATAGTAGACAATCTAGTCAAAAAAATAGAGGCTTTTGAAAAAGCAGAAGGCTTAGATGTTAGAGTTTCTGGAATGCCTTATATTAGAACACTTAATGCTCAAAATATAGTAGATGAGATTAATCTATTTGTTCTTGCTGCGTTATTAGTCACCTCATTAATTTTCTTTTTATTTTTCAGATCATTTAGAGCCACACTAATATCATTAGTTGTTGTTTGCATTGGTGTAATGTGGACGTTAGGAATCCTAGGGATGCTTAGGTATGAAATCACAGTACTAACAGCCTTAATTCCGCCATTAATAATTGTTATCGGAATCCCAAATTGTATATTCTTAATAAACAAATACCAACACGAGGTCAAGTCGCATGGTAATAAAGTAAAAAGTTTACAACGTGTTATTACCAAAGTTGGTAATGCCACATTAATGACAAACGTAACTACTGCTTCTGGTTTTGCTACATTTATCCTAACGGAAAGCACATTACTTAAAGAGTTTGGTGTTGTTGCCTCACTAAGCATACTTGCTATTTTTGTATTGTGTCTTTTAATTATACCAATAATTTACACCTTTTTACCTTATCCTAAAGAGCGCCATTTAGAACATCTAAACAAGCGTTGGATTGGTGGTTTTGTAAACTGGACAGTACGTATGGTAAAAGACAAACGTATTACTATTTATATTACTTCTATTGTTTTACTAATTGTATGCTTGATTGGTATTTTTCAAATAAAAATATCTGGAAGTCTGATAGAAGACATGCCTAAAAAAGCAGAATTTTTTCAAGATATCAGATTTTTTGAAGAAGAATTTGATGGTATCATGCCTTTAGAAATAATGATTGACACCAAGCGTAAGCAAGGCGTTATGAAATTGGCTACCTTAAAACGAATGAATAAAATTGAAGAGTTTATAAACGAGACTCCTGAATTTTCTAAGCCTATTTCAATTGTAGGATTAGTAAAATATTCTAAGCAAGCTTACTATAACGGTAATCCAAAATACTACCAATTACCAACTAGTATGGAAAATAACTTTATATTATCCTATGCTAAAAACTCGACTTCAAATGTCGATTTACTAAAAAACTTTGTTGATAGTACTGGACAATATGCGCGTATCACCACCTTTATGAAAGATATTGGGACTGACAAAATGGAGCGTATTCAGGAAAATTTACAAGATAAAATTACTAATGTATTTCCCGAAGAGCAGTACAATGTAACCATGACTGGTAAAGCATTAGTTTTTCAAAAAGGAACAAAATATCTAGTAAAAAATCTAGCCATATCATTGTCTTTAGCAGTTATTTTAATTTCGCTATTTATGGCATATATGTTTCGATCGTTTAGAATGATAGTTGTGTCATTAATTCCAAACTTATTACCGTTAGTCGTAACTGCTGGATTAATGGGTTACATTGGTGTGCCAATAAAACCTTCAACCATATTAGTCTTTAGTATTGCATTTGGAATATCTGTGGATGACACCATTCACTTTTTGGCAAAGTACAGACAAGAATTACAGGCCAATAATTGGAAAATAAAAAAATCTGTTTATGGCGCTTTACGCGAAACAGGTGTTAGTATGTTTTATACATCTATAGTATTGTTTTTCGGATTTTCTGTATTTATAATTTCAAGTTTTGGAGGTACAGTAGCATTAGGTGCATTAGTATCAGTAACACTGTTATTTGCGATGTTATCTAACTTACTTTTATTACCATCGTTATTATTATCTTTAGAACGAAGCATTGCCAATAAACAAGTATTAAAAGAGCCAACAATTAATATTATACCACGAGACGATGATGATGAAAACACATCTGTTTCCGAAGAAAAATAAAAGAGAACACTCTATTTTTAATTAAATTTTTTAAAAATGAAATCATTTACAGTAGCCACTTTACTTAAAGAAACCAAATTACAAGAAATACAAATAAAAGGTTGGGTTCGTACCTTTAGAGCCAATAGATTTATTGCTTTAAATGACGGTTCAACATTACATAATATCCAATGTGTAGTCGATTTTGAAAACACAGACGAAGCACTATTAAAACGTATTACAACAGGTGCTGCAGTTTCCATAACAGGAGAACTTGTAGAAAGTCAAGGAAAAGGACAATCTGTTGAAGTAACAGTAACTAAAATTGAAATTTTAGGAGATTCTGATCCAGAAACATATCCAATTCAACCTAAAAAACACAGTTTTGAGTTTTTAAGAGAAAATGCACATTTACGTACGCGTACAAGTACGTTTAGTGCAGTTATGCGTTTACGATCTGCATTATCTTTTGCGGTACATAAATACTTTAACGACAATGGGTTTTACTACATGCACACGCCAATAATAACAGGTAGTGATGCAGAAGGAGCAGGAGAAATGTTTAGAGTAAGTACTTTAGATCAAAAAAATCCACCATTAACCGAAGATGGTAGCGTAGACCAAACTAAAAACTTTTTTGGAAAAGACACAAACCTTACTGTTTCTGGTCAATTAGAAGCAGAAACATACGCCATGTCTTTAGGTAAAGTATATACTTTTGGACCAACATTTAGAGCAGAAAACTCAAACACATCACGTCATTTATCAGAATTTTGGATGATTGAACCTGAGGTTGCTTTTATGGACTTAGCGGGTAATATGGATTTAGCTGAAGACTTTATGAAATCGGTTATTTCTTATGTATTAGAACATAATGCAGACGATTTAGAGTTTTTAGACAAGCGTCTTTTAGATGAAGAAAAAACGAAGCCTCAAGCAGAGCGTAGCGAATTATCTTTAATCGAGAAATTAAAGTTTGTAACAGAAAACAACTTCAAACGCGTTAGTTATACTGAAGCTATTGATATTTTAAGAAACTCTAAGCCTAACAAGAAGAAAAAATTCAATTATATTATTGAAGAATGGGGTGCAGATTTACAATCAGAACACGAACGCTTTTTAGTAGAAAAGCATTTTAAATGTCCTGTAATATTATTTGATTACCCAGCAAATATCAAAGCTTTTTACATGCGTTTAAACGAAGATGGAAAAACGGTAAGAGCTATGGATATTTTATTTCCAGGTATTGGAGAAATAGTAGGAGGATCGCAACGTGAAGAACGTCTTGACGTTTTAAAAGAAAAAATGGCTGTACTAGATATTCCTGAAGAAGAATTATGGTGGTACTTAGATTTACGTAAATACGGAACTGCAGTACACTCTGGTTTTGGTTTAGGTTTTGAACGTTTAGTAATGTTTGCAACAGGAATGGGAAACATCAGAGATGTAATACCTTACCCTAGAACACCTCAAAATGCTGAGTTTTAAACTAGCTTAGATAAACTATGAAACAAAACCGTTTATCTAATTAATAAAATTATATATTAAAACAATCTACTAAAATCAAAAATGTAGATTGTTTTTTTTATTTTTATCCTAATTCTAAAACAAATCATGCTTAAACAATATTTACAGTTCAAATTATCGCAAAAGTTGTCGCCACAACAAATTCAATTAATGAAATTGATACAGTTGCCAACGCAAGCATTTGAACAACGTTTAAAGCAAGAGTTAGAAGAAAACCCTGCATTAGATACTGGGAAGGAAGAAAATGTTGACGAGTTTGATAACGATCTGGATAATACTCAAGATGACTTTGATGATAACGAAACAATAGATGCTGGAGATATTAATGTAGATGATTATTTAAGCGATGACGAAATACCAGATTACCGCACAAGCGTAAACAATTACAGCGCGGATGATGAAGAAAAAAGTGTCCCTTATGCTGCCGGAACATCTTTTACGCAACATTTAGTAAACCAATTAAATACGTACCGCTTGTCTGATGACGAACGTGATATTGCCGAGTTTTTAGTAGGTAGTGTTGATGAGAGCGGATATATCCGTCGTGTATTAAGTGATATTGTAGACGACTTAGCATTTACGCAAAGTGTGTATACAGATGAAGAAAAAGTTGGCAAAGTCTTAAAAATAGTACATCAATTAGATCCCGCTGGTGTTGGTGCAAGAAACCTTCAAGAATGTCTAAGTATACAATTACATAGAAAAGAGAAACAACCAGATGTACAATTAGCCACAGACATTATAGATAATGCATTTGATCAGTTTACAAAAAAGCATTACAAAAAATTAATGCAGAAATTTGATATTACTGAAATTCAATTAAAAGATGCCATTCACGAAATTGAACGTCTAAATCCAAAACCAGGAGGATCATACGCAGGTAACAATAGAATTGTAGAACACGTCGTACCTGATTTTGCAATAAAAATAGTAGATGGCCAATTAGAACTAACATTAAATGGTCGTAATGCACCAGAACTGCATGTATCTAGAGAGTATAATAACATGCTTAAAGGTTACAAAGAAAGTAAAGACAAATCTAAGTCGCAAAAAGATGCGGTTATGTTTATCAAACAAAAACTAGACGCAGCAAAATGGTTTATAGACGCTATTAAGCAGCGTCAACAGACTTTATTTGTTACTATGAGTTCTATTATGAATTACCAAAAAGAGTTCTTTCTAACCGGTGATGAGCGTAATTTAAGACCTATGATTCTTAAAGATATCGCTGACGAGATAGAAATGGATGTCTCTACAGTCTCGCGTGTTGCAAACAGTAAGTATGTTGACACACCATATGGTACAAAATTGATTAAAGAATTTTTCTCTGAATCAATGACTAATGATCAAGGAGAGGAAGTATCTACAAGAGAAATCAAAAAAATATTAGAAACTGTTATTGAAGAAGAAAGCAAGAAAAAGCCTTTAACAGATGCTGCATTAGCAAAAATATTAAAAGAAAAAGGGTATCCTATTGCGCGCCGTACTGTTGCTAAATATAGAGAACAACTAGACATACCTGTTGCTAGATTACGTAAGAAAATCTAATGTTATCAATTACTAAACATTAACACTTACAAACAGCTCAATACCTATTTAAAATGAAATGGATAATTAAAAGCATATCGGTTGTTTTTCATCCTATAATAATGCCTTTATTGGCAATTCATTTCTATTTTACAAAATCACCACGTTTTAGTCCAGAACCGTTTGTATATGCTAAGTTAGTTTCCATAACTATACTTTCTGTAGTGTTACCTATAATGGTTTATTTTCTATTAAAAACATTAGGTAAAACGGAGACTATACATTTAAAAACAACTAAAGAACGTATTATACCTTTGGTTGTTAATTGCGTTATTGTAAGTTTAATTATATACCGTGTATTTCCAGAAAATCAAATAGTAGAGTTACACTACTTTTTTGTAGCCGTACTACTATCAAACTTAACTTGCCTTGCACTAGCACTATTAAAATTTAAGGCCAGTATACATTTAATTGCTACAGGTGGTGTATTTATGTTTTTTGTTGCGTTTGCGATACATTTTAGTATCAATATAAATGGCAGCTTAGCCTTGTTTGCAATAATTACAGGTGCAGTAGCGACATCTAGATTATATCTGGAAGCACACACACCTAAAGAGTTAATAGCAGGATTACTAATTGGGATTATACCGCAAATAATAGTATTAAAGTATTGGTTATAAAATATAAAACATTAAACCAACCTTGATTGAAGACATATCTAAAGACTTAGAATCTATAGTTTGATTATCAAACATCGTATTCAATCCATAGTACAGGTAAAAATTCCACGTATTGTAACCAGCACTCAACGTTAATCCATACTGAAGCTTAGTAAAAGCATCGGAATTAGTCAATTTGATATCTTCAGGATCTCCTAAATATTTAGTTCCGTTGGCAAACACATATCCCATTTTAAAACCAGTATAAATTCTCCAAAAGCTATATTCAGTTGGCGTAGATGTCCTCCATCTATATTGAATAGGCATTTCTACTATATAAGTGTAAAATTTATTTTTAGAATAGCTTGTTTCGTCTTCATCAAGTACCGAGAATGATGTTACTCCATTACTCTCTGAAATCAATAAGTCTTGATTATAAGAATTAAAAGACAATCCTAAACCTACTCCAATAGCTTTGTTTCTATTTTTATTTATCGGCATGTCTCTTATAACTCCCATGTGAATACCACTTGAGAATGAATTTTGAGAGACCTCAGCTGGTTTGTTACCCAAAAGGTTATACGTTATACCCAAATAAAATTGATCCTCTCTGTAAAGCGAATCAACAACGGATTGGTAACCCACTGCTTCCTGAGCAAAACTAGTTGGTGCAAAAAATAAAACCGCAAATAAAAATATTATGTATTTCATACGTAAAACAAATGCAAATAATAATCAGAATTAACTAACAGAACAAACATAATCTAGTTTTGCAACTATAGATAAATCCTTTACCATAAAGATATAAAAAAACAAAAGGTGTTTTGAAAATTCAAAACACCTTTTTGCTATAAAATTAAGAGTAATTTTTATTTAAGTCCACTACCTTTTTTAGTAGTATAATTAATTTTCAATTGTCCTACTTTACGTAATTGTTGCTCGATATCTGATACAAGACCCATGTTTGTTTCTTTATCAACTTTTAAAGCTGCAATTAATTGTGGTATTTCAGATTCACGCTTAGATGCGCGCTCTGCAGCCACAAAAGATGCAATTTCATTAATATCTGCAAACTTATCGTTTAATTGAATTTTAGGTTCCTCACCCATGCTTTTATATTGGTCACTTGGTTTCCCAGCGTATATAAACATGATTAAGTTTTTTTGTCCTAATTTTTCAGTTTCCGCAGCAGACGGTAAATTATTTTTAATTTTCAAACTACTGTCTCTCATTACGGTAGCTACCATAAAAAAGAATAATAGCATGAATACAATATCCGGTAGAGATGCTGTAGAAATAGCTGGCAATTCTTTACTGCCTTCTTTTTTGAATTTTGACATAGTTTAATAAATTATTTAGGTTCTGCTTTAGAGATAATTCTAGGATACTTGTCCTTAATATTATCAATTTTAGCTTTTAACTTTTCACTTTTAAATTGAGGTGATTTAGAATCATCATAAGTCAACTCCATTTCTTTAAAAGAACGTCTGTAAAGCCTTTGCGCTAAACGTTCTCTTAATTCAGTGTAAGCACTAACCAATTGATCATAAGCTACAATAAACGTATTGTAATCTGTAGCTCTAGAATGGGTTATAGAGATAATTGCTTTTTCAGGGTGATCTGAAGACGCAGGGTCTTTAGCACCGTTACAATAATCACATTTCTGCTTTGCTGCATTCTCTCCTCCACCGTTATCAATAAACGCTAAAGCTGCTGCTTTTAAATCTTTGACATCCATTAACTCCTCTTCAACCAACATTTGGTTGTCCTTGTTTAACTCGACAGTAAAGATATTTTTCTGCTTAATAACAGTTTCTGGTGGTGGGATATCTGGTGGCAGTTTTGAACTAATACCAGAATCTACTTCAATAGTTGTTGTAACTAAGAAGAATATTAATAATAAGAAGGCAATGTCAGCCATAGAGCCGGCATTAACTTCTGGTGCTGATCTTTTTGCCATAATTATTTAATTAATTTTTTAATACCTGAAAAAAACATCGTCGCAATTGCACCTAAAATAAGGATGTAAAATGCTACTAATCCAGCACCTACCATTGTAGACTCGCCTTCTGATGCTACTAATCCATTGTATTTATAGATGTTAGTATCTCCTCCTGAAACAACATAAGCAATTAAAAGGACAGCTGCAAAAGCACCTAAACCAATTAATGTACTTTTTAGTGATTTACCACTTGTAAATAAGTTTTTTAAGATAAAAAACAATACAAATGCTAATACTAGTCCTAATGTTATGTAAGCTATAATAGCCATTGGCTCTACAACTGAAGTGTCACCATCTAAAGCCATTGCTTTAATAGTTTCATCTCCTTTTACAATAATATTTACTAAAACTCCGATACCAGCTAAACTCAATACTAAAGCAACTATTTTTAAAATCTTGTGCATATTCTTTAATTTTTAAAGTTAGTTATTGAGTAAATTATTTCTTGTACTTAGATAACATATCCATTAAGTTAATAGAAGAGTCTTCCATATCGTTAACAATACTATCTATCTTAGCGATAATGTAATTATAAAAAATTTGTAATATAATTGCTACAATAAGTCCAAATACAGTAGTTAATAAGGCTACTTTAATACCCCCTGCTACTAATGATGGTTGCATATCTCCAGCTGCTTCAATTTTATCGAAAGCTTGGATCATACCAATTACAGTTCCCATGAACCCTAACATTGGTGCTAATGCGATAAATAAAGAAATCCAAGATACGTTTTTCTCTAATTGTCCCATTTGAACTCCACCATAAGCTACAACAGCTTTTTCAGCAGACTCTAAGTCTCCATCTGCTCTGTCTAAACCTTGGTAAAAGATAGATGCAACTGGTCCTTTTGTGTTACGACAAACTTCTTTAGCAGCTTCTAAACCACCTGATTGAAGTGCATCTTCTACATCTTGAGTTAACTTTTTAGAGTTAGTTGTAGATAAATTTAAAAAGATAATTCTTTCGATAGCTATTGCTAATCCTAGAATTAAACATAATAATACAATACCCATAAAACCTGGTCCACCTTCAATAAAACGTTTTTTAAGTTCTTGGTGAAACGTTAAGTTTTCGTCTGCAGTTGCAGCAGCAGTAGTTGTATCGTCTTGTGTAAGTACTACAGTAGTTGCAGCAGTCATTGCAGCACTAGTAGTTGCATTTGCAGTTCCGAATGCCATGATACACGCTATGGCTAGGATAGAAAAAATTCTTTTCATTTTGTTGTTCTTAATTTTATTAGTTAAAGTGTTAAAGATATAAAAAAATTGTAATTAAAAATAAAAATAACAAAAAGAGCTGAAGTAAAACCAATAAGTTTTGCTTTTTACTACTAAAAGTTATCAAAAAAATCCAAAAGTTTAAGATGTTTGTCAATTAAAGGCTTTTTTATAACGTAAAAACCATTTCAATAAAACATCCGTCCGTTTCAAATTTCTTGCAGAGAGAAAGGGATTCGAACCCTCGATACGCTATTAACGCATACACGCTTTCCAAGCGTGCGCCTTAAGCCACTCGGCCACCTCTCTGTAAATACTACTAATTACAGTAGGGCAAATAACAAAAAAAAAACTATAAGTTAAAATTTTATGGGTTAATTTTAAGACATTTCTCCTCGCAACGCCGTTTCATATATGGTTTTGAATAAGTTAGCAGATATATTTTCTCCTAGTAAATACATTAATTTACACAATGCAGCCTCTGTTGTGATGTCTTTTCCGGAGATTAAACCTATTCTTTTAAGCTTTTCACTAGTTTCATACTGCCCCATTAACACACTTCCGCCTGAACATTGTGTCACATTAATAATAGGAATACCTTTATTTACAGTGTCTTTTAGCAGCTCTAAAAACCACTCTTCTGTAGAACAGTTTCCTGCGCCATACGTTTCTAGAACAACACCTTTTAATCCTTCTGTATTAAAAATACTTTCTAATATGTTTTTAGAAATACCAGGAAACAACTTTACTAAAGCAATATTAGAATCTAATGCTTTATGCACCACCAAGCCTTTTCTTGCATTTGGTTTAAACAAATACTCGTTATTAACCTTTAAATGGACTCCGCTTTCTGCTAAATCTGGATAATTTAAACTAGCAAATGCTTCAAAATGCTCTGCATTAATCTTTGTGGTACGATTAGCACGGTACAATTTATATTCAAAATACAATCCAACTTCTTTTATAACGGGTTTATTATAATACTGTAAAGAAGCTATTTGTATTGATGTAATTAAGTTTTCTTTTGCATCCGTACGTAGATCGCCAATAGGTAGTTGCGACCCTGTGAAGATGACTGGTTTTGCTAAATGCTCTAGCATAAAGCTTAAAGCTGAAGCAGTATAGCTCATAGTATCACTACCATGCAATACAACAAATCCATCAAACGCATCATAATTAGTCTCTATAACTTCTGCTATTTGAATCCAATAGTCAGGATTCATGTTACTAGAATCTATTGGTTGGTTAAATGAATACGTTTCAATAGTACATTCTAACAACTTAAGTTCTGGTATACGGACTAATAAATTCTCAAAATCAAAAGCACGCAAAGCTCCTGTTTCAGGGTCTTTAATCATACCAATGGTTCCACCTGTATAAATAAGGAGTATATTAGGAATAGTTTTAGTCATAGTCTTAGTAGGTGTTACTCAAAATTATTATGCTTAATTAAAATATATAATTATGCGCAGTCCTTGCAAATATAGTGTAAGTATAGGTTAGCAAATAGGTTTTACCTTTATGCTTAATAAAGCAAACTTATATCCCAAAAACTAATTTTGAATTGTCTGTAGTACAATCTGCTATTTGCTGTTCTGAGACTTGATATATCTCCGCTAACTTTTCTACTACCTTAATAATGTAGCTACTTTCGTTACGTTTACCTCTGTATGGTTTTGGTGCTAAGTAAGGCGAATCAGTCTCTAAAACGATATGTTTTAAATCTATTTGATTCAAAAACTGATCTATTTTTCCGTTTTTAAATGTCGCTACTCCTCCAATACCAAGCTTCATGTTATATGATATGGCTTGATGTGCTTGCTCTAAACTTCCCGTAAAACAATGAAAAATACCATATAAATCGTCACCTTTTTCTTCTTCTAAAACTTGAAATACCTCATCAAAAGCATCACGACAATGTATTACAATTGGTAAATTATGTTGTTTTGCTAATTGTATTTGTTGTCTAAATGCATCTTGCTGAATCTCCAAAGTGCTTTTGTCCCAGTATAAGTCTATACCAATTTCTCCAACAGCATAAAATTTATGCGTATTAAGCATCTCTGTAACATGTGCTAACTCGTCTTTATAATTTTCCTTCACGTGTGTTGGATGTAAACCCATCATTAAAAACACCTGTTTTGGATAGTCTTTTTCTAACTGTAACATACTATCTGTATATGTACTGTCTATTGCAGGAACAAACAATCTAGACACGCCTGCATCCAATGCGCGTTCCATCATTGTTTTTCTATCTTCATCAAAAGCTTCGCTATATAAATGTGTATGTGTATCTGTAATTATCATGTGGCAAAAATAAAAAAGTCATCATGGATATGATGACTTTTAGATAAGTATTTTACGTCCTTATATATAAGGTGTCTTTATTATTCTATTTTTTTCAATAACGTTAGTGCTTGACTATAATCATCTGCATCTGCCGGTATTGTCTTTAGTATAGCAATACAAGCTTCGTTTTTATCTTGCTTTAACTTACTAAGTGCTAAGTACCACTTGGCTCTGTTGATATAGGCAGAGCTTCCTTGTGAGATTATCTCTAAAGTTGTTTCCGCTTTAGCGAAATTATCTAACTCGATATTAGTAATAGCATAATAAAAGTTATATTCCACATTATCAGGATCGTCCTGAAGTAACTCTTCCAAATAAGTCCTAGCCTTCTCATACTCCTTATTATTAAATGCTTTTGTAGTTTTAATTAACAGCCCCACATTACCTTCTGATCCTCTAACCGAAAAATCTACCGTTTGATGTGTGTTAAAATCCGAGTAACTTGCGCCTCCTGAAAACTGATTATACACAAAAAAGCCCATTATTAAAGCAACACTTGCTGCTATGGCATATTTGTATAAACTAAATGTCTTTTTAGATTCTACATTACCCGTTGTTGTTTCTTTATTAAAATGCTTTGCAGAAATTGCTTCTAAATTAGCTTTAAAATCAGCATTTTTTTCTTCGTTACCAATGCTATGTTCTAAGTTGGAAGAAAATTCTTTATAGATAGTAAAGGCTTCTTTAAAGGCATGGTCAGTGTCTAACCTAGCTTTAAAAGCGATTTGTTCTTCTTTGGTTAAATCACCTGATAAATAAGATTCAAAAAGGGTGTAATCTTGTGCTTCCATAACTTTAATAATTAAGTTGATTAAATGTTGGCGACTCTTGAACTAACTTGGTTAATTGCCCGATACAAAGTGATTTTTTCTTTCGTGCGTAAGCATAACTTATATCTAAACTTTTAGCAACTTCTTCCATTGACTTGGTTTTAAAGGTTGCTTTAAGTAAATCTTTACAAGCCGCTCCAAGTTTTTGAAACATTTGATTAAATAAGACTTGCTTATCTTCAAATAGTGAGGTTTCAAAAGACAACTCTTGTGCGTCGTCATCTTTAGATAGCACCTCTTCGTTAATTGTTACCTCTTTTTTATTGTTTTTTTTCAAATAGTTTAACCACTTACGTTTACACAATAAAAAAAAGTAAGCATCAAAAGGACACGTTAATTGCAATTGTTTTTGACTGCCCTGATTATATATAGTTATAATGGTGTCCTGAACAATGTCTTGCGCTTGATCTGCATCGCCACTATTCTGCTTTATATAATTAATCACTTTAGGGACAAACGTATCATAGATAGCTTGTATAATAAAGGAGTTGTTAGCCACTAGGCCATCAACATACTTCTGGTCTTCGTGTATTTTTTTCTCACTCATAAACCCTTTGTTTCCAACGAATTTAAAAAAACTTAAGTAAATAAGGGTAACAAATTTTAAATGGTTTTGATATAAGGGTGTAACAGACAAAATCTGACAACACAAAAACTAAAAATAAATTTAAAACTTAGAAATTATGAGACATTCAATTTTAATTATCGCAACAGTAGTATTAGGATTATTAAACGCTAATGCTAACACATTAAAACCAATTAGTAACTCAACAACATTTTTAGAAATTACTAACGATGACGTTATCCAAGTTTACGACTGGACAGTAACTACAACAAACGGAACATTTTCCGGGACTGCAACAACATTATTTGAAGCTAAAAAACGATCTAATATAGTAGGACAGACTGAAGTTGTTTTAGAACGAAAAATAACCAACTACTTTGTACTAAGAAGCGAATTACTTAAAAAAGATAGTCGTGTTTACTTTTGGGAAGTTAAAAGCGAAAAAGGATATGCTAAGGGATTTTCTACATCAGAATTTTCAGCTAAAAAAATGATTGATTTAGTAGCCAAAGGTGATATTGTATCCTACAAAATAATAGCAAACGGAAACACAAAATAAAAACCACTTAAAACAGGGTAACAAAACCATTACCCTGTTTATATAAAGCTGTAAAACAACTAAACTTTAAAATTATGAAACATTTAAAAACAATTTTAGGAACCTTTTTTATCACCACTTTATTTTTTACTAGTTGTGATCCTCAAGATGATAATGATGATTTTGACTCTCAAAACAACATTATTCCGGCTACTGCGCAAGAATTTAAAAATATTAGAACTAACGCCTTAGCTAATCACACACAAAATTTTCAATTTGATCCTAGCGATGGAAATATTACACTGACGTCTGCAAATGGTGTACAAATAAACATTAACGGAAACTGCTTAACATTAAACGGAAACCCAGTGACCGGACAAGTAGATTTAGAATACGTAGAGTTATTTGACAAAGGAAGCATGCTAACCACACACAAACCAACCATGGGCGAATTGCCAAATGGCGATAAAAGTGTATTAATATCAGGAGGTGAGTTTTTTATTGAAGCGACCCAAAACGGGATTCCATTAACTACCAATTGTGGTTTACAACTAGTAATACCGGCTAGTTTAACAGGCGGTGCAGATCCTTTAATGTCACTTTGGGAAGGTCAGATTGATGCAGAAGACAACCTAACTTGGGACGAAGTAGATAAACCAGCACAAGGTGCAGATGTTTTTGTAGAAGGAACTGAGTATTATGGCATACTTCAAGGTTTTGGATGGTCAAACGTAGATCGTTTTTACAGCGATTCTAGGCCAAAAACACAACTACTAGTTCAGGCACCAAACGGATATGATTTTTCTAATAGTGCTATTTATTTATCATACGACGGAGAAGAGTCTGGTTTAGCAGCTTTGGATACCTTTGATGACACTTTACAATTATTTAGCGAGCATTATGGACAAATCCCAATTGGATTAGAATGTCATGTTATTTTTGTGACTGAAGATAATGGGGTTTGGAGATACGCTATCAAACCAGTAACAATAGTAGATAACGGAACCATAGTGTTTACCTTATTAGAAACCACTACCGGTACTGAAGCTGCACTAACAGCATTAATAAATGGTTTACCATAACCATTAGCCTACTTAAATTTAAAAGTCAGAAATTAATTTTTCTGACTTTTTTACGTCCTAATCCTTTACCAAAACCCACCAATTATTTACTCAAACTCACCAATAATCGATTTATAAATAGGCATCTATAAATTAATCACTAAATTTATTCCGCTATTAAATCAATCTCAAACATGAAAACGCTTTTCTCCTTACTACTAACCTGCTCTGTCCTATTAGGTCATGCGCAGCAACAACCCGTAAATGACACCGTAACACCAATTGCCACAATAGAACATAAAATGGTTGGTAATCAAGTGCAATTTAATGCCAATGCACCCGCATTAGACCAAATAGCAGGTGCCCCAAAAGCTTTTTACACTAATTATTGGGAGTTTGGAGATGGTACGTACAGTAAGGAAAATACACCATCAAAAAGCTATAAAAAAGCAGGAGAATACGAAGTTAAACTTTGGGCCACTAATAATTACGACACCGGTAAACCACCAACCACACGACCAAAAAAGATTAAGGTAGATAATGCTGACAATACCATTAGCGAGCAAGCCTCTATGGATGATGGTATAGATTTGCAACGCAACAGAGAGCCTATCCCAGAAGAAGAAATAGTAGTAATATTTAAATACAAAAACAAAAAAGACTACGCGACCAATGGTAAACTAATGCTGTTTTATAATGAAACCGTTTACAACGATGCCAATTTTGAAATCACTGATACCAGAACATATCATGGCGAAACTAAACAAGACAACAAAGATTTTGTTTACACGTCTAAAACGGAAAACAATACTTATTACGCTTCCGCGGAAACTCAAAGCTTGCGTGCTTATTTTACACCTCAAGATTCTACCGAAAGACAAAACTTACCATTAACCCTAGCCGAAGCAAAAGCAAATTACAAGAACTCAAGTCAATTAAGCTTTAACAACATGCAACCTAATGAGGAGCGTAATGTATTTTACACATTAAAAACAACGCCCGAAATGCTAAAAGATACCAGTGCTATAATTTCTGTTAGAGGCGTTTATATTCCTGATAATAATTATGACAACCACAATGTAAAAGACATGGAAATGGAAATTGTGACATCTCATGACCCAAATAAAATGTCATCAAACTCGACTTTTTTAAACTACCGATTGGTACGATTTAAAAAACCGAAGTTTAAAATTAGATTTCAGAATAACGGAGAAGGTCCAGCGTCTACCATTAGACTAGAAACTGACATACCTGATATGTTTGACAAAGCATCTATTGAGGTCCTAGACATGTATCCAAAAGTCAAGATTTGCCCAAAACACAATGTGCAATACAGTTGTTTAGACACAACATACACTGCAAAGCAAGCCATTTTTACATTCAAAAACATTTATTTACCAGGTAGCGAGCAAAAAAATGTAAAAGTCTACGACTCCACAAAAGGCTTTGTTAAGTATCAGATTAAGTTTGGAAAGGATTTTCATAAACAAAAAACAAAATCTCGTACAGCCATAATTTTTGATAAAAACGATCCTATAATTACCAATTACTCGACAACTAGGTTTTTGCCAGGTATTTCAATTGGCGCTAAAGCCGGTTACAACTCGTTTTCAGATTTAGATAATTCTAAAAGTTATTTTGTTGGTGCTACAATATCACCTTACAAATCATATAAATGGTATTGGCAAGTCGAGCTTTTAAATAGTTTTCACACCTATAACGGACAATCAACCTTTACCAACACTTTAGATGAAGACACACCAGTTGGGTTCCCATATTGGGAACGCACAACAACGACAAAAGCATATGATAATATTGATTGGGAACTTCCTGTTCTTGCTAGATACAACATCAATAATTATATTGGTCTAGGCGCTGGATTACAAGGAATGTTATCTGTCAGCGAAAAAAGCGAAGTCACCGCAACTACCAGTTATTTTGAAGATGAAGCAGGTACATTTCCAGTCCCAAACTTAGATCCGACATCATCCTCTACATCAGAATCGTCATCATTTACCAATTTCAGAACAGGCTTTTTAGTGGAAGCCACTGCTGGTTTTGCAAGAATTGGGCCTAGCGTTGGCGCTCGTTATGTTTTCAATTTTAAAGAAAACTATAACTACATGCAGTTTTATGCCATTTGGAAGTTTTAAGTAACAGAAGCAAACCCTATTTAGCCTTTATTTTTTTTTATGAAACATAGCCTTATCATATTCTTTTTTTTAATCTTCGGAAGTTGTTTTTCGCAAGATTTAGAAGAAGCTATTTATGTTGCTACAGAAGCTTTTAATGCAAACCGAAATCCTGAAACATTTTCAAAATTATTAAATAAAGAAACCGATTTTAAACCGCAACTAAAAACAAAAGACCATTATTTTGCCTACTTGTTTTTATTAGTAAACAAAGCCAATCATTTAGACAATATCAATCAACAGACAAAAGCTATTGCAGCTTACGAAGCAGCTTTAGATGTTTATAACCAACAAGAGTTAAACAAAGTATATACCTATAACATTACAGAGTATTGCTTAAAACCATTAGGCATCCTTTATAATAAGGTAGGAGATTACACCAACGCAGAAAACACGATTAAACACTATCTTTTTCTTGCAGAAAAACAAAAAGACAACCCTAACAAAATTAGTGGTACTATAAATTTAGCACAACTATATTACACTATTGGTAAATTTGAGTCTGCAAATACTGTAGCTAAAAATGGATTAAACACTAACGGACTAACCGCTAGTCAAAAGCAAAAACTAATTCAAATAAATGTTAATTGTCAAATTGCCTTAAATCTTATATCAAGCACGGAAGATATTCCTACCAAAAACAATGTGGAGGCGTATAACCTGAACACGTTAGAAACAGATTACAATCTTGCTATCAAAACAAAAAAACACAAACAGGCGCTCCAACATTTAAATAAAATAATATCCAAAGCCTATAATAACACTACTAGCAGTAGAATGTTAGCAAAACTGCATGTCAAAAAAGCACAACTTCACTATAAATTAGATCAGTCTGAAGCGTCCTTAACAGAACTAAAAGGAGCATTAAAATTTTTGATTCCTAACCAAGATTATAATGGACTTCCAAAAAAGGAAACCTTATATCCAGAAAACACCTTTATAGATATTTTTGATTTACTTGCTGTATTACAACCCAATCATAACAATGCATTGGCTTGTTACGACTTAAGTTTTTATATTTCCAACTTGCTTACAAGTACCTTGACCTCTCAGGAAGCTAAACTTATTCATTTAAGCGCCAACAGAAAACGAAGTGAATCTTGTATAAATTTACTTTTTGATGCTTTTCAAACAACCTCTAATACAACCTACATTGAACTCGCCTTTAATTATGCAGAAAAAAACAAGGGAGCTATTTTAAAGGAAATGGTTGGCAAAAAAACACTACTAGAACGTTATCCTGAAGACAGCTTATTAATACAAGAAGGTTACTTTTTAAAACAACAAGCACGTTTAACCAACACATTGATAAAAGCACAGTATCAAAAAAACGGGGTACAAACAGACACTGTAAGCCAAGCGTTAACCATAGTAAGTAGGACCTTAAAACAGTTACAAGAAAATATTAACAATAAATATCCTGAGTCCAGAGATACTTCAGCATCAATCCAACAACTTCAAAGTAAATTAAAACAAGATAATGCCTTATTAGTTGAGTACTTTTATGGCGAAACAGATGTCTTTCAATTTATAATTTCTGATAAAACAGTAGCGCTTAATAAAATTAAAAAAGACTCCGTTTTTGATCAGTCTATAGCAAAGTATATCGACTATTATAATAATTCGTCTGCAATAAACAACAACATCCCAAATTTTACAGCAGACGCTTTTAACCTCTATCAATTATTACAGTTTGACACTACTTCAGTATCCAAAAATGTAATAATCATAACCGATGGTTTTTTAAACTTTATTCCTTTTGAAAGCTTATTAAGCCAAAAGACAAACACTACAAGTTATTCCAAAATGCCCTTTGTTGCTAACACCCAAACTTTAGCCTACAATACAAGTGCATTATTATATTTAAACACTTCTGATTTTAAATATACCGATAGTGTTTTGGGTGTCTTTCCTGTATTTGAAAACAGTAACGCCACACTAACTTACTCTTTAAACGAAGCCGAGAGCATAGATAAACAAACCAATGCTAAATTTTTAATGCATCAAGCCGCTACCAAAAACGATGCCTTACAACAAGCAAAAAATTACGGTGTTTTACATTTATCTACACACGCAAGCAGTGGTACATTTAACATTCCAGCAAACATTGATTTTATTGACCAAAAATTATTTTTAAACGATCTTTACAGCCTTGATTTAAACAATCAATTGGTTGTGTTAAGTGCGTGCGAAACCGGCATAGGGCGACTTACAAAAGGGGAAGGTAGCATGAATTTGGTTCGTGGGTTTCAATATGCGGGTATTGAAAACATCCTATTTTCATTATGGAAAATTAATGATTTATCGACGTCTAAATTAATGGCTTCATTTTACAAAAATTACAACACTACAAAGTCGCCTTTTGCAGCTAATCATTTATCAAAATTAGATTACTTAAATGACCCATCTATTTCAAATGTAAAAAAGTCACCATATTACTGGAGCGCCTTTATGTATTATGGCCATTTAACGCCGATCACACCAACTAGTAAAACAAAATATATCCTTTTTACTTTTATTGGTTTAGGTATTACTTTACTTTTATGGATTATAATACGTAGACGCAAAAATGGACAACACACTTAAAGACTTTTTATTTGCCAAAGACTATATTAGAGTTAAACTAAAACTAACTAAAACCAATCATTTTGAAATAAAAGCAACTATTAATGGTGTAAAAGGATTGTTTATTTTAGATACTGGTGCTTCCAATAGTTGTGTTGGTTTTGAAGCTGCTCAAAAATTTGAACTAAAAAAGGTAAAAGACTCTAAAATACTAGCTGCAGGAGCAGGTGCTACCAATATGGCAACTCAGGTTTCTAAAAATAATACTATTAAACTAGGACGTCTAAAAATATACAAATCGGCTTTAGTATTGTTTGATTTAAGTCATGTTAATACGGCATTAATAAACCACAACGCACAACCTGTTGACGGTATAATTGGAGCAGACATTTTAAAGAAGGTAAAAGGAATAATTGATTACGAAAAAAAATATTTGTACCTTAAAAAATTAGTATAAGCCTTTATTTTTATTTAATTTTATTGGTTACAAACAACCTCCCAAAAGAGCCTTTAATTTATGAGTGCAACTATTGTAATAGCAGATGACCACCCCTTAATGCTAAGAGGCCTTTCTGATTTTATTACTTCCAAAGGATTTGATATTATTGGTAGCGCCGAAGATGGTCAAACAGCTTACAATCTAATTGTTAAGCTAAAACCAGATTTAGCATTATTAGATATTAGAATGCCTAAAATGACAGGCTTAGAAGTTGCAGAAGCTTGTTTTAAAAACGAATTAGACACCAAAGTTATCCTGATAACCTTTGATAACGAGGAGCATTTATTTGATAAGGCTAGAACATGTAATGTTTACGGTTATATATTAAAAGAATTTGCTGTAGAAGAAATTGAAACCTGTATTGCTCATACCTTAAAAGGAGAACATTACTTTAGTCAAGAAATGGCGTCTTACCTTAATGCTAAGGTCACCTACTCTAGCTCTACCTTAACAGAACTTTTAACACCCACAGAGATTAAGGTGGTTAAGCTATTATCAGAGAAACTGACCTCAACAGAAATTGCAGAACAACTGATGTGTTCTCCAAGAACCATTGAGAAGCATAGGAGTAATATTGTGAAAAAATTAGATTTAAAAAAATCGCATAACGAGTTGATGCTATGGGCAAATATGAATAAAGACATAATAAACGACGCTACCATATAAGTCAAAACCCAATATAACACTAGCTTAAGATATATTAAAAGCCTTAAAACAACTTTATGTTTTAAGGCTTTTAATATTTATAAAACCAAATAAAAATACGTAGTTCTACGTATTTCACAGGTCATTTATATCTTATACCTTTACATTGCTATTAATCAATTTTGGGAGAATTGATAAAGCTCTAAAACGGATTTCTGTTTTGGAGCTTTTTTTTTGAAATCACCTCAAATTAAAATACGTAGTTCTACGTATTTCATAGGTTATATAAATAATTTACCTTTATAGTATTAGTAATCAATTTTGGGAAAATTGATAAAGCTCTAAAACGATCTTTTGTTTTGGAGCTTTTTTTATGACTAGATCTCAGATAAAAATACGTAGTTCTACGTATTTCACAGGTCGTATATATCCTCTACCTTTACATTGCTATTAATTAGTTCTTAGGGAGAATTATTTAAGGAAACTCTGTACTGTAATGGTGCAGAGTTTTTAAATTAAACACATAATATGGATTTAGAAAAAAGAACACAAGAGCAAAACCGCATAATTGCTGGATGTATTATTATATTAACCGTAGTAATAATAGCTTTTAATTTGTTTATCTATTTTGACAAATAAAAATCAATAACAACAAAAAGGGAGCAACAATGTTGCTCCCTTTTTTTATGTATTATAAGCAGTTATTAAAGCTCTAATGCTTTTTTAATGTCGTTACCCATAAGTAATTCTACTGGGTTCTCTAATGCTTCTTTAATCGCTACTAAAAAGCCTACACTTTCTTTACCATCAATTATTCTATGGTCATAAGATAATGCAACGTACATCATAGGATGTATTTCTACTTTCCCATCTACAGCTATTGGACGCTCGATAATATTATGCATTCCTAAAATACCACTTTGAGGTGGGTTTATAATTGGAGTAGATAACATACTACCAAAAACACCTCCATTGGTAATTGTAAAAGTACCACCAGTCATTTCGTCTACAGTAATCTGACCATCTCTAGCTCTAAGTGCTAAACGTTTAACTTCTGACTCTACACCTCTAAAGGTTAAGTTTTCAGCATTTCTAATTACTGGTACCATTAATCCTTTTGGTCCAGAAACAGCAATACTAATATCTACAAAATTGAATGTTTTCATTTCTTTACCATCAATCATAGAATTAACAGCAGGATACATTTGTAATGCTCGCACAACTGCTAATGAGAAAAATGACATAAACCCTAATCCAACACCATGTTTAGACTTAAACGTTTCTTTATATTCCTTTCTTAAAGCAAAAACAGGAGACATATTAACTTCGTTAAAAGTAGTTAACATTGCTGTCGTGTTTTTAGCTTCCACTAAACGCTCTGCTACTTTACGACGTAACATTGACATTTTAGAATTTGAAGAACTACGATCACCACCAGTTGGAGTTCCCATAGAAGGTACAGCATTTACTGCATCATCTTTAGTGATACGTCCATCTTTTCCTGTTCCAGAAATTCCGTTAGTATTCATTCCTTTTTCAGCCAAAATCTTTTTAGCTGCTGGACTTGCAGTACCTGAAGCGTAAGTATCTGCTTTTGTAGCTTCAACTTTAACTGCTTCTGCTTTTGGTGCTGCTTCAGCTTTTTTCTCTTCTTTTACTGGTGCGTCACCTTCTGGAGCTGCAGCACTAGTATCAATTAAACATACAACTTGACCAACCGCTACAGCATCTCCTTCTTCAGCTTTAAGCGTAATTATTCCGCTTGCTTCTGCAGGTAACTCTAACGTTGCTTTATCACTATCTACTTCAGCAATAGCTTGGTCTTTTTCTACATAATCACCATCTTGAACTAACCATTCTGCTATTTCAACTTCTGTGATAGATTCGCCTGGAGAAGGCACTTTCATTTCTAAAATCATCTTAATGTAACTTTATATTGTTGTGTTATCGTTTATTTTTTTGCTGAATTTAATTGAATAAATTCAAATTTATTATCGGTTCCAAGAAAGAAGTAAGCATTATAAACTCCTTTTTCAAAAGTAATAGTATAATTATTTCCTGTTCTAACAGTATCCTTATACTCTATTGTTTTAATTCTCCCTAAAGCATCCATACTTACCTCATCTTTAAAATAAGCTTTTGCTTTTTCTAGGGTTAAAACCTGTTTAAAATTATCGTCAAACATGTTAAAGATACTAGTCACATCGCCATTATTAAAATGGTTTTGAAAACTAGCAACTGCTTTTTTATAGTTATCCTTTTCTTGTGCAATCCCTATTGAGGACACTAAGAATACTAAAATTAAAAGTATTTTTTTCATGTTTCTATTTTATTGCTTAACGCTGATTATTTTTTGACTTGTCAAACACATAATCTATAACTTCTTTATGACGCTTTTTAGAACGAACAGAACTACCTGCTGCTGGCGCACCATAAGGACGTCTTGACGCTAACCTAAAGTTTCTAGCTTCGTCTAAATTCATTAACATATGCGAGTAAGCTCCCATGTTTCTTGGTTCTTCTTGAGCCCAAACTACATCATCTGCATTTTTAAATTTACTCAATACATTTTTAATAGCCTCTGTTGGTAATGGAAATATTTGTTCTATTCTTACTAATGCAACATCGTCACGGTTTAAATCTTCGCGTTCTTGATCTAAATCGTAATAAAATTTACCTGTTAAAAACACTAATGTTTTTACTTTATCTGCATCCACAGTTGTATCATCAATCAATGTTTGGAAACTTCCGTTTGCAAACTCATCTACTGTGCTAACACATTTTGGATGACGTAGTAAACTTTTTGGTGTAAACACGATTAATGGCTTACGGAAATTAAATTTCATTTGACGTCTTAACAAGTGAAAGAAGTTAGCTGGTGTTGTACAATCTGCAACAAACATATTGTCTTTTGCACACAACTGTAAATAACGTTCCATACGTGCTGAAGAGTGCTCTGCTCCTTGTCCTTCATAACCATGTGGTAATAACATGACTAATCCGTTTTGGGTTTTCCACTTATCTTCTCCTGCAGAAATATATTGATCAAGCATGATTTGTGCACCATTACTAAAATCTCCAAATTGTGCTTCCCAAATAGTTAATGTATTTGGACTTGCCATAGCGTATCCATAGTCAAAACCTACAACACCATACTCTGATAGTAATGAATTATAGATATGAAATTGACCTTGTTTATCACTAATATTATTAAGTAATAGTATTTCTTCTTCGCTATCCTCTACTTTTACTACTGCATGTCTATGAGAAAAAGTACCACGTTCTACATCTTGTCCAGACATACGCACGTTGTATCCCTCTTCTAATAATGACCCATAAGCTAAATGCTCTGCCATAGCCCAATCCAATCTGTTTTCGTCAAACATTTTTTGACGTTCATTAATTAGACGTTCTATTTTTCTGATAAACTTTTTGTCTTTTGGTAAGTTAGAAATCACTTTAGTAATTGCTGCTAACCTATCCGCAGATGTTGTTGTATCAATTGGTTTCATCATAACGGTTTCATCTACCTGAGTAAAATCCTTCCATTGTTCTTCCATAAACGGAGTAATAACCGTCTTATCTTCCTTACGAGAATCTTCTAACTTTTCTTCTAAGCTAGCTTTATAATCGCTTTCTAATTGCTTAACATGTCCTTTATCAATAATACCTTGCTCAATTAACTTGGCCGCATAGATATCTCTTGGGTTAGCATGTTTAGAAATTGCTTTATATAATTTTGGTTGCGTAAATCTAGGTTCGTCACCTTCATTATGTCCGTATTTTCTATATCCTAAAAGGTCAATAAATACGTCACGCTTAAAATTCATTCTAAAATCTAAAGCAAATAACATAGCGTGCACTACAGCTTCTGCATCGTCCGCATTAACGTGTAATACCGGTGATAAAGTTACTTTAGCAATGTCTGTACAATAAGTACTAGATCTAGCATCTAAATAGTTAGTTGTAAAACCTACTTGATTATTAACAACTACGTGAATTGTCCCATTAGTTTTATAACCATCTAACTGTGCCATTTGCACTACTTCGTAGACTAATCCTTGACCTGCTATTGCTGCATCTCCGTGGACCACTATTGGTAATACTTTACTAAAGTTATCGCTATAAAACTCATCTTGCTTTGCTCTAACTATACCTTCAACTACTGCTCCAACCGTCTCTAAATGCGATGGATTTGGTGCAATACTTAAGTTTATTTGTTTTCCGCTATCTGTTTTGCGGTTACTTGTCCACCCTAAGTGGTACTTTACATCACCATCAAAAACTTCTTGCTCGTAATCTTTTCCGTCAAACTCGCTAAAAATGTCTTTTGCAGATTTTCCAAAAATATTTGTTAAGGTACTTAAACGTCCTCTGTGCGCCATTCCCATTACAAACTCTTGGACACCAAGTTCTGCTGCTTTTTCAATTACTGCATCTAATCCTGGAATTAAAGATTCTCCTCCTTCCAGAGAAAAACGTTTTTGTCCTACATATTTAGTATGTAAAAAACTTTCAAAAGATACCGCTTCGTTTAATTTTTTAAGGATGTGCTTTTTTTGCGTTCCAGAAAAATTTGGCTGGTTATCGTTTATGTTAAGTTTACTCTGAATCCATTTAATTTCATCAGGTTTTCTAATATACATGTACTCTACACCAATAGCATCACAATAAATACTATTTAAGTGTTTTAGAATTTCTCTAAGTGTTTGTGCACCGATACCTAAAATATCTCCAGCGTTAAAGTTGGTATCTAAATCGGCATCAGACAACCCAAAATTCTCTAAAGCAAGTGTTGGCTCGTACTTACGACGATCTCTAACAGGATTTGTTTTAGTAAACAAATGCCCTCTGTTACGATAACCATCTATTAATTTAACTACTTGAAATTCTTTTTGAACATGCTCAGGCACAAGGGTCGAAACCGCTTCTGCTTGCTCTCCATCTAATCCGTAATTTTCCGATCCAAAGTCGTAACCTTGAAAAAAGGCTCTCCAACTAGGCTCTACAGAGTCAGGGTTTTGTAAGTATTGTTCGTATAAATCAGCAAAGTATGCTGTATGTGCTGCGTTTAAAAAGGAGTATTTATCCATTATTTTCTTTAAGACGTGTTCGCTTCAACAAAATTTTATCAAAAATACAACTTTTACTATATATAGAGATGGTTTTATTATATTTATAACATATCTAAAACACCAAAATTAATTATTATGAAAATAGAATCATTTAACAGTCCTAAAATTATCATATTATCAATATTATCTTGTTTTTTTATGACTTTTGCAAATGCGCAAGATAACTTACCACAAGAAAAAAGCGAATTTTGGAAAAATGTCCGTTTTGGAGGAGGATTAGGTTTAAGCACCGGAAGCAACTTTTTTAGTGCAACATTAGCACCAACTGCTATTTATCAATTTGATAACGCTTTTGCTTTAGGTGTTGGATTAAACGGAACTTACAATAAAAGTAAAAACGTTTACAAATCTACTATTTTAGGAGCTAGCATTCTTGGTTTATACAGTCCTATTAGAGACATACAATTGTCAGGTGAATTTGAACAAAATCATGTTAATAGAAATTTTGACAATCCTGCATTTGCTGATGACACGTATTGGGTACCTTCCTTATTTATTGGTGCTGGTTACACCACAAATAATGTAACTATTGGTGTACGTTACGATGTGCTTTTTGACGACTCTAAAAGCATATACGCTAACGCCTTGGTTCCATTTGTAAGAGTATTCTTTTAGTCGCCAAATAAACATCATAAACACCTAATAAACAGGCCTTTTTACACGATTGTAGAAAGGTTTTTTTTATGCCCAAATAGCTCTTGTTTTTAATTAAGACAAATTTATCCTAAATATGACTTATATCATATTTTAAGGTTTATTATGTCTGTATTTTTGTCCAATAAAACTAATATATTATGAAGACAACACTAAAATTAATGACTGTATTATTTATTACCATGCTAATTAGTTGTGGTGGTAAAGAAGAAAAGAAAAAAGAAGGCTTTTCTTATAAGAAAAAAGAACCTACGGAAAAAACAACTGCACCAAAAGCAGAAAAAACACCTCCATCTAAACAAGTAGACCTAACTAATAAAGGTATAGGACCAATAAAAACGGTAACACTAGCTGCAGAAGTAGACCAAACTATGGCAACACATGGCGCAGACGTTTATAAAAAAATGTGTACTGCTTGTCACAGAACAAACAAAAAATTTATTGGACCACCTCCAACAGGAATATTAGAGCGTCGTACTCCAGAATGGGTTATGAATATGATTTTAAATCCTGAACAAATGGTAAAAGAAGACCCTTTAGCTAAAGAATTATTAATGGAATTTAATGGTTCTCCTATGGCAAATCAAGGCCTTACTGAAAAAGAAGCAAGAGCGGTCCTAGAATATTTCAGAACACTTAAATAATCTATTATGAAATTAATTAAACAATTGCTTTTTGTTTTTGCTATCACGCTAACCTTAAACGCTTGTAAAAACGAAACTAACGGTACGAGTGAAACAACAACAGACCAAGAAACTAAAAGTGACAGTAAAGAAAGAACAGGGCAAGCCTTTATTAAAGATGCAGGAAGCACAACGGTTTTAAGCATAGCAATGGGCTCTAAAGACCACACCACTTTAGTTGCTGCTGTCCAAGCGGCACAATTAGAAAACGTGTTAGTTAATGCAGGGCCATTAATGGTATTTGCTCCAACTAACGCTGCTTTCGCAGCATTACCAGAAGGCACTGTAGAACATTTATTGAAGCCAGAAAATAAAGCGGCTTTAGCAAATATTTTAAAATACCATGTAACACCAGGAAACTACTCTAAAGATTTCTTAAAGAAGTTTAAAAAATTAGGACAAGCTAATAATGACTACGTAAAAGTAGAAGTAGTAGACGGAGAACCAATGATTGGAGGCGCTAAAATACTAGGTAGTGTCAAAGCCGGAAACGGAATAGTACACATCATAGATAAAGTTTTATTACCGCCAACAGAATAACTAAAACACTAACTAAAACAGTTTAAACGATGAAAAATATAATAACATCAAGTATTGCAATGCTAGTTATCCTAATAGGATTTACAAGTTGCAACAAAGGTAATAACTCAGGTGGTAAATCTGGAGCATTAGCTAGTAACGTAGCAGAACGCGTCTATGTTGCTCCCGGAGAGTACGACTCGCATTACGCCTTCTTATCAGGTGGATATAGTGGTAACGTAACAGTATACGGTTTACCTTCTGGTAGAATGTTTAAAGAAATCCCTGTCTTTTCTCAATTCCCAACCTCTGGTTACGGGTATTCTGAAGAAACAAAACCAATGTTAAACACCTCTCACGGATTTATCCCTTGGGGAGATGCGCATCATCCAGACATCTCTCAATCAAAAGGAGAATTAGATGGTCGTTGGCTATTTATAAATGAAAACAACACGCCACGTATTGCAAGACTTAGTCTTACCACATTTGAAACCGAAGAAATTATTGAAGTACCCAATAGTGCAGGTAACCACAGTTCTTCTTTTGTAACAGAAAACACAGAGTATGTTGTTGCAGGAACACGTTTTTCTGTACCAATTCCACAACGTGATATGCCTATTAAGGACTACAAAGGAAACTTTCAAGGGGCCTTATCTTTTATTAGCGTAGCACCAGATACAGGTAACATGGATATTAAATTCCAAATCCTAATGCCAGGTTTTAACTACGATTTATCACATCCTGGACGTGGAAAATCTCATGGTTGGTTTTTCTTTACAACCTACAATACTGAAGAGGCAAGCACACTTTTAGAGGTTAATGCGTCACAAAATGACAAAGATTTTATTGCAGCTATAAACTGGAAAAAGATTGAAGAATATGTAAATAATGGAGGAGGAACAATGATGCCTGCTAATTATGCACATAACGTATATGACGAGGAAACGCACACAGCGACATCTACTATGAAAAAAGAGGTTCGTGTTGTAAACCCAATTGATGTTCCTGGAGCTGTTTACTTTATTCCAACACCAAAATCACCTCACGGTTGTGATGTAGATCCTTCTGGAGAATACATTGTAGGTAATGGTAAACTATCTGCAAACTTAACAGTGCATTCTTTTACAAAAATGTTAGACGCTATTGAGAAAGAAAAATTTGCTGGAGAAGCTTACGGAATCCCAATATTAAACTTTGAAGATGTGTTAGCAGGCGTTGTGGAGCAACCAGGTTTAGGACCATTACACACTGAATTTGATGGAAAAGGATATGCTTATACAACATTCTTTATTTCTTCTGAAGTTGTAAAATGGAAAATAGGTACATGGGAAGTTATCGATAGAAAACCTACTTATTACTCTGTTGGTCACTTAACAATCCCTGGAGGAAACTCTGGAAAACCACAAGGTAAATACATGTTTGCCATGAATAAGATTACTAAAGATAGATATTTACCAACGGGTCCAGAGATGGAACACTCAGCACAGTTGTATGATATCTCTGGAGACAAAATGGAGCTATTATTAGATTTCCCAACGCATGGAGAGCCACATTATGCTGCTGCAATGGAAGCAAGTATTATAAAGGAGCAATCTCAAAAAATCTATAAGCTAGCAGATAACAAGCATCCATATGCTGCAAAATCTGATGCAGACACTAAGGTTGTTAGAGAAGGTAAAGAGGTACACATATACTTAACAACTATTAGAAGTCACTTCTCACCTGACAATATTGAAGGGATAAAAGTTGGAGATAAAGTATACTTCCACGTAACTAACTTAGAGCAAGATTTTGATGTCCCACACGGATTTGCGGTAATAGGACAAAATAATTCAGAGTTACTAGTAATGCCAGGACAAACAAAAACATCTGTTTGGGAACCTAAACAAGTTGGTGTATGGCCATTTTACTGTACAGATTTCTGCTCTGCATTACACCAAGAAATGCAAGGTTACATTAGGGTATCTGCAGCTGATTCAGACACACCAATTAAGTGGTCTCTAGGTGAAGATATCGAATAACTAATATTAAAAATTAGAGAAATTTTGTTTTAGTGTTTATTTCTCTAATTAAGGCGAGAGTTGAATTTTCGCTCTCGCCTTTCTTTTTTAAAACACTTTATTCTGCTTACACAGAAACTTCACTGATTACAACATTAAATACAACTTATCATGAAAAAGGCTAGCATTATAATGATTATAGGTTCATTACTGTTATTAGGGCTTTTTAAATTTCCGTTATGGAACATTATGCTTGGAGCACCTCAATATCCAGACCCATTAGGGATGAATATATATATTGATGGTATTAAAGGCGTATCAGAATTTGATTTACAAAACATTGACGGATTAAATCACTACATAGGTATGAAAACTATACCTAAAGCTGACGAAATGTGGGAGTTCTCCATGTTTCCAAAAGTAATATTTGGAATGGCACTTTTAGGTATTATAATTGGTGTTTTAGGATTTTTAGACAAAGTAAGCTACAAGTTTTTTTTAGGGTGGTTTATTTTAATGTCTGTCCTAGGTATATTGGGCATGTATGACTTTAATAACTGGCTAGTGGATTACGGTGGTAATCTAGATCCACACGCTATTATAAAAGTTACCAATCCTGATGGCTCACCAATGTCATATAAACCACCACTAATTGGTTTTAAAAAACTATTAAACTTTGATGTTACTTCTTTACCACATACAGGAGGATATCTAATGTTTGTAGGTATGTCCTTAACACTTGTTGCTTTTTGGTTAGGCCGAAAAACAAGTGGCAAGAAAACAACATAGTAATTTTATATTTTCAAAACACTAAAACAATGAAAACACTAAAACACTATTTACCAGTCTTATTACTTCTTATTTTTACAAGTTGTAATGTCTCTCCAAAAGCCATAGCATATGGCAGCGATGGTTGTCACTTTTGTAAAATGACCATCGTAGATAAAGTGCACGCTGCAGAGTTTGTTACCAAAAAAGGTAAAACATACAAATTTGATGCAACGGAGTGTATGGTTAATTATTTTGATGAATTTGATACTTCAGAAATAGAAATATACTTAACGAATCATTTCTCAGAACCAGAAGCTCTTATCGATGCTACACAAGCCACTTTTTTAATTAGTAAAAGTATTCCAAGCCCAATGGGCGCATTTTTGACTGCTTTTAAAAATAAGGCTGAAGCCGTAAAAATAAAAGCTGAGAAAGGCGGTGAGTTATATTCTTGGACACAAGTATTAGCGCATTTAAAAAACTAGGCACATGAAATATTCAAGCCTTATTTTGTTAGCCATATTTATGGTTAACACCGCTATTGCACAAACTATTGAAGTGTGTAAAACATGTCCTATTAGCAATGTGAAAAAAGCTATAAGTCAAGCAAAAGACTTTGATACTATTATTATAAAAAAAGGGACGTATAAAGAGCATGCTATTGTTATAGACAAACCACTGACTATTATTGGTAAAAACTACCCTGTAATTGATGGAGAATCTAAAGGTGAGATCATCACTATAAAAGCAGACAATGTTACAGTTGATGGATTATTTATAATAAATGTAGGTACAAGTTATACGGAAGATTATGCTGCTATTAGAGTAAGAAATAGCAAAAATTTCGTGATTCAGAATCTAGTTCTCGAAAAATTATTTTTTGGTATTTACATTGAAAAGTCAAGAGATGGTAAAGTGTATCATAACAAAATTATTGGTGATGCTGTTGAAGAGTACAATTCCGGAAACGGAATACAATTATGGTATAGTAAAAACATCCAAATTGAACATAATTATGTAGAGCATGTTAGAGATGGTATTTATTTAGAATTTTCTGACGGATGCCTTATCAAAAACAACACGAGCACCCTAAATGTACGTTATGGTTTACACTTTATGTTTTCTAACGATGACATCTACCAAGACAACACCTTTGAAAATAATGGTGCAGGTGTCGCTGTTATGTTTTCAAAGCGCATAAAAATGTACAATAATCTTTTTAAAGAAAACTGGGGAACAGCTTCTTACGGCATGCTATTAAAAGAAATAAATGATGCCGAAATCATAGGTAATACTTTTGAAGACAATACCATCGGAATCAACATAGAAGGCTCTAACCGTATTATTTATAAACACAATAATTTTTCAAATAACGGATGGGCCATCAAAGTAAAAGGGGCTTGTTATACTAATACATTTACGGAAAACAATTTTTTATACAACTCCTTTGACATTGCTTACAACAGTAATGTTAACGATAATGTTTTTGATAAAAATTACTGGAGTAATTACACCGGTTATGACTTAGACAAAAATGGTGTTGGAGACGTTCCTTACAGACCTGTAAAACTATTTTCTTACATCGTGAATCGCACACCAGAAACTATCATTCTACTGCGTAGCATGTTTATAGATATTATTGATTTTTCAGAAAAAGTGTCGCCAGTATTTACGCCTGACAACTTACTAGACAATAACCCACTAATAAAAAAAACAACATGGTAACCATTCAAAATTTACATAAAAAGTTCGGAAAAAACCAAGTATTAAGTGGTGTAGACTTGAGCATTAGTGAAGGCGGAATTTTTGCTGTCCTTGGACCAAATGGTTCAGGAAAAACAACATTGATTAAAGCCATTTTGGGCATGGTAATCCCTAATAAAGGTGACATTACAGTCCTTGGAGAAAACATTAAAAAAAATCCAGAATACAGACATAAAATTGACTATCTACCACAAATAGCAAACTTCCCCAGTAATTTAAAAGTAAAAGAATTAATCAAAATGATTAAGGATTTACGTAAACCAACTTCAGAAGACCAACGTCTGATAGATCTGTTTAAATTAGAACCTTTTTTAGATAAAAAACTAGGTAATTTATCTGGCGGAACAAAGCAAAAAGTTAATCTAGTATTAACGTTTATGTTTAATAGTCCATTAATTATTTTAGACGAACCCACTACTGGTTTAGATCCAATATCATTAATACGATTAAAAGATTTAATTAAAGCCGAAAAAGCCAAAGGAAAAACAATACTTATCACCTCACACATTATGAGTTTTGTTGAAGAAATATCAGATGAAATTGTATTTATCCTAGAAGGTAAAATATACTTTAAAGGCTCAATTTCAGAATTAAAAACCAAGACACAGCAGCCCGATTTTGAGCATGCAATTGCGTCTATATTAACCGATAATCATGCTTAAAATATTAAAATATAGTTTTTACGACTTAATGCGTAGTCGCTGGAGTTACGTCTACTTTGCATTTTATTTACTACTTGGTATTGTGTTATTGTTTTTAAATAACGACTTATCAAAAGCCGTCATTACATTAATGAATGTTATCATTGTTTTAGTACCACTAATTGGAACCATTTTTGGTGTTATGTATTACTATAACAATAAAGAATTTACGGAACTATTATTAGCACAACCATTAAAACGATCCTCCATTTTTATGGGACAATATTTAGGTGTTGCCCTATCGTTATCTATGAGTTTAATTTTAGGATTAGGGATTCCGTTTGTGTTTTACGGACTGTTTCAAAGTAGTGCTATCTGGGATTTTTCATTATTAATAATTACCGGTACATTTTTAACTCTAATTTTTACTGCATTAGCTTTTAATATTGCACTATCTAACGAGAACAAGATTAAAGGGTTTGGTTATGCTATTTTACTTTGGTTATTTCTAGCAGTAATTTACGATGGCTTATTTTTAATGACACTTATTATGTTTGAAGACTATCCTTTAGATAAACTATCACTAATAGGCACCATGTTAAATCCTATAGATTTATCAAGAACTTTAATACTTTTAAAACTAGACATCTCTGCTTTACTAGGCTATACTGGCGCAGTTTTCAAACAATTTTTCGGGACTAATGTGGGATTAATAGTGTCCTTTGTAATGCTTTCTGTTTGGGTTGTATTACCCGTTTCTAGAATTATATACAAATCTAAAAAGAAAGATTTCTAAGCCTCAAATACTCATCATAAACCTAAATGGTACTATGACAATAGTCATGTTTAAATCACATAACAATTTCTAAATTTGTACTATGATTTCAGCTATAACAGCAAAAATAACCACGTTTGTTTTAGTATTTATATTATTAGCTAATAATATAAATACTATGGTTATTGTTGCTGATTTTGTGATAAATCAAGACCAAATTGCAAAAACACTTTGCGTCCAAAAAGAAGATCAAAAAGGGTGTAATGGAAAATGCCAATTACGCAAAGAGCTTACAGAAAACAACCCTGAGTCTGACCCTGCCATACCATTACAAGAGACTAAGCGCATCAGTCTAGATGTGTATTGTCCTGCAAGTATTTTTACTTTGGAAACAGAGCCAATAGAACCAATCGTATTAAAACAGAGTATTCATTTCTCTGATTTAAAAGTCTCAAAAATGTATCTAGACATAGACACACCTCCACCAAATTTTAGTTAATTTTTTTCGATTAAAAATCATTTTGATTTTACTCTCATTCTAACTCATTTTATGACGTTAGCAGGAAGTTTTTAGCATAATTTTAAATACAAAAAAGAAAAAAAATGAAACTTAAATATATATTTCCAATCCTTTTTATCGCATTATTAAACGTGTCTTGTTCTTCAGACAATGACGACGATGACTCAGGAATCACAAACGAAGTTACAGGACTAACAAAAATTCAGGATCTAATTAATGACACTCATACCATCGAGTTATTTAATACGACTGGTCAATTTAAAACCGGTTACAACGCTATAAGCCTAAGAGTTATTGACAACGCTACAAACAGCTATGTTGAAGATGCTAATTTATCTTGGATACCAATGATGCAGATGCCAACCATGGAACATTCTTCACCTAAATCTACAATAACCAAAACGTTAGGAAAAGATACGGTTTACGATGGTTTTATAATCTACCAAATGACTAATCTTGATGGCTCTGGATGGTCTCTAACAGTAAACTACACCATTAACGGAATAGATTATACCGTTACAGACGCGATTACAGTACTGCAAAATGACAATCAAAATTCTGCAAGTTTTATGGGAAGTGATGATAGCAGATACATTGTTGCTTTAGTAGAGCCAAACGACCCTAAAATTGCGATTAACGATCTAAAAGTTGGGCTTTTCAAAATGGAAAACATGATGACATTTCCAGTGGTAGAAGATTTTACAATAACACTAGATCCAAGAATGCCAGGTATGGGTAATCACACATCGCCTAACAACACGGATTTAACTTATAACAGTGCAGAACAAATGTACAATGCTGATTTAGCATTAACAATGACTGGCTATTGGGTACTTAATTTAAAACTACTAAACACCAATGGTGAGGTTTTAAAAGGTGAAGATGTTACCGAAGAAAACACACAAAGCTCATTATACTTAGAGCTAGAGTTTTAACTCAAAACCGACTTCAAAAATGATAACAGACACATTAGTTTGTAGTGTGTCTGTTTAAATAAAATACTAATGAAAAAATTTATAATATTTAGTATCAGCTTATTTTTTAGCGGATTTACATTTGCTCAAGAAGACACCACTTTTACAAAAAAAGATACTACAAAATTAGAAGAGGTTATTGTTTTAGGGAGACGAAAACTAAGTAACTACCGACAAGAAAAAACATTATCCAGTATTGATGAGTTTCTAGAAAAATCAAACAAAATAACCATGATTAAACGTGGTAATTATGCTTGGGAGCCTTCCATCAATAATATGACAAGTGATCGCTTAAGTGTTACCATTGATGGTATGCAAATATTTGGTGCTTGTACAGATAAAATGGATCCCATTACATCTTACGTAGATGTCTCTAACTTAGAAAAAGTTAGTGTTGGATCAGGACAAGAAGGTACAGAAAACGGACATTGTGTTGGAGGAAACATTGATTTACAAATTCCAAAATCTAAATACTTTGAATCTGGACTAAAAACTAGTGCTGATGTAGGTTATGAAACTAACGGAAACTATAAAACCGGAGGCTTAGTCGTAGAATATTCTGGAAACAAATTTTATATTAATGCTGACGGAATTTACCGTAAATCGGATAATTATGATGCCGGAAATAGTAAGGAAATATTATATTCTCAATTCGAAAAATTTAATGTCTCGCTTCAAACAGGCTACAAACTATCCGAAAACCAATCTTTTGATGCTCACATAATTTACGATAAAGCAACAGACGTTGGTTATCCTGCCTTACCAATGGATGTATCGTTGGCTCAAGCTTTAATTACATCTATAACCCATAATTACAGCAACGACTCTACGTTTATTAAAACCTTAGAAACCAAGCTATATTTTAATACTATTACACATATAATGGACGACTCAAAACGTCCTGATGTCCCAATTAGAATGGATATGCCAGGTTGGAGTGATACCTATGGGTTTTATAGCAAAGCAACCGCACAGGTTAATAAACACCAATTAGCATTTAATTTTAACGGGTTTTACAACCGGGCTTTAGCAGAAATGACCATGTATCCAAACGACTCTGACCAACCTGCCATGTTTATGTATACTTGGCCAGATATTAGAAAATTGTACACTGGTATTTATGCAAAAGATAGCTATGCGTTAAATAATCAAGAAACAATTGTAACATCACTAAGATTAGGATACCACCGCAACAAAATAGCAAAAGCGGTTGGATTAGAAAGTTTACAGATTTTTTACCCAGAAATAGACGCTACCAACAGTCGATTTCTAACTAGCTTTTCTTCAAATTATACTTTAAAAAAAGAAAAATCAAACTATTCATTTGGATTAGGCTACGGAGAAAGAGCGCCTTCTGTTAGCGAAGGTTATGGCTTTTTCTTATATAATAGTTTTGATAATTATGATAACATAGGAAACCCAACCTTAAAAAACGAAAAAGCTATTGAAGCTAATTTTAAAGCTGATTATATTTTTAACAATTTCACTATTGGATTAGAATCGTCTTACTTCTATTTAATGGATTATATCATAGGAGACATAGACACAACATTAGGTCCAATGACTATTGGAGCCAATGGCGTACGTGTTTATAATGCGTTACCAAACGCTTCTATTTTTGATGTGTATGTAAATACATCTTACAAATTCAGCAATACCATCTCGGCAAATGCAAGTGTTGGTTATAATTATGGAAAAGGTAGTAATAACAAGAATTTACCATTAATAAAACCGTTTTCTTATTTAACTGAATTAAACTATAACATTAAAACCTTTAATGCAGCTTTACAATTAGAGGGTAATGGAAACCAAAGTAATTACAGTAATTTTTATGGCGAAGACGAAACACCGTCATACTCTGTTTTAAACCTCAACTTAGGACATGTGTTTTTCCTTGACACCAACAAGTTTACACTAAAATATGGTGTAGAAAACATTTTAGACACGACATATTCTACCTACGCAGATTGGAATAACATACAAAGACAAGGACGCAATTTTTATATGAATATATCTGTAGTCTTCTAATTTTAACAAATACCATTAAAAAAGCCCATAACATTACGTGTTATGGGCTTTTTCCGTGTTACAGTAGACTAGACTACTAGTTCTCAAGCTGAGCTTCCAATGCTTTAGCTTTTGGAAATAAGATATTATTTTCTAAATGAATATGTAGATGTAAATCTTTTTCAAATTCATCTAACATAGCATACGTTACTTTATAGGTATTACAAGCATCTGCAGGTGGCGTGTAATCTGCTGTTAATTTAGCTATTTCTCTAAATCGGACACCTTCATTATCATGCTCATGCATCATCATAGCAATAGGACTCTCAACACTACCAAAAGCCGGCGCTTGTAAAACACCATTGCTTAATTTAACTTTAACCATTTTCTTTATAAACGGAAACAAGATCAATTCCTCTTTTTTCATGTGTGATGCCAATTCGCCAGCAGACGCAGTAAACAAGTCGTTTATTTTAAATAATTCTGGATGATTTGCACCATGTACTTTGCATAATTTATCTAAAAACTGACGTAGTATAGGTGTTTTTTCTTCAACATAACGGTGGTGTTTCTTTTGGATATAATCCACTAACAAATCTATAGGCCAAGATTGATAATCTATATTTTGACCAGTAGTGCTTCGCATGATAGCATCCAATTCATCTAACAATAAATTACTATCAATATTATTTTTAGTACATACCTCCTCTACCGTCCTGTTTCCTCTACAACAAAAATCTATTTTATACTTACTAAAAAGCGCTGCTGTTCTAAAATCTTCGGCTACAAATTGCCCAATCTCTTTTTGACTATTTTCATGTAATGTTTCCATATCAATTCTATTTCGGATAAATCTATCCTATTTATGTTTAAATTTTTTTTAGGTCTTTAAAAACGAGGCTCCAGATTTTATACCCAGTGCCAATTCTTCTAAATTAGTAGTTTCTAACATCACTTTAAGTCCATCTCTTATAACCTTAAATTTATCATGTACCGGACAAGGATGATTTTCGTCACACTTACTTAAGCCCAAACCACAGCCACTATAAACAGCATCTCCGTCTATAGCCTCAACCACTTGAGATAACTTAATTAAAGCAATGTCTTTTTTATCAATTTCAAAACCACCGTAAGCTCCTTTTACAGAGTTAACAATGTTATTTTTAACTAATGCTTGTAAAATTTTAGCTGTAAAAGCTTGAGGCGAATCAATTTCTGCTGCAATCTCTTTAGGGCTAACGCGCTTGCCATCAAACGAATTTTTAGCAATAAAAATCGAGGCTCTAATACCGTATTCGCAAGCTTTTGAAAACATTATAATTCTTAATTAGTTACACAAAGATAATTAATATTTTTAAATAGGACTAATTTATCCTATTAAGAATATTTATGTCTAAACCAAACCTTTTGCCATTCTCTTTTTAAGATTAAAAAAGAAACCTGATCTGCCAATTGCAACGTATCACTACCATCCAATTGTTTTATCACCTCTTCAGACACATCTATGATGTATAATAGGTTTAGGTACTCTGCAAATTTTTCCTGAATAAGTTTATAAACCGTTTCGTGCAATAATAACTTTAAGCTACTAGGTAAAATATCTGGATCAAAATCCAAATCTATATTAGCGTATAAAAAATCTTTATTAAGTTGTAAAACTAATTTTTGATAGAGATCTAAAGTGTTTGCCTCGTCTATTAATTGATTAAATGTAGAAGGTAATTTCATTTATATTATACGCTTCTTGTCATCAAACTAGTTCCAAAAGTTTTTAATAAACTTTTCTTATCATCAGCAATACTAAGTGTATCTAAAACTTTAAAGGCTTCTTCTGTATATTCCTTTATAGCATCTTGTGTTGCTTTTGCAGAACCCGAAGTAATAAAGTACTGTTTTACTGTTTCTATCTTATCTGAATTATCATCTAATTGTACTGAAAATAATTGCTCTAATTGTATTCTATCTTTCTTATCTAAAAAAGCCAAGGCTTTTAAATATAAATAGGTCTTTTTATTTTCAATAATGTCTCCTCCCACTTGTTTACCAAAGGTTTCTGGATCACCAAAAGCATCTAGATAATCGTCTTGTAACTGAAACGCGATTCCTAATAAACGACCAAATTGATAAATATTATTCTGATTCTCTTCAGACGTTTCTGCAACAATAGCACCCATTTTCATGGCAGCTCCAACCAAAACCGCAGTTTTGTATTCAATCATTTTTAAATACTCAGGGATAGTGACATCATCTCTAGTTTCAAAATCAACATCGTATTGTTGTCCTTCGCAAACCTCTAAAGCAGTTTTACTAAATAACTTTGCTAACGCCTGAAATGTAATAGGATTATAGTTTTCAAATAACTGATAAGCCATAATCAACATCGCATCTCCAGATAAAATACCAGTATTAAGGTCCCACTTTTCATGCACTGTCTGCTGTCCTCTTCTTAAAGGCGCATCATCCATAATATCATCATGTACTAAAGAAAAATTATGAAACACCTCGATACTTAAAGCAGCATCTAAAGCTTTGTTATAATCAATACCAAAAATTTCGGCAGTCATTAATGTTAACACGGGGCGTAATCGCTTTCCTCCTAATTGCAAAATATAGTGTATTGGACTATATAAATTCTCTGGTTCTTTAGGTGACGCGTATCCTTCTAAGTAATCTGTAAAAGCAGATTGATATGATAAAATGTTTTGCATCATGCAAAAATAAAGCAAATAGTACTAACAAACTAAACTCTAGTAAAAAGCCAATGTTAAAAAACGACTAATACTTTGGAAACTTTTATTGTTTTTAAAGTTTCCTATTGTATATTTGCAGTCAAATATGAGAGAAAAAATTATAAATAAATCTGGAGAATTATTTTTAACACTTGGTTTCAAGAGTGTTACAATGGATGACATCGCTAATGAATTAGGGATCTCTAAGAAAACAATATATCAGCATTTTGCTAATAAAACTAAATTAGTAGAAGCGACCACACTAAATATGTTTAATAATATTTGTGATGGAATAGATTGTATTTGCGAAGCATCACATAATCCAATAGAAGAATTGTACGATATTAAGATGTTTGTAATGAATTATCTTAAAAACGAAAAAACATCACCACAGTTTCAGCTAAAAAAATACTACCCACAAATACACCTTCAATTACGCATGAAACAATTTGAGAAAATGCATGTTTCCGTAAAAGAAAGTATACAAAAAGGAGTTGACACAGATTTATTTAGAAAAAATATTGATGTGGATTTTATTTCTAGAATGTATTTTAATGGTATGTCTGGTATTAAGGATGAAACCATTTTTCCTTCAGAATTATTTACGATGGAGTATTTAATGGAAAACTATTTAGAATACCATTTAAGAGCTATTTGTAACGATAAAGGGTTACAAACTTTGAACAAATTTATAACTAACAATCAATCCTAAATAATGAGAAACATACTAATAATATTTAGTTTACTTCTTAGCACTATTGCCTATTCTCAAGAGACTGCCACACAGTTGTCTTTACAAGAGGCTATTAATTATGCTTTAGAAAATAACCGAACAGTAAAAAATGCTGCTTTAGATATTGATGCAGCCATAAAGCAAAAATGGGAAACTACAGCAACAGGACTGCCACAACTTAGTGCTGCAGTAGATTACCAAAACGCGTTAAAACGTAATGTATTTGTATTTGGTGATCAAATCATACAAGTTGGATCTCGACACACGTTAACTGGTACAGCTACTTTAAGTCAATTATTATTTGATGGGTCTTACCTTGTGGGATTACAATCTGCTAAAGTGTATTTAGAAATTTCTAAAAACGCAAAAACTAAAACAGATTTAGAAGTTAGAAAAGCGGTAATTAATGCCTACGGAAATGTCTTATTGGCAGAAGAAAGTATTTCGATTTTAAATCGAAATATTACTGTTTTGGACAAAAACCTAAACGAAGTAACAAAGATTTTTGAAAACGGTTTAGAAGAAGAAGAAAGTGTAGAGCAATTAAAAATCACACTATCTAGCGTAAAAAGTAGATTAAACAATACCACACGTTTAAGAGATTTAGCTTACCAAATGCTAAATTTAACTATCGGAAAACCTATTAATGACAAAACTGTTTTAACTGAGGATTTAGATGCGCTAACATTACAAAACATAAAATTAGAAGTACTAGATACTGATAACAACGTAGAAAATAATATTGACTACAAAATAGCCGAAAACGATAAGACAGCAAAAGAGCTATTAGTTAAGCTAGAAAAAAGTAAAGCATTACCAAGTTTAAGTGCTTTTATTAATGGTGCTTACACAGGAAACCGAGAGTCTTTCAACTTTACAAATACACAAGAAAAATGGTTTGGTTCTTCTATTTTTGGTGTGAGTTTAAATGTGCCAATATTTAGCTCAGGAATGAGAAGCGCAGCAACACAACGTGCAGCAATCAATTTAGAAAAAGCAGAAATTAATCTTACCGAAACTGAAGAGATGCTAAATCTTCAAGTAAATGCTGCTAAAAGTGATTACCAATTTGCAATAGAAGATTACCAAAACAAAAAAGATAACTTAACCTTAGCAGAGCGTATCGAACAAAAAAATCAAACTAAATTTTTTGAAGGTATTGGCTCTAGTTTCGATTTAAGACAAGCACAAACACAATTATATACTGCACAACAAGAATTACTTCAAACCATGTTAGATGTTATTACTAAAAAAGCAGAACTAGATACTTTACTAAACACAACTAACTAATCCCTTTACAAACACTAATTATGAAACATATAATAACACTTTCTTTTTTAGCTATTTTATTAGCCTCTTGTAATGGAGATAAAAAAAATACAGTCGAAAAAGTTCTAGAAAAAAACAACTTAGAAGACATTAGAACTAAAAGAGCAGCATTGGTTGCAGACCAAGATGCTATTCATTCTAAAATAAAACTATTAGATGACCGTATTAAAACATTAGATACGACACAAAACATTCCTCTAATAACAACCATTATTGCAAAAGAAGAGATCTTTAATCATGTGTTAGAGCTACAAGGTAACGTAACAACCAAAAACCTTTTAACTATTACACCTGAGTTTAGCGGTATCCTTACAAACGTATATGTTACAGAAGGGCAACGTGTTTCTAAAGGTCAAATTTTAGCTAAAATTGATGATGGTGGATTAAGCCAACAATTAGCTCAATATAAAATACAAGCAAACTTAGCTAAAACAACTTTTGAACGTCAAGAGCGTTTATGGAATCAGAAAATTGGAAGCGAGATTCAGTTTTTACAAGCTAAATCTTCTTACGAAGCGCAACAACAAGCTATTAACCAAATACAGCAACAACTTAATAAAACAACAGTTAGAGCGCCATTTAGTGGAACTATAGATGATGTTATTACAGAAAAAGGAAGTGTTGTTGGAGCTGGTCAAACACCATTAATGCAGATTGTAAACTTAAGCAATATGTATATTGAAACTGATGTCCCTGAAAGCTATGTAGCAGATGTCGTTAAAGGTAAAAATGTAATGGTTGAGTTTCCTGTTTTAGGAAAAACAATAGATACTAAAATCCGTCAAGCTGGAGATATTATCAATCCTGCAAACCGAACGTTTAAAGTAGAGATTGATGTACCAAACAAGGATAAAAGTATCAAACCAAACTTAACTGCAAGACTTAAAATTAACGACTATACAAACACGAAAGCCATCCTAGTACCACAAAGCATTATCTCAGAAAATGCAGAAGGAGAACAATACGTGTATGTTGTAAAAAACAAAAAGGATAACGACGAGGGTGTTGTTAGCAAGGTTATTATCAAAACAGGAAGAACGCAAGGTGATGTTATAGAAGTGTTATCAAACATAGAAAATGGTGCCGAACTTATTAAAGAAGGTGCACGTAGTGTTAAAGACGGACAAACTGTTAAAGTAATTAAATACTAAACCAAAAAAATATGACTAAAAAGAAAAAACAAGTCGATAAAGAATTTGGTTTATCATCGTGGGCAATTAATAACAAAACCACAATGTATGTGCTAATTGCTGTTATCTTTTACCTAGGTATTGCTGCCTTTTTCAGTATGCCTAGAGAAAACTTTCCGGAAGTAAACGAAACCAAGATTTACGTTAGTTCTATCTACCCAGGAAACACTGCTGAGGATATTGAAAAACTAATTACGGATCCCTTAGAGGACAAACTAAAAACAGTAAGTAATGTTGTAGAAATTACCTCAACATCGCAAGAAGATTACTCGATGTTAATTGTGGAGTTTGACGAGGGTATTACTGTAGATCAAGCCAAACAAAAGGTTAAAGATGAAATTGACACAGAAACGTCAGGCGAAGATTGGCCAACCTTTAATGGTGCTAAAGTAGAACCTGATGTGTTTGAATTAAGTTTATCTGAAGAAATGCCAATCCTGAACATTAATATTTCAGGAGATTATCCAATTCAAAAATTAAAAGATTTTGCTGAATACCTTCAAGATGATATTGAAGATTTACAAGAAATTAAAAAAGCAGACATCCGTGGTGCCCAAGAAAAAGAAGTTGAGGTTGCTGTAGACATCTATAAAATGATGGCTGCACAAGTTACTTTTAATGATATTATCGGCGCTATAAACAATGGTAACTTAACCATGTCTGCAGGTAATTTAAAAGCAAGCGGACAACGACGTACTATTAGAGTTTTAGGTGAAATTGAAAAGCCATCAGAATTAGAAAACTTTGTGGTTAAATCTGAAAAAGGAAATTCTATTTACCTTAAGGATATTGCTACTGTTACATTCCATGAAGAAGATAAAACAACATTTGCTAGAGAATACGGAGCTCCTGTTGTTATGCTAGATGTTAAAAAGCGTGCTGGTAAAAACATGGTTGCTGCTGCAGAGCAAATTCAGGTTATTGTTGCAGATGCTATTGCTAATGTATTTCCTCCAGATTTGAAAGTTACCATTACTAATGATCAGTCTTCAAAAACTATTGGTCAAGTAGACGATTTAGTAAACAACATTATTTTTGGTGTTATACTAGTAGTAACTGTCTTAATGTTCTTTTTAGGGTTTAAAAACGCACTATTTGTTGGTTTTGCTATTCCAATGTCGATGTTTATGTCTTTAATGATATTAGAGCTACTTGGACAAAGTTTAAATACAATGGTCCTGTTTGGTCTTATTATGGGACTTGGTATGTTGGTTGATAATGGTATTGTGGTTGTAGAAAACGTGTACCGTTTAATGGAAGACGAAGGTATGGGCAGGATTGAAGCTGCCAAGAAAGGTATTGGAGAAATTGCGTTTCCTATTATTATTTCAACAGCAACAACTGTTGCAGCCTTTACACCATTAGCCTTCTGGCCAGGAATTATGGGAGAGTTTATGAAAATTTTACCAATAACATTGTCTGTAGTTTTAGGATCGTCCCTATTTGTGGCCATATTTTTTAACTCGGTATTGGTATCAAAATTCATGACTATTGAAGATAAAGACATGCCATTAAAGCAAATTATCAGAACAACATTAATAGTGGCTACTTTTGGTATCCTTATACTATTATTTGGTGGGACTTATAAAGGTTTAGGAACCGTTATGATTTTTACAGCTGTAATGTTATGGGCGTATCGTTTCTTTATCCGTAAATGGGCAAATAGCTTCCAAAACAAAGCATTAGTAAATTTAGAAAACTGGTATGAGCGTCAATTACGTGGTGCACTTTCTGGATGGAGACCTTACGTTTTAAGTATTGGTACTTTCTTATTATTAATTGCGTCATTTATCGCTTTTGGTATGTCTTTAAGTGCTAAAAGAACTAAAGTTGAGTTTTTTCCAGATAACAAACCAAATCAGATTATTGTTTATATCGAGTATCCTCAAGGTACAGCAATCGAGAAAACAAATGCTATTACTAAAGAAATCGAAAAACGTGTCTTTACAGTTGTAAACCAAGAAAAATACATGTTTGAGGGTAAAAACTTTTTAGTAGAAAGTACCGTTGCTCAAGTTGGTGAAGGTGCCGGAAACCCACAAACTGATGGCGGATCTGCTGCAGAGATGCCTCATAAAGGGAAGATTACAGCATCCATGCGTGAGTTTAAATTTAGACGTGGAGAAGATAGTGAGTTACTACGTCAAGAAGTACAAGCCGCATTAGTTGGTATTTATCCTGGAGTATTAATTTCTGTCGAAAAGGATGCTAACGGACCGCCTGCTGGACCACCTATTAATATTGAAATTGAAGGTGACGACTATAACGAGCTAATTGCTACCGCAGAAAACATGCGAGAGTTTATTAATACTAAAAACATTTCTGGTATTGACGAGCTAAAAATAGACGTTAACAAGGACAAGCCAACCATGCGTGTTACTATTGACAGACAGAAAGCAGGAGAACTTGGTATTAGTGCTGTACAAGTAGGACAACAATTACGTAGTTCTATCTTTGGATCTAAAGCCGGTATTTATAAAGAAGATGGTGACGATTTTGATATCTACGTTCGTTTTAACGAAGAAAACAGATACAACAAAAGTGCTTTATTTAATCAAAACATTACGTTTAGAGACAATACTGGACAAATAAAAAGTGTCCCTGTTTCTGCAGTTACTAAATACGAAAACAACTCAGGATTTAGTGCCATTAAACATAAAGACACCAAGCGTGTTGTAACAGTGTATTCTGCATTATCTCCAGGTTATACAGATGCTGCTGCCATAGTAAGTCAAATTCAAAACGAAATGAAAAGTTATGAAGACTTACCTAAAAACATTAAAATTGATTACACAGGACAAATAGAAGAACAAAACAAGCAAATGCTATTTTTAGTTGGCGCGTTCTTTACAGGTTTAGGATTAATCTTTTTCATCTTAATCTTTCAATTTAACTCGGTATCAAAACCAACAATAATCATGATTGCTATTTTCCTTAGTTTTATTGGTGTATTTGGTGGTATTGTAATTTCTGGAAGTGCTTTTGTTATTATGATGACCATGGTGGGAATTATATCGCTAGCCGGAATTGTAGTAAATAATGGTGTGGTGCTTTTAGATTATGCACAATTGCTTATTGATAGAAAAAAAGCCGAATTAGATTTAGAAAAAGAAGACTACCTAACTAATCAAGATCTTTTTGAAAGTATTGTTAAGGCTGGTAAAGCACGTTTAAGACCTGTATTACTAACAGCAATCACGACTATATTTGGTCTAATACCATTAGCTATAGGATTAAATATTAACTTCTTTACATTGTTTGCTGAGCTTGATCCAAACATATATATGGGAGGAGACAACGTAGTCTTTTGGGGGCCATTAGCATGGACCGTAATTTACGGTCTATTAATCGCAACATTCTTAACATTAATTGTAGTGCCAATATTATTTTTCTTATCGGTTAAATTAAAAATGTGGTTAAGAGCTAAGTTTTCTTCAGATACAACAGAAGAAACGTTAACTATAGAATCACTAAATGAAGAATAATTGTTCTTTATAATAATAACAACAATGATTTAAACAAAAAATCCGAAGTCTTTACTTCGGATTTTTTACTTTTGCATTTCTAATAAAATATTATGTACAGAAGTCATAACTGTGGTGAGTTAACAGCATCACATATAAATACAGAAGTTACCCTTTCAGGTTGGGTTCAAAAATCAAGAGATAAAGGTTTTATGATGTGGGTAGATCTTCGTGATCGCTACGGAATAACACAACTTATTTTTGACGAAGAGCGTACACCTAAAGCAATGATGGAGCAAGCACAAAAGCTTGGTCGCGAATTTGTAATACAAGTTACGGGTACGGTTATAGAGCGTGAATCAAAAAATAAAAATATCCCAACAGGAGACATCGAAGTTTTAGTAAAAGAATTAAACATTCTAAACCAATCTTTACTTCCTCCTTTTACTATCGAAGACAAAACAGATGGTGGTGAAGATATTAGAATGAAATACCGTTACCTAGACATTAGACGTAATCCGGTAAAAAACAACTTGATTTTCAGAGCTAAAGTAACACAAGAAGTTAGAAACTTTTTATCAGGTAACGACTTTATTGAAGTTGAAACACCATACTTAATCAAGTCTACTCCAGAAGGTGCTAGAGATTTTGTAGTCCCTTCTAGAATGAATGAAGGCGAGTTTTACGCCTTACCACAATCACCTCAAACCTTTAAGCAATTGCTTATGGTTGGTGGAATGGACAAATACTTCCAGATTGTAAAATGTTTTAGAGACGAAGATTTACGTGCAGACAGACAACCAGAATTTACGCAAATTGACTGCGAAATGGCGTTTGTAGAGCAAGAAGATATTTTAAACGTGTTTGAAAACTTAACACGTCACTTACTTAAAGAAGTAAATGGTGTAGAGGTTGACAAATTCCCACGTATGTTATATGACGATGCGATGCGTTTATACGGAAACGACAAACCAGACATTAGATTTGGAATGGAGTTTGGCGAATTAAATGATGTTGCACAACATAAAGACTTTGGTGTATTTAACTCGGCAGAATTAGTCGTTGGTATTGCTGTTCCTGGCGGAAACGCATATACACGTAAAGAAATAGATAAATTAATTGATTGGGTAAAGCGTCCACAAGTTGGTGCTTTAGGTCTGATTTATTGTCGTGTAAACGAGGATGGAACATTCAAATCATCTGTAGATAAGTTTTTTGACCAAGACGATTTAGCTAAATGGGCAGAAAAAACTGGCGCAAAAGCAGGAGATTTAGTCTGTGTATTGTCTGGAGACACTAATAAAGTGCGTGCACAATTAAGTGCTTTACGTATGGAACTAGCAACACGTTTAGGTTTGCGTGACCCTAAAGTATTTGCTCCATTATGGGTTATTGATTTCCCATTATTAGAACTTGATGAAGAAACCGGTCATTACCACGCTATGCACCACCCTTTTACATCACCTAAACCTGGTCAAATAGAATTATTAGACACTAATCCTGGAGACGTAAAAGCAAACGCATACGATTTAGTCCTTAACGGAAACGAAATTGGTGGTGGATCAATACGTATACACGATAAAGCGACACAAGCTATCATGCTTAAACATTTAGGTTTTAGTGAAGCTGAAGCTAAAGCTCAATTTGGATTTTTAATGGATGCTTTTGAATATGGCGCACCACCACACGGTGGTTTAGCTTTTGGTCTTGACAGATTAGTTGCTATTTTAGGCGGTCAAGAAACTATTAGAGACTTTATTGCGTTCCCTAAAAACAATTCTGGTAGAGACGTCATGATTGACGCGCCTGCTCCAATTGATGATGCACAATTAAAAGAATTAAATCTTAAATTAGATTTACAATCATAAAAATAAAAATCCTGCAAATTGCAGGATTTTTTATTACATTTAATTAATGCCAAAGCAGCCACTACATAAACGTTTTTTTATTTGGAGAATTAAAAACATCTCCGAAAAAAACTTTACTTATATTTTAAGTGGACTAGTTGGACTATTGGCAGGATTGGCTGCGGTAACATTAAGAAACATTACGTTTACTATAGAGAGTGCTTTAGATAACCTTGTCGTATTTTCTAAAAATCAAGTCTATTTTATACTACCCGTATTTGGGTTGTTTTTAGTCTATTTATTTACCAAATATGTAACTAAAAAAAAGGTAGAACACGCCATCCCTTCCATATTATTTAAATTATCAAAACGTAGTGGACTAATAGAGCGTTCCAAAATTTACATTCCTTTAATAACCGCACCTTTAACTGTTGGTTTCGGGGGATCTGTCGGATTACTTGGACCAGCTATTGCTTCAGGATCTGCAATCAGTTCTAACTTAGGTAAGCTGTTTCATGTTAATCAACAAACACGTACATTATTAATTGGTTGTGCAGCAGCAGGCGCTATTTCATCTATATTTAAATCACCAATTGCAGCAATTATTTTTGCGGTTGAAGTATTTAGTTTAGACCTAACCTTCGCCTCGTTATTACCTTTATTAATAGCATCAGTATCTTCCGTGTTAACGTCGTACTTTTTTTTGGGTGACGACTTATTATTCAACTTTAATTTTGCTGATAAATTCGAAATCAAAGACACTCTGTTTTACGTCGCTTTAGGTATCGGAACTGGTTTTGCCTCAATTTATTTCACTAAAATGTATTTCTATATTTTAAAATTCTTCGAGCGTTTTAAATCTAGACTTGTCAAATTAACTATTGGTGGATTAGCTATTGGTGTCATGTTATATTTTATCCCTCCTCTTTACGGAGAAGGGTTCGGTTTTATAAACAACCTATTAGCCGGAAACCATTTAGCAGCATTAGGCACAACACCTTTTGATAGTCTAAACGATAATATATGGGTCGTCATTGCATTACTAATTGGTATAACAGTATTTAAAGCCATAGCCATGACCACCACATTTGCGGCTGGTGGAGCTGGAGGAATCTTTATTCCAACCATGGTAATGGGTAGCGCATTAGGTAATGTGGTTGCCAAAATTATCAACAATTTAGGTTTAGGATTTAATGTGTCGGAAACCAATTTTACCTTAATTGGTATGGCTGGATTAATTGCAGGTGTGCTACATGCACCACTAACTGCTATTTTCTTAATTGCAGAAATTACGGGTGGTTACGAGTTATTTATCCCATTAATGATTGCGGTATCCATGTCCTTTATTATTAAAAAAAACGCCATAGATTTTACCATTTACACCAAAGAATTAGCCTTAAAAGGCGAATTACTAACCCACGATAAAGATCAAAGCGTGCTAACCCTAATGTCTTTAGATAGTGTAATAGAAACTAATTTTGTAAAACTAAACCCCAACATGACGCTTGGAGATATGCTACATAAAGGCGTTGCAAAATCTACACGAAACCTATTTCCAGTGGTCAATAAAAACAAAGTGTTAGTAGGTATAATCCTTTTGGATGATGTCCGAGAAATCATGTTTAATCAAGCACTGTACGACACCACTTTAGTCGAAGACTTGATGCATAATCCACCCGATATTATAGACTACAAAACCGATTCCATGAAAGCCGTAATGGTCAAATTTCAAGACTCAAACGCATGGAATTTGCCCGTAATCAAAGATGGCAAGTATCTCGGATTTGTTTCAAAATCAAAATTACTAACCGCTTACAGACGCCAATTAATTAACTATACCACCACTTAGTAAAGCATTTTATATCTTTACAAAAAATAACGTCTTTTAAAACATGAAATACATCATCGCATTATCTTTTATCGCCTCAGTTGCTAGTATTATTTGTGGCTATTGGCTAGAAGTAGACTATGCACAAAAGTTAATAGGCTTTGGTGTTTTAGGCTTGTTTTTTGTAGTTATCCCATTATTTACGTACCACAGATGGAAAGACAGAGACGCCAAAGAGTATATGTTAACTAAAGAAAAAATAGAAGACATGCGTAAAAAAGAAGGCGACAGGCGTAAACTTTAATACCCGTTATTTGGGCATTACCCTTTTCCGCAAAAAGCTACAAAGCGTCGCGCTATCCACTGTATCTTTTTGTTTTTTTTTAGTAAAACAAAAAGGATGTCGTTACTATCGCTAATGCACTAAACCGCAAACACAGTCTATTAATTTAAGTTTCGTTTTTCGACAAAAAAGCGTTTTAATAAAGCTGATGCTTCTTCAGCTAACACACCACCTTCCATTTTAGTTTTAGGATGTAGCTTTGTGTTTAGCGCAATACAACCGCGGTCGTCATCTCTTGCGCCATATACAATTCTAGAAATCTGACTCCAATACAAAGCACCAGCACACATTTGGCAAGGCTCCAAAGTCACATACAGCGTACAATCTTTTAAATACTTACCACCTAAAAAGTTAGCAGCAGCAGTAATTGCTTGCATTTCGGCATGCGCTGTAACGTCGTTTAAAAGCTCAGTTAAATTATGGGCTCTGGCAATAATACGGTCTTTAATAACAATTACAGCACCAACCGGAATTTCGCCTTTATCAAAAGCTTCTTCAGCTTCCTGAAGTGCTTTTTTCATAAAATAAGTATCGTCGTATGGGTTTATCATATCAGTAAAAATACAATTTCTGATAAAATAAAGTGTAATCGGCAAGACTTTTGATGCCTATTAAAAAAATATCAATAATATGGCTAACTATTATTCTATTAAAATACCAGAGCCTTGTCATGAAGGTTGGGATACCATGACACCAAAGGACAAAGGTCGTTTTTGCGGATCTTGCAACAAAACGGTTGTCGATTTTACTAAAATGGACACTTATCAAATTCAAGATTTTTTACAAGAAAATAAAGACAAACGCATTTGTGGACATATTAAGCAAACACAACTGGATTCTATAAACTTAATAATTCCGTTAAGCTTAATTCAGCAAAAACACAGTGTTTATAAATCGTTCTTTTTAGCAGCTATGATTATTATGGGAACAACATTATTTAACTGCTCTTCAAAAAACGGAACACCAAAAAAAATTGACACGATAGAAGTTATTGATTCGACTAAAAATAAAGTTATTGATATTTTAGGATTAATCGAGAAACCTATTGAGACAGATAGTGTTGTTACTAAAAAGAAAGCCCCTAAACCTCCAAAAATCATTAACGCAGTAATCCCTCCTATTGATGGTGTTTTAATCGTGGAAAATGTTACTACTGGCGAAATAATAATGAAACCCGATCCTGTAAAAATAGATTCGTTAAAAATAGAACCTCCTATAATAGATATTATGGGAGATATGGAATTTATAGAATATCCAACAACAGAACCCTTTTCTATTTATAACATAGAAACATTACCAAAGTTTAAAAATACGCCTAAAAATTTATCAAAAAAAGAAGAACTAAAATACTTCCAATCACAATTAAGCACCTTTATAAAAGCCAATTTCTCTAAAGATTCAGCTATAAATTTAGACCTAAAAGGCATCCAACGTGTTTTCGTAAATTTTAAAATTGAAAACAATGGTGACATAACACTTATTGATATTAAAGCACCTCATCTTGGATTAAAAAAAGAAGCAGAACGTGTTATAAAAAAATTACCAAAACTTATCCCTGCTGTAAATCATGGTAAAAACGTTTCGATTATACATACTTTACCCATAATTTTTGATGCAGAAGATTAATAAAATCTCGTATTTTTGCTAAGTGCAAAACAATCTATTACATACCATTGACAACCCAAAACAGCTACGTCTTTTAAAACAAGACGACTTACCTGTTATTGCTAAACAGTTACGCGATTTTATTATCAATATCGTAGCTACAAAAGAAGGACATCTTGGTGCAAGCCTTGGTGTAATAGAGTTGACCATAGCGCTTCATTATGTATTTAATACACCAAAAGACCAACTAGTTTGGGATGTTGGACACCAAGCCTATGGACATAAAATATTAACCGGTAGACGTGACAATTTTGAAACCAACAGGCAACTAGATGGTTTAAGTGGTTTTCCAAACAGATCAGAAAGCAACTTTGACACGTTTGGCGTTGGACACTCCTCTACTTCTATATCAGCAGCTTTAGGTATGGCAATTGCCTCTAAATTAAAAGGTGATTTAGACACGCAACATATTGCAGTAATTGGAGATGCCTCAATTGCAAGCGGAATGGCTTTTGAAGGCCTAAATCACGCAGGCGTTACAGATGCTAACCTATTAGTTATTTTAAACGACAATGCTATTGGTATTGACCCAAGTGTTGGTGCGTTAAAACAATACCTAACCAACGTCAAAAAAGGCACAGAAAAACAAGACAATATTTTTGAAGCTTTAAACTTTGACTATTCTGGACCAATAGATGGGCATAATTTACCGCTGTTAATTGAAGAATTAAAGCGTTTAAAAAACGTAAAAGGCCCAAAGTTTTTACATGTTATAACCACAAAAGGGAAAGGACTACGTCAGGCAGAAGAAAATCAAGTCACCTATCATGCACCAGGAAAGTTTAATAAAGATACAGGCGAATTAAATCCAAAATCAAACACTAAGCAAGCGCCTAAATACCAAGATGTTTTTGGGCATACTATTGTTGAATTAGCAAAACAAAACGAAAATATAATTGGGATTACACCAGCAATGCCAACAGGAAGCTCTTTAAAATACATGATGGAGCAAATCCCAGAACGTGCTTTTGATGTTGGAATTGCAGAACAGCACGCTGTTACCTTTGCTGCAGGACTTGCTACACAAGGTATGGTCCCATTTTGCAACATATACTCGACCTTTTTACAACGTGCTTACGACCAAGTAATACATGACGTGGCACTACAAAACTTACCTGTAATTTTCTGTTTAGATCGTGCTGGTTTGGTGGGCGAAGATGGCGCAACACACCATGGTATTTATGATATAGCCTACTTACGTTGCATCCCTAACCTAATACTATTTGCGCCTAGAAACGAAATTGAACTACGTAATATTATGTACACTGCGCAGTTGGGACTAAAACAACCTATTGCTATTAGATATCCTAGAGGACGTGGCGAAAACTTAGATTGGCAACAACCATTTTCTAAAATTGAAATTGGTAAAGGACACTGTCTAAAACAAGGAACAACAACCGCAATTCTTTCTATTGGAAGTATCGCAAAAAACGTTACGGAAGCGCTAGATTTCTTGGAAGATACCTCAGCATTTTCTCATTATGATATGCGCTTTGTAAAACCATTGGATGTAGACATGCTTCATGAGGTTTTTAAAACACACAAGACTATTGTTACTATTGAAGATGCTTCAGTTATAGGTGGATTTGGTAGTGCAATAGCCGAATTTTCAGCAAAACATAATTATAAGAATACGGTAATTCTAAAAGGAATCCCAGATCAGTTTATTGAACACGGAACCGTTTTAGAATTACAGCAATCTATTCAGCTTGACTCTAAAAGCCTAAGCCTATTTTTAACACGTTTAGCTTAAAAACTAAACCCTCTTAATTTTTTATATTGAAGGATGGCTTGACTATCCGATAAACTAGACACAAAATGACACACGTCTAATAATCTAACATACAAACTTTCAGTATTTAAATCTAAGGTAGAAGGTAAGCCTTTTAATATCAACTTATCGTAATTAGAACCAGTCCCAGCATAGTTATTATTAATAGCTTTACTGTACGTATGCAATAAGGTATTTAAAACTTGATAGCCAGCAATCTCTTTATCTACGACCTCTTCCGACTGATAGACTTTATCAATACTTAATTTAATAATATCATTAATCTGCGCCTCGTACTTACTTTTATCTAACAAGCTAATATTAAAATCACCATTTAAAATCGCGTCTTCATTATCCATAAAAATGGTAACTGCTTCGTTAATTAAAGTATTAATCGCTAATGCTCTTAAATAACTTACTCGGTCTTTAGTATTTGTAAGTTGGTGGTATTTTTTAGTATTTATGGAGTCTCTTACTAAATTAATAAGGTATTCTAAAGCGTATTCCTCTGGGATTAACCCTAAATTAATACCATCTTCAAAATCAATTATAGTATAACAAATATCATCTGCTGCTTCTACTAAAAAGGCCAATGGATGACGTGAGTAACTAATATCTCCATCTTGACCTCTACTAGCTAAACCTAACTCATTAGCAACATCAATAAACGCTTCTTTTTCAGTTTGAAAAAAACCGTACTTTTTATCGGCTATATGCTTGGTTGGTTTTTTTGGTAATGATTCTTTTGGATATTTTGTAAAAGCACCTAAAATAGCATAACTTAATCTTAAACCACCTTCACGTCCAACCCTACTCTGTGTTACAATTTTAAAACCATTAGCATTTCCTTCAAAATCACAAAGGTCTTGATACTCTTTATCTGTTAATTGGTCTTTGTATTGTTGTCCTTCGCCAGAAATAAAATATTCTCCTATTGCCTTTTCACCAGAATGCCCAAAAGGTGGATTTCCTATATCGTGCGCTAAAGCAGCAGAAGCAACTATGGCTCCAAAATCGTTTGGAAGGTAACCATGTATATTTTGAAGATGTGGGTGTTTCTCTAAAATTTTCTGCCCTACCTTTCTACCTAAAGATCGTCCTACGACACTAACCTCTAAACTATGTGTTAAGCGTGTATGCACAAAATCTGTATTGGATAAAGGGATTACTTGTGTTTTGTCTTGAAGACTTCTAAACTCTGAAGAAAATATGACACGGTCATAATCTACCTCAAACCCTAAACGGGTTTCGTCTTGTTCTTTTCGTAATCTTTTATTGGTATCGCCAAAGCGTTTTAAAGAGAGTAACTGTTCCCAAATCATAGTCCATATTTTGAAATGCAAGATAACTATTTGATAAATAAAGTAAAGCACTTTCCAATGTTAACTTAACGTTTGGAAAAAATTACAGATAGATTAATTACATAACATTATCCTAACTTTTTGGTCATCAACTATTAATCCCTAGTTAACCTTGACTTTACAAGTTCGAAGTTTCTTTGCATGAAGAATTTAATAGTCAAAATGAAAAATTTTACATACTTACTTTTTGCTTTACTTAGCATTGCAACTTACGCACAAAACGGATCTGTTTCTGGAACACTAACAGATAAGGAGTTTAATAACGAACCGTTATCTTTTGCAAACATCCTTATTAAAGGAACTACAACCGGAACAACATCTGATATGGATGGAAGCTACACCTTTTCTGATCTTAAACCGGGAACCTATAATATAGAGTTTAGTTTTGTTGGATATGAAACGCAAACTATACCAGCAACGGTTGAAGCTGGTAAAAACACAGAAATCAATGTTGCGATGGGCGCAAGCGCTGCAACATTAGACGAAGTTGTACTAGAAACTGTTACTACTAAAAGAGAAAGTGAAACGGCTTTATTATTAGAACAGAAAAAAGCAGTCGAAATAAAACAAATTATTGGTGCTGAAGAATTATCTAGAAAAGGAGTCAGCGATGCAGCTGGTGCTGTTGCCAAAATATCTGGTGTGTCTAAACAAGAAGGCTCAAGTAATGTGTATGTAAGAGGGCTTGGTGACAGATACCTTAACACAACAATGAATGGTTTATCATTACCATCTAATGATGTTAACAAGAAAAACATTGACTTAAACTTATTCTCTTCGGACGTTATTCAAAACGTTTCAATAAGTAAGGCTTATGCGTCTCAGTTTTATGGCGATTTTGCTGCCGGTAATGTAGACATTACTTCTAAAGAACATAAAGGAGGTAGTTTTGTAGAAGCCTTTTCTGGAACAGGTTTTAACACCAATGCAATAGATAAAAACTTTGTAAGAAGCGAAGGGACTGGATACTTTGGATATTACGGACGTGGCGAGCATAATCCGTTTGCGATTGTATTATCTCATGGTGTAGATGCAGTTGCTGTGGACACACCTATTAATGTTGCCTATGGCGCTTCTGGAGGAAGTTCTTTCAATTTTGAAAATGGTTCTAGATTAAGTTTCTTTTTAACGGGTGGATTTGAAAACAACTACGAGTACAGAAAAGGAAAGTCTGTAGATTTCTCTACTGTAGAGAAAAAAGCATTTGAAGCCTCTGAAGAGTTTGAGTATTCTACGACTACAACTGCTATGGCTAATGTAAACTATAAAATAAATAGTGATAATTCAATTAGCTTTAATTCGGTATTCATAAACAGTTCTTCTGACGAGGTTGGCTACTTTGGTATTGACGGACAGGGACGTAACAGAGATGCCATATTAAACACAGACAAAGGTTTTTACCAACAAAACATACAATTTGACCAAACTAAAATGTTTGTCAATCAATTAATAGGAAATCACAAATCAGGTGATTATGAATTAGACTGGGGTTTTGGATACAACAAAGTATTCTCTGACCAACCAGACCGTAAGCGTTTTAGTGTAGAAAATTACGATTACGCATTGGATAACGATCCAACAACAAATCCAACATTTTATAGTAATGTCGTGTTCGATAACCAGCGTTACTTCCAAAAAATTGAAGATGACGAATATAACGGTCGTGTTAACCTTGCTTATAACGTTAACGATAATCTTAAATTCAATTTTGGATACAACGGTAGACACAAAACAAGACAATTTAATAACATCAGATATGGATATGACATCATTGATGGAGGTTACCAAATTGCAGATGTAAATAACCTTAATGCTATTTTTAACTTAGACAACCTAAACTTAAATACTGGAGATTCTGGATTATATCAAATCAAGGTTTTAAAACCATATCCTACATTATCAAACACTAACAGACCTGGGCTTTTTGAAAACACATATAATGGTAAACTAAATGTATATGCAGGTTATGCTGACGCAGAAATCAAAGCCGGAGACAAGTGGTTATTTGTACCAGGTGTAAGATTAGAAAACTTTGAACAAAGTATAGATTACAATGTAATAAACTTAGGTAACAACGGGGTAGATTCTAAAACCTCTAAAGAAACATTTATACTACCAAGTTTAAATATTAAATACAGTTTAAGCGATGATCAAAATCTTAGATTATCTGCTAGTAAAACGGTATCGACACCAGAATTTAAAGAAATAGCACCGTTTGTATATGAAGACGTATCGACACGTATTGGTGGTAATCCTGACGTCCTTGGTTATTCAAATGTTTTAAACATAGATCTTAAATACGAATGGTTTTTTAGCAGAAGTGAAATAGTATCTATCGGTGCTTTTACAAAACAAATTGAAGACCCAATCAACCTTGTAGTTGTTGGAGATGCTACCGGAACACAACGATATGTTAGAACAGGAGACAAAGCAACCGTTTATGGTATTGAAGTCGAGTTAAGAAAAGACATTTTAGTGGACGAAGATGATAATACTAATTTATCCTTCGGAGTTAACGCGACTTACATGAAAACAAATCAAGATTTATACGAAAATATAGATGGTACATTTGATTTAGCATTCAATAAAACTGAAGATCAATTACAAGGCGCATCCCCTTTTATCTTAAATGCAGATGTTAGCTACTCGCCTACTTTCGAAAACTACAAGCCTGTTGCCAACCTAGTCTTTTCATATTTCTCTGACAGAATAGACGCTTTAGGATCTGGAGATTTAGGAAATATTGTTGAGAAAAGCGTTCCAACATTAGACTTTATCTGGAAAAACACAATCAACGACAATTTTGAAATCAACCTTAGCGCTAAAAACTTATTAAACCCAACCATTCAATACGTAAGAGAAGACCAAAACCAAGGCGATGTACTAGTAGTATCTGCTAACGGAAAAGGAGTAACAGATTACAAAAGAGGACTAAATGTAGGACTTCAACTTAAATATAAATTTTAACAAAATAAACTTAAACACAAAATACAACTAAAACCAAAAACAATGAAAAAACAAATAATTTTAGGCTTAGCATTAGTATCAATGGTATTCTCTTGTTCAACAGATGACACTTCTGATATTGTAATTAATGACAATAGTGTTACAAACAACAACTCTGGAGGAGACGGAACAACAGACCCTGCAACTATTTTCTTATCTGGAACTTATACTGAAGACTTAACTTTAGATGCAAACAACACTTACAAGTTAAATGGATCTTTAATAATGACAAGTGGTACAACATTAACTATCCCTGCTTGTATGACAATTCAAGCATTAGCTTCCGGAGCAGATGTATACATTGCAATATCTCAGGGTGCAAAAATTATAGCAAACGGTACTGCAGATTGTCCAATTGTATTTACTTCTGACGCTGCAAGTCCAGCTGCTGGAGATTGGGGAGGATTAATCATATTAGGAAAAGCACCTATCAATTCTGTAACAGGAACAAACACTGCTACATCAGAAATTGCAAGTTTACCTTACGGAGGAAATGTAGCAAATGACAATTCTGGATCTTTAAACTATGTACGTGTAGAGTATTCTGGTGGTGCTGCAGATGGACAATCTGAAAACAACGGATTCTCTTTTTACGGTGTCGGTAATGCAACATCTGTAAACTACATTCAAGCATACGCAGGAAAAGATGATGGTATCGAGTTTTTTGGAGGAACAGTTAATGCTAGCTACATCTCTGTAATTAATGCAGAAGACGATTCTGTAGACTGGACAGAAGGTTTTTCTGGAACATTAGAACATGTATACATTTCTAACAGAGCGTCTGACGACAAAGCTATCGAAGCAGATGGTTACAACACGGACTTTAGCAATGCTACTGGAATATTCTCTAAACCAACAGTAAACAATGTAACTATAGTTGGAGAAGGTTCTGCTAACTCTTCTGAAGCAGTAAGATTAAGAGCAGGAACACAAGGTTTATTTAGTAACATAATGATTACTGGATATGCTGAAGGTTTTGACTTAGATGATTTAGAAACTGGAAACGGTGTTGTTAGTGATGATCTTCAAGTAACAGGTGTTACTTTTGTAGACGTAACAGATAAAGTAAAAAATGATACAACTGTAACATTTACAGATGCTGACTTTGCAACTGGAGAAGATACTGCAACAGGTACAGATTACACAACTTGGGGAGCAGGTTGGACAATCAACTAAATCTAAATTATTATCAAAAAAAAAAGCCTTGCGAATGCAAGGCTTTTTTTTTGTATTGTAACTTAATTACTTGTTGCTACTGGATTTTTTACTTTCCATTCGCTAACGTTAGCAATTTTGTTATTCGTATAATCTACTTCTTTAAGAGTGGCATCATTCCAATAAAACCACTTGCCGACTTTTTTACCATTATCATAATTTGCTGAAACTTGTTTCTTGCCTTCCGTGTCAAAACTCAACCACTCACCTTGTAATTTACCATCTGTAGTATAAGCACCTGTTTGGCTTACAACTCCATTGTCATGATAATAAACAACATCTATTAAGTTAGTGTTTGCATTTAGCTTTAAATCTCTTTTGTCTTGAGCAAAAGAAACCACAGTAAATAAAAAAGCAATTGAAACTAAAATTGATTTCTTCATAAATATGGGTTTTTAATATTATATACCAAATATACACATTACATAACATTTATACAACATTTACGTAACATTAAATTAACATTAGAAACGCAATAGCCTGATTCACAATTGTTTAATTAAATTATTTAACACAATAATCCTTAATAATTAGATAATATTAGGGTTACATTAATATCACCTTACTTAGTGATATTTGTTAGTGTCTTAAGACAACACAATTAGTACGTCATATAATCTATTAGTTTTTGTCGACTACATTATTATGATTTCTAATAAGGCTGCTTTAGGCCAAAGCAGCCTTTATTTGTTAAAAAAAACATAAAATAGTAATACTTAGGAAACGTTAAATTAACATTAGTGTTGGTTATTTGCAGCGACAAAAACTAATAACTTAACATGACACGTATTCTATACTTAGCACTTTTTATGTGCTTTACATTATCTGTAAACGCACAAGAAATAAGTGACACCTCTTTTGGAAAAGGGTTAATCAATTTTACTGCAAAGGACAGTTCTTTTAGCGTAAAGTTTGCGCCTCGCTTCCAAGTAAGGTCAATGTCATCATGGGATCATGATGGATCACAATACACAAGTCCAGAACATAATTTTATTGTACGTCGTGCACGTTTAAAATTTGATGGTTTTGCTTACAGTCCAAAATTAAAATACAAACTAGAATTAGGATTATCTAACAGAGACATCTCTGGAGCTAATCAATTTAACCGTAATACACCTAGATATATCTTAGATGCTGTTATTATGTGGCATTTTGCAGAAAACTGGGAGCTTTGGGCAGGTCAAACAAAATTACCTGGTAACGTAGAGCGTGTGGTATCTTCAGCCAATCTTCAACTTATTGATCGTTCTATGTTAAACAGTCGTTTTAATATTGACCGTGATTTAGGACTTCAACTTAGACATAAATCAGACTTAGGTGGTGGGTTTTTAATGCGTGAAAAATTAGCGATTTCTCAAGGAGAAGGTCGTAATGTTTCAGAAGGAAACGAAGGTGGTTTACAATACACTAGTCGTTTAGAACTTTTACCTTTCGGAACATTTAAATCAAAAGGAGATTATGTTCAAGCAGATTTAAAACGTGAAGAAACGCCAAAATTAATGGTAGGATTCACATATAACTACAACCAAAATGCAGTTAGAGAACGTAGTGGTCTAGGAGACTATATGTTTAAAAGTGATGGTAGTTTATACGAAACTAATGTGACAACGCTTTTTGCTGATGCCATGTTTAAATACCAAGGGTTCTCTTTTATGGCAGAATATGCTAATCGCGACGCCGACAACCCAATTGCTTTAGACACAGATGGTACAACGCCAACTGGAGATGTTGTATTGGTTGGAAATGCAATAAACCTACAAGCCGGTTACTTATTTAAAACTAATTATGAAATTGCAGGTCGTTTTACATCATTAACATACGACAGCGTTACAGGAAGTCTTCCAACAAAACAATATACACTAGGAGGTTCTAGATATCTTGTTGGACATAAACTAAAAGTACAAACGGACTTAAGTTACACAACAGTTGATGGTAACGAGGATAACATTACTTTTAGACTAGGATTTGACATTCATTTTTAAAGTCAAAACATAACATTGTCGTAACATTGCAATGGAAAACAGTAAAGATATTTGCAAACTTATTTTAATTAAAAATTATGGATAATATTTATTTATTTATGTTGATTGCCATCATAGTGTTGGCGGTAGTTGATATTGTTGTTGGTGTAAGTAATGATGCGATCAACTTTTTAAATTCTGCTATTGGTTCTAAAGCCATTTCTATGCGTACTATAATGATAGTCGCTAGTTTAGGGATCTTTATTGGAGCTGTATTTTCAAGCGGAATGATGGAGGTAGCACGAAAAGGTATTTTTGTACCTGCCATGTTTAGCTTTGAAGAAATCATGTACATCTTCATGGCTGTTATGATTACCGACATTTTACTATTAGACTTTTTTAACACCTTAGGATTACCTACATCTACTACAGTTTCGATTGTATTTAATTTGTTAGGGGCTGCGGTTGTTATGTCTTTAATTAAAATTAGCGGGTCAGACACGCAAACTTTTGCAGATTTAGGAAACTACATTAATACCAAGAAAGCTATAGAAATTATAACAGGAATAGTCATGTCCGTGTTTATAGCCTTTTCTGTTGGTGCATTAGTACAATGGGTTTCTCGTTTAATATTCACGTTTCAATATGAGAAAAAATCTAAACATTTTGGTGCAATATTTGGAGGAGTATCATTAGCTGCAATCACCTATTTTATTTTCTTAAAAGGATTAAAAGGAACACCTTTTTATAAAAGCATCAAAGGATCAATAGAAGGAAACGAGCTATACATCATACTTGGAAGTATTGTAGTATGGACTTTGTTCTCTTATGCTTTTCAAAAGTTAACTAAAAAAAGTGTTTTAATTATAGTAATTGCTGTTGGTACATTTGGTCTTGCATTAGCCTTTTCAGGAAATGACTTAGTAAACTTTATTGGTGTACCTATGGCAGCATTCCACTCTTTTGAAGCCATGCAAAATGCTTTTTTAACATCAGGGACATTACCAGCAGATTTCTCTATGGCAGTCTTAGAGAAAAAAGTACCTGCAGAGCCATTATTATTATTTATAGCTGGTGGTATCATGGTATTAACGTTATGGTTTTCTAAAAAAGCAAAAACAGTTGCTGAGACGGAAATTAGCTTATCTAGTCAAGGTGATACACATGAAAAATTTGAGCCAAACATATTATCAAGAGGAATCGTTAAAGGAACCTCTGCTTTATCTGATTACCTAAGTGTAATAATACCAAAATCTACACAGGAAAAAATAGGAAGAAGCTTTGAAAAACCAAGTGCAAAAGCTTTAACTAAAGCACAAAGTAAAGACTTACCTGCTTTTGATATGATTAGAGCAGCAGTAAACTTAATGGTGGCTGGAGTATTAATTGCATTAGCAACCTCTATGAAATTACCTTTATCTACAACTTACGTGACGTTTATGGTTGCAATGGGTACTTCTTTTGCTGACCGCGCTTGGGGACGTGAGAGCGCTGTTTACAGAGTAGCTGGTGTATTAAATGTTATTGGTGGTTGGTTTGGAACTGCATTTGGAGCCTTTTTTGCGGCTGGAACTGTAGTATTCTTAATCAATTGGAATCCTAAAGTAATGGCGCCAATATTATTATTACTGACGGCAATATTACTAGTAAGAAACTATTTAGCACACAAAGAAACATCTAACAAAACAATTCCTGAAGATAGCTTAACAGACTCAGAAAGTAGTTCTGTACAGGGTGTTATTCACGAAAGTGCAAAAAACATTGCTAACGTTGTAAAAAGAGGAAACAAAATTTACACTAACGCTATTAATGGTTTAGCTAAACAAGACAGTGTTTTACTTAAGAAAAACAAAAAACAGGTCATTAAATTATCTGACGAAGTAGATTCTCTAAGAGATAACATATTCTATTTTATTAAAAATTTAGATGAATCTAGTTTAAATGCAAGTAACTTTTATATTAACATATTAGGATACTTACAAGATATGACACAGTCTTTAGACTACATTACTAAAATGAGTCATAAGCATGTGAATAACAATCATAAAAAATTGAAATTCAGTCAAATTAAAGAGTTAAAAGAAATTGATGGTCGTTTTGATTTATTTTTCAATAACACGCAAAACGCTTTTAATTCAGGATCTTTCGAAGAAATAGGAGACATTCTAGGTAGAAAGAAAGAAATCATGGAACTAGTGACTTCTAAAATATTAAAGCAAGTAGAACGTACTAGAACGGAAGAGTCTAGTCCAAAAAACACAACTTTATATTTTAACTTATTATCAGAAACTAAAGATTTACTTAGCGCAACTATGAATCTTTTAGAAGAGTATCACAATGCACACGATGCGTCTGTTACTCCTGCAAAAATAGAAGAAGAATAAACTACAGTTAACTTATAATTTAAAAGCCACCTTTTATTAAGGTGGCTTTTTTTATTTAAAACAAACCAAATAATATATAACCTAAGGCTGCTCCAATTATAATAACCCAAATAGTGCTAACCTTGGTTTTAAACACTAAAAACAAAGCAGTCAAGGCTATAACTATTGTTTTCCAGTCCACTAATGTTTCTTTAGTCATAATAATTAAAACGGCTAGCATTATAGCAACTGCAGCAACATTTACAGCATCCAAAAAGTAACGCAATACTTTAGATTGTTGCATTCTTGAGATATAGGGGTTTAAAATAAGCACAAATAAAAAGGAAGGTAAAAAAATACCAGTAGTAGCAGCTAATGCTCCCGATAATCCAGACAATTGATACCCTATAAAAGTAGAAGTAGATAAAACTGGACCAGGCGTAAATTGTCCCACTGCAATAGCATCTAACAGTTCTACCCTAGTTAACCAGCCTTTAGTTACTAATTCTGCATCTAAATACGCAAATAAGACGTATCCACTACCATATAAAATAGCACCGACTTTTAAAAAAGTCCAAAACACATTAATAGCTGTTATTTTTAAAATAGAAGCACTAACACCAGACACCAGAAAAAAGGGCATTATAGAATTTAGACTATTAACCTTGCGCTCTTTTAAATAAAAATAAAGCATCCCAACTACACCCGCTGTTAGCAATGCAAAAACCTCATTGACACCTAATAAACTAGCTACCAACACCAAAACACCAATTACAGTAAGTTCTATTGTTTTGACCGCTTTTTTACCTAATTTGATAACCGCAGACGCAATAATAGCCAAAACTGCAGGTTTTATACCAATTACAAAAGGTTTAACTTTTGGCAAATCACCATACTTAACATAAAAATAAGCCAAAATAGCAGTTATAATAATGGCCGGAAAGATAAAAGCCAATCCTGCTACAAACAACCCTTTTTTACCAGCACGCTCATAACCGCAATGCATGGTCATTTCGGTAGAGTTTGGTCCTGGTATTAAATTAGTAGTCCCAATTAAATCCAAAAAATACGATCTAGTCATCCATTTTCTTTTGGTTACTACCTCCTCTTCCATCATAGCAATATGTGCTGCTGGACCACCAAAAGCAAAACACCCTAATCTAAAAAAAACAATTGCTACTTCTTTAAGCTTTGTATTCATCAAAAATCAATATTTAATGCTAAGTTAATTAATTACAAAGATCTTCAAAAGACAACAAGAATACTGCGGATTAGTTTAACCTTACCTATATTTTGTATTTTAGTAAATAAATTATAATATGAAATTATCACAAGTCGCATTTATATTAGTGTTCAGCTTAAGCTTAACCTACTCTTTTGGTCAAACTCTGACTGGTCAGCAATTACTAGAGAACGCTATAAAATATCACGATCCAAATAACCAATGGACCAACTTTAATGACACTTTAAATGTAACAATGGAACTGCCTAAAAGTTCAAGTAGAGACAGTCAAATTATAATAAACCTACCACAAGAAACTTTCTATTTAAAAGCTGTAAGAGATACCATAACTACAGAATATACCGTTAGAAAAGACACCTGTAACATAACCTATAACGGTAATTCTAAAATAACAGCAGCCTTTGCTAAGACACATAATTTAAGTTGTGAAAGAGCCAAAATGTTTAAAAATTACTATACCTATCTTTATGGTTTACCTATGAAATTAAAAGATCCAGGAACAATAATAGACCAAACAGTACAACAAAAAACATTTAAAGGAAAAGACTACTTAGTCTTAAAAGCATCTTATGATAAAGCTGTTGGAAGCGATGTTTGGTTTTTCTATTTTAACCCTGAAACCTTTGCAATGGAAGTATATCAATTTTTTAAAACAGATGACCAAGGAAAACTAAAATTAGATACTGGAGAATATATTTTGCTAACAGAGCAATTAGAGGTAAATCAAATAAAGATTCCAAAAGTACGTGCTTGGTACTATAACAAGGATGACAAGTATTTAGGAACAGATATCTTAAAAAAATAGACTTTAAAACATCTAAAAAGTGATGCTGTGCGTAAATACTATAATTAATTAGTTAAAACAAAATATGAAAAAAACAGCAATCTCACTACTAGCATTAATAGTATTAGCATCATGTGTATCTAAAAAGAAATATGTCGCACTAGAACAGCAAAATGGCGAAATTACTAGCCAATTACAAAAAACTCAAGTTGAAAAAGAAGACTTAGAAGCTAAATTCGCGAAAATAGAATCTAGAGTAAATGATTACAACTCTAAGATTAACAACCTGACTAATGAGGTTGGCGTTTTAACTGAAGAGAATCAAACTAAATTTGATGCAGTTGGTAATAAAGCTGTTATTTCTGAAAAAGCAAAAATTGGAATGCGCGAAACGTTAAGTAAAGTTAGTCCTGATGTAATGAAATATTACACAACGGTAGAAGACTCTATGAATCTTGCCTTATCCTTAAACCTTAAGCGTTTTGTGGATACAACAGATTTAGATGAAAGCGATGATATCTCAATAAGCATAGACAAAACTGTAGTAATGATATCTATATCTGACAAAATGTTATTTAACAGCGGAAGTTACAGAATTAACAAAAAAGCAGATAAAATTTTACAAAAGTTAGCTGATGTTATAAATTCTGAGCCAAGTTTAGATGTTATGATAGAAGGTCATACAGACTCTAGAAGTATTAGCACAAGTAAAGTTGCAGACAACTGGGATTTAAGTGTTTTACGTGCCACTTCTGTGGTTAGAAAACTTGAAAAAGACTTTGGTGTTGCGCCAGAAAAATTAATTGCATCTGGAAGAAGTAGCTACCAACCGCTAACAGAAAACGATACTAAAGAAGGACGTTCTAGAAACAGACGTACACGTATTGTTATATTACCAAACATTGATAAGTTTTTTGCTTTAATGGCGTCCAACTAAATCAAACAAAATACAGTAAAATAAAGTAAAAGAAGCATCCATAATTGGGTGCTTTTTTTTGTTTTAAAACGAATAAAAATTATAGTAATCTAGCATCAAAACAATCAAGTTGTGTAAAAAATGAATAATCATTCCTAACCATAGTGTATTGTATCGACTTCTTAAATACCCTAGCAATAAACCAAAAGGGAAAATCCAAAGAAAGGATAGCACAGAAAAATGTATTAAAGCAAATAAAAAGGCAGTTGCAACAATGGTTAACTTGTCCGTAGTAACCTGTTTTAATTGATTAAAAAGAACACCTCTAAAGGCCAATTCTTCAATAATTGGAGGTGTAATAGCTGTAAATAATATCGCCCAGAATAAAGGATGATCTAAGTATAAGTAACTCTCGTAATAGTTTGCAACATCTCCTGCCGAAAATAGGTAATTAACAAATTCGATAAAAAAGTAAACAAAAAAACTAGTAATAATAGGCGTTATGATTGAAAACCCAATCAGTTTTAAATTCACATTATCAAAACTATACAGCTTTAAAAGCGGTTTTAAATTTAAAGAAGCAAAACCAACGACGATGCAAGCAAAACCAATTTCGACAAGAATATCAGCTTCTAGATTAAACGGAAATGTGAGCTCTATATAATACACTAATACGATAAATACCAACATTGCTATATAAAAGCCAATAATAGTATTTACATTTTTAATTTTTGTTATGGTTGTCGTTTTGCCAACAGCGGTTCCGCATTGAGAACAGAATTTTACTTCAGTTTCAAAAGCTGCATGACAATGCTTACAAGATAACTCCATTAAGCAGATTTGGTTATTGAAGACGCAGAATAGATTCCTTTAGCTAAAAATACAATAATTAAGACTTTCCAAATTATACCTGCAACCAATGTTAACGGATCAGCAATAGCTGATATAACTATAACAGTCAAATATAATAGCAAACCTAAAAGTAGCGCTACTAAAGGTTTTCGGTTGGACCACGATCCTAATATTACATAAATAAAACCGACAATAACATTTATAAGTAAGGCACCAACATCACTATCTTGAAAGTATAAAAACAAGCCAAAAACAAGAACAATACCCGCTATAACATACAGCGTATTTCTAGCTGATTTTATTTTTTCAGCTGCATTATTGTTTTTACGCTTATTCATCACGCGTTTAGCATAAAACTTAGCAACGTCCTGTTCTGTTCCTTTTATTGGATACCCACATTCTTCACAAAATGAATCTTCTTCTCGTATAACCGAATCGCAGTTTTTGCATTCTAATGCGGATGTGATAATTTTAGGAGCTTCCATTAAGGGTTCGTTTTGAAATAGAAAGATACTATAATATTGTAGTTTTTAAATAAAAAAAGCATCCATTTCTGGATGCTTTTTTAGATTATAACACTTTAATTTAGATAAGCTCAGCAATCTTATCCATTCTTTTTAAGACCCGCACATAAGGCAATCATCACCTTCTGCTTCTTTAGCCTGAGCAATTAATGCTTTCATTTCTTCCGGCGACATTGCTTCTCCTTTAACACTAGAGGTATTTGCAAATTTAGCTGCTGCATCTGCTGCTGCTTGCTGCTTTTGTGCAACACCATCATTATTAGCAACCTCAACCGTAGCTTTAACTTCTACTGGCTCAGCTTTCTTTTGTTTTGTAACTGTCATTTTCTTAGCGTCCACTGCACTCTTAGATCTTAAGTAGTACATTCCTGTTTTTAAACCACTTTTCCATGCGTAAAAATGCATAGATGTTAGTTTAGCCATAGTTGCACCTTCTAAGAATAAGTTAAGCGATTGTGATTGATCTATAAAATAACCACGTTGTCTAGACATGTCAATAATGTCTTTCATGCTTAACTCCCAAACTGTTTTGTATAAATCCTTTATGTCTTGAGGAATAATATCTACATCTTGAACAGAACCGTTAGATCTCATGATTTCGTTTTTAAGATCATCATTCCATAATCCTAAGTCTACTAAATCTTCTAATAAATGCTTGTTTACTACAATAAACTCTCCTGATAATACACGACGTGTATAAATGTTAGACGTGTAAGGCTCAAAACACTCGTTATTACCTAATATTTGACTTGTAGATGCTGTTGGCATTGGCGCAACTAATAATGAGTTACGTACACCATGTTTTTTAACATCTTTTCTTAATTTATCCCAGTCCCAACGACCGCTTAAAGTATCTTCTTGAATATTCCATAAGTTATGTTGGAATTGTCCTTGACTTATTGGAGATCCTTCATACGTTTGGTATGGTCCGTCTACTTTTGCTTCTTCCATACTAGCTGTTAATGCAGCATAGTAAAGTGTTTCAAAAATATCTTGATTTAATGCTTTTGCTTCATCACTAGTAAAAGGCATACGCAATTTAATAAATGCATCTGCTAATCCTTGCACACCTAAACCAACTGGTCTATGACGGAAGTTAGAGTTTTCTGCTTCTTTAACAGGGTAGTAATTACGATCAATTACTCTGTTTAAGTTTTTAGTGACACGCTTAGTAATACGGAATAACTCTTTATGGTCAAATTCTCCATTTTTAATAAACATTGGTAACGCTATAGACGCTAGATTACAAACAGCAACTTCATCTTTAGAAGTATACTCCATAATTTCCGTACATAAGTTAGACGACTTAATAGTCCCTAAATTTTTCTGGTTTGACTTACGGTTTGCTGCATCTTTATACAACATGTAAGGTGTTCCTGTTTCGATTTGAGACTCTAAAATTTTCTCCCAAAGCTCACGTGCTTTTATAGACTTTCGTCCTTTTCCTTCTGCTTCATACTTAGTATATAATGCTTCAAACTCTTCACTATGCACATCAGATAATCCAGGACATTCATTTGGACACATTAACGTCCACTCTGCATTGTCTTGCACACGAGCCATAAATAAATCAGGCATCCACATGGCGTAAAATAAATCACGTGCACGTAACTCTTCTGCTCCTGTATTTTTCTTTAAATCTAAAAAGCTAAAAATATCAGCATGCCAAGGTTCGATATACATTGCAAAACTTCCTTTACGTTTTCCACCACCTTGATCTACGTAACGTGCTGTATCATTAAAAACCTTTAACATAGGCACAATACCGTTACTAGTACCATTTGTTCCTGCAATATAACTACCTGTAGCACGTACATTATGGATAGATAATCCAATACCTCCTGCAGATTGCGATATTTTAGCAGTTTGTTTTAATGTGTCATATATACCATCAATACTATCGTCTTGCATTGCTAATAAAAAGCATGAAGACATTTGTGGTTTTGGCGTTCCGGAATTGAAAAGTGTTGGCGTTGCGTGTGTAAAGAATTTTTTAGACATCAGCTCGTATGTTTCGATAGCTGAATCTAAATCGTTTAAATGGATTCCGATAGAGACACGCATTAACATATGCTGTGGTCTTTCGGCAATTTGTCCATTAAGTTTTAATAAGTATGAACGCTCTAAAGTTTTAAATCCAAAATAATCATAACTAAAATCACGATTATAGATAATCGTTGAGTCTAATTTTTCTTTATTATCCATGATAACTTTGTACACCTCATCAGATAATAAAGGAGCTTCCTTACCTGTTCTTGGGTTTACGTATACATACAAATCATGCATTACTTCACTAAATGTCTTTTTAGTGTTTTTGTGTAAGTTAGATACTGATATACGAGCAGCTAAACGTGCATAATCTGGATGAGACGTCGTCATTGTTGCTGCAACCTCTGCAGCTAAATTATCTAACTCACTAGTAGTTACACCATCATATAATCCTTCAATTACACGCATGGCCACTTTTAATGGATCTACAAGTTCGTTTAAGCCATAGCACAACTTACGCACTCTGGCAGTAATTTTGTCGAACATTATTTGTTCTTTTCTTCCGTCTCTTTTAATTACATACATACTTTACACATTTTTTAATGCTTTCCTGATTCGCCTTTCAGAAAAGGGGTTAACATCCTAACCTAAACTTACAATAAGCTGTATTCCAGCAACCTACTTGTTTAGTGATTAATTATATTCCTAGCATTGGAGCAAAAATTAGTACTTAGCATTACATACGTAATGCCTATATTATTTATGTCTCCAAATAAAATTATTTACGATTTGACGTCGATATTAAAAATCGAAATCCATATTGTATTTATCCTCATCAACTTCTTTGTTCATAACACCAGCTTTTTGGTAATCTCCCACTCTTTTTTCAAAAAAGTTAGTTTTACCTTGTAGTGATATCATTTCCATAAAGTCAAATGGATTAGCGGTATTATATACCTTATCGCAACCTAAGTCATCTAATAAACTATCGGTTACAAACTCAAGATACTGAGTCATTAATTTAGAATTCATACCAATTAAACTTACAGGAAGAGATTCTGTTATAAATTCTCTTTCAATGTTTAAGGCATCTACTATAATTTCTTTAATACGTTCTTTTGGTACTTTATTAACTAAATGATTTTCATGAAGGTGTACTGCAAAATCACAATGCATTCCTTCGTCACGAGAAATCAATTCGTTAGAAAACGTTAAACCTGGCATAATACCACGTTTTTTCAACCAAAATATAGCACAAAACGAACCTGAAAAGAAAATCCCTTCTACTGCTGCAAACGCAATTAAACGTTCTGCAAAACTTGGAGAATCAATCCATTTAAGTGCCCAATCTGCTTTTTTCTTAATAGCTGGAAACGTTTCAATTGCGTTAAATAAACCATTTTTCTCAGTTTCGTCTTTAACATATGTATCAATTAATAATGAATACGTTTCACTGTGTATGTTTTCCATCATAATTTGGAAACCATAAAAGAATTTTGCTTCACTATACTGTACTTCGTTTACAAAGTTTTCAGCTAAATTTTCGTTAACAATCCCATCACTAGCAGCAAAAAATGCTAACACGTGTTTGATAAAGTAACGCTCGTCGTCAGTTAATTTTTCTGTCCAATCCGTAATGTCTTGATGTAAATCAATCTCCTCTGCTGTCCAAATGCTAGCCATAGATTTTTTATACCATTCCCATAAATCATGATGTTGAATAGGGAAAATAACAAATCTATCTTTGTTTTCTGCTAAAATTGGCTCTATTTCTTGCGACATTGTATTGGGTTTTTCTGTGATTTTAAATTGCGATTATCTGCCTTGACTTGGGACTAACAAAGATTGGAAATAATCTATGATTTTAAAAGGTGGTTTGTGCTAAATTTTCTCAAAGTTTTTAACATTGATTGTTGAAATGTGGGGCTACAAGTGGCTGTTACTGATGTTGCGGAATTATTTAGTTTTTAATAAGTTTTTATTCCGAAAATTAAACCGAAAAAAGTCTGAAATAACAAAAAAAATCACTACTTTATAACTCCTTTTTTATGATAATTTTCAGAAATCCGCAATATACTGACGCTTAAATAGAAACAACTTTTTACAAGAAAAACAAGCGGTCACAACACTGAAAGTCAACAAAATACACAAAAACAAAATCTAAAAAAGCGTCGTTTTGACTCTCCTAAAAATATTAAAATGATTGTTTTTTATGAATTTAATCGTAAAATATTTATTGATTAACAGCCTTAACAAACACAATTATTATTTGAGAAAATAATTGACATCAATTAGTGTGTCAGATTTGCTTTACAAAACAAGAATTAGACATCAAATCGAACAATAAGCCACTCTGATTTTTACAAAAAACAATAAAGAAAAGACTCCAATTATTATCTTGACATTTTACTTGCCACTTTCTCTAATTCAGTATACCAATCTTCACCAAATCTTCTTACCAAAGCTTCTTTTACAAATTTATAAACTGGCACTTGTAACTCCTTACCTAAAGAACAGGCATCATCACAAATATCCCATTTATCATAATTTACGGCAGAAAACTCAGTATAATCCTTAACTCTAATCGGGTATAAATGACATGACACAGGCTTCTTCCACTCTACCTCACCAGCATTATAGGCTTGTTCAATACCGCACATCGCTGTTTTTTTGTCATCAAAAGTAACATAAGCACATTCTGCACCACCAACTAGAGGTGTTTCAAGATCCCCAAAACCAGTAATTATTGATGTTCCTTGAGCCTCAATAGACGCAATACCTTCTTCACGCAAATACGGCTTAACCTTAGGATAAATTTCTTTTAAAATCCGTGCTTCTTCTTCGCTCAAAGGTGCTCCCGCATCCCCTTCTACACAACATGCCCCTTTACAAGCAGACAGGTTACACACAAAATCTTTTTCGATTATAGACTCAGACACTATTGTTTTACCTAATTGAAACATAATTACGTCTTAATTGTTTTTTAGCAAATATAAAATATCTAATTAAAGTATAAGGTGTTTATCTAAAAAGTAAAACTTCTAGTTAGTTTACTATTGTATTTCAATCAATTACCACTATTTTTGCCGAAAATTTCAGGATAATTTAAATTATAAAATCATGCCTATCAATTTTAAAGAAATATTCACGGTCTTTATGGTGCTATTTGCAGTAATCGATATTGTTGGAAACATCCCGATTATCATAGATTTACGTAAAAAAGTTGGACATATTCAAAGTGAAAAAGCAGCAATTATAGCTGGAGTTATCCTAATTGCATTTCTATTTTTAGGAAAAAGTATCCTAAATCTAATTGGTATTAACGTGAGCTCTTTTGCGGTAGCAGGATCCTTTATTTTATTCTTTATTGCTTTAGAAATGATTTTAGGTATAACCTTATATAAAGAAGAAGACACAAATCCTATAACAGCTTCTGTGTTTCCTTTGGCATTCCCTCTAATTGCAGGACCAGGAAGCTTAACAACCCTATTATCATTACGCGCAGAATACGACATAAAAAACATTATAATAGCGGTTATTTTAAACGTTATTGTTATTTACATTGTGTTAAAAACTTCAAGACGTATAGAACGCTTTATTGGACAAAACGGGATAAACATAATTAGAAAAGTATTTGGAGTGATTTTATTAGCCATAGCAGTCAAGCTATTTACTGATAACATCAAAATACTATTAGCTTAATCCGTAATTATTGTATTTTTGTAAAAATTTTTTCAATGAAACTATTTACCTATATCACAACTATTTTAGCTATTGCGTTAATAATTTACAACGCTGGCAAACTTGATTTTTCTGCTTTATTTCAAGGCGAAAGTATTGTTGCCATGATTACCATTTTAGCTTCGCTTTGCGCTATTGCTTTAGTACAAATCTTACGTGTTTCTAAAAAAATTGAAGCAAAAACCAAAGGCTAATGCAATTTGACACTATAATAATAGGTGGCGGTGCTGCAGGCTTATCTTGTGCTTTAGTTTTAGGCTCTGGTTTAAGCAAACCCTTTGCGGAAGGCAAAACGGTTGCTATTGTTATGCATCAAAAAACATCGCATCTACAAAATGCTTTATTCAATAATGTTTTAGGTTTACAACCTGGTAGTTTAGGTAAAGACATACTTGAGGAAGGTGCGCAACAATTAGCCACTTTATACCCACAAGTAGTACAAATCGATAAAGAAAAAGTAGAACAAATAACTGAATCCGAACATGGTTTTAGCATTATAACCAACAAAACAACTTACACCGCAAAACGTGTTGTAATTGCAGTTGGCTACACCAATCTACTAAACATTAAAGGTTTAGAAAACTACATTAAACCACATCCAAAAGCCGCTATTGAAAAAGATAGAATCTGGTTAGAGAACACAGACCACCTAATCAAAGACAATTTATATGTTGCTGGCACATTGGCGGGTTGGAGAAGTCAGTTTGCTATCGCTTCAGGAAGCGGAGCACATGTTGCTACGGATATTTTAACGTTATGGAATAATGGAAAGCACACTAAAGTGCATGATAAAGCCTAGTTACTAGACGTTTGATTTAAATCAATGACTTTATCTATCATAATATCATGCTTGTTTAAAATTTTAAAGTAAGCACCAAAACCAAATAACTGTTCTGCTAAAGTAGCTTTTAAGTAGTGTTTAACCTCTTCTTTATAGGCAACAAAAACAATATTTGATCGTGTTTTTAGTTTTAAGTAATCCTCTAAAGCATGCACCATAGTATCACTAATTGTAAAATTCTCAAAAAAATCTGATTTAGAAATAGCTGCATAGGTAGCTCTATCTTTATCCAACTGTTCAAAAATAAAATTATTTAAATACCCTCTTTTTTCTAAAAACGTAAGGGTTTCGTTTTGCATACTAGTATCGTAAGGCACAAATACATCTGGTATTATACCACCGCCTCCATATACAATGTTTCCTTTAGGTGTTTTAAATTTTAATGAATCTGCTACCTCTATTTTCTTTTCATCTAAAAGCTCCCCTCTATTTAAACGATCTGCAAAATCATCGTAATAATCTCTGTTCCCGTTTTCATAAGAACGTTGGATTGACCGACCTGTTGGTGTATAATACTTTGAAACCGTTAAACGGACCGCACTACCATCACCTAATTTCATTTCGCGTTGCACTAAACCTTTACCATAAGATCGTCTTCCAACAATAGTCCCTTTATCGTTATCTTGTAAAGCACCAGCAATAATCTCGGATGCAGAAGCAGAGTTCTCGTCAATCATAACATAAACATGACCTTCCTCAAACTCGCCTCTACTTGTTGCGTAACTCCTATCTTCTTTTCCTTTTTTATTCCTAGTATAGACCACAAGTTTGTCATCTTCCAAAAACTCGTCTACAATATTTACTGCAATCTCTAAGAAACCACCTGGGTTTCCTCTTAAATCTAAAGCTAAACCAGTAGCACCTTGCTGCTTTAAATTTTTTAATGCTTTACTAAACTCTTTATAAGTACTTTCTGCAAAACGGTTTATTTTTATATAACCTAATGTTTCCGTTAACATGTAAGCAGCATCAACACTTTTAATAGACACCTCATCCCTTGTGACGTCAAACGATAATAGATCTGGCGTTCCTTTTCTAAAGACTTCTAATATTAAATTAGAATACCGCTCCCCTTTTAACTTATCTACTAGCGTATCATTATCATAACCACCACCTAAAAGCGACTCTCCATTAGCAGACACAATCCTATCACCACCAACAATTCCAGCTTTAGCACTAGGACCATTCTCAATCGTTTTAATGACCGTAATTGTATCTTTAAACGTGTAGAAGTTTATACCAATACCAACAAAATTACCTTTCATGTTTTCGGTAACTTTCTGCATGTCTTCTTTAGGAATATAAACAGAATGCGGATCTAAGTTATTTAGAATACCATTTACCGTAACATCTACGATGCTATCCGTATTAACATCTTCTACATACTCATAGTCTATATAATCAATAAGCCTATTAAGCTTATCCTTTTTACTATTAGCAGTAAATAACTTATCTGATGTATCTCCAAAATTTAGTTTTCCGCCAATAAAAATACCTGCCGCAATTGCAACACCTATTATTAAAGGAAAATATATTTTGGCTTTAGACATTATTCTTCTAATTGTTCTATTAATTGCAAATCGATACCAGCCTTTTCTAAAAATTTAAGCCCAGAATCGTCTTTATATCCTTGATTGTAAACCACACGAATAATTCCTGCTTGGTGTATTAACTTACTACACTCTTTACAAGGCGACATGGTTATATATAACGTCGCCCCTTTACAAGATTGGGTAGAAGATGCTACTTTTAAAATAGCATTAGCTTCCGCATGTAAAACATACCATTTTGTATAACCTTCGTCATCTTCACAATAGTTTTCAAAACCACTTGGCGTACCGTTATAACCATCTGAAATTATCATTCGGTCTTTAACTATTAAGGCTCCGACTTGCTTACGTTTACATGAAGATAATTTCCCCCATTCTGTAGCAATTCTAAGATAAGCTTTATCGTATTTAAGTTGTTTTTGTTTTGACATAATTTGGTAATATACAAATGAAAACGCGCACAAAGACGTGTTTGAATACTAACGAAGATACTCGCTTCATATTTCAATTACAATTCTAAACAATAAGTTTTATGAAAACTTTAGTGAAAACTAGTCTAGCATAGGACTATTTAAAAGCATCGGGATAACAAGACCAATAACTATTGCAGATATAACCATTACCCAATCACGTTTAGAAAATCTAAATACGGTTTGAAAAATATATCCTAAAAACAGGATTATAAACACTATAATAATTTGAGCAATTTCAATACCTAAAGCAAACTCAAAAAGCCTAAGTAACTTACTATCTCCTTTATCTAAACTCATCCTAAACTCTCTTGCAAATCCAAATCCATGGACCAATCCAAAAAACAAAGTAGAAACAAATAACAGACCCATTTTTTGACTTTTAGACTGTTTTCCTGCTGTAAACACATTATATATAGCCACAATCATGATGGTAACAGGTATTAAAAACTCTATTAAATTACCATCAATTTTAACCATTCCATAACTAGCCAACACTAACGAAATAGTATGACCAACAGTAAACGTAGTAACTAGCCAAAGCACTCGTTTCCAATCTCTAAACAAATACGGAACAGCTAAAACTATTAAAAATAAAACGTGATCATAAGCATTAATATCTAGCACGTGATTAATACCGTATTGTACGTGTAGCCAAAAGTCTTGGAGCATAAACATTGAGTTTTAGGGTTGCTGTAAAGATACATAAAAACAAAAATGCTTTCCAAATTCTGTGATTATAACACCATAAAAAAAAGGATTTGCTAAAAAACTATAAAATATACTGATAGTTTGGTAAATTTGACCCCAGACTATTATGCAATCAATGACATTATACCCACTAAAATTTAAACCGCTTTACAAATATAAAATTTGGGGTGGCAACAAACTGAGAACAGAATTAGGCAAAAGCTTTACCGAAGAAAACATTGGTGAATCTTGGGAAATTTCTGATGTTAAAAATGACGAAAACGAAGTTTTAGAGGGCGAATTAAAAGGTTTTACATTAAAACAATTAATAAAAAAATATAAAGACGCCTTTTTAGGCACATCAGTTTACAATACTTTTGGCAACGACTTTCCATTACTAATTAAGTTTATTGACGCAAAAACACCGCTTTCTATTCAAGTACACCCAAGTAACGAAATCGCAATAGAACGCCATAATTCGTTTGGAAAAAATGAAATGTGGTATGTCATGCAAGCTGAAAAAGAAGCAGAATTAATTGTTGGCTTTAAAGAACAAATTACTTTAAATCAATTTGAATCAAGCCTAGAAAACAACACACTCTTAAATGTAATGCATAACGAAGTTGTAAAAAAAGGAGACGCTTTTTACATTCCAACTGGTTACGTACACGCTATTGGAGCAGGTGTATTATTGGCAGAAATACAGCAAACATCAGATATAACCTACCGTATTTATGATTACGACAGAATAGAAGAAGCTACTGGACTAAAAAGAGAGCTTCATACAGAGCTAGCAAAACATGTTATTGATTTTGAAGTACACGAAAACTATAAAACAACCTATAGCAAAGCACCTAACAAATCTAACACGTTAATACATTCGCCTTACTTTAAAACTAATTTTATACAAGTAGAAGGTGATTTACAAAAAGATTATTCAACTTTAGATTCTTTTGTAATATACATCTGTGTAGACGGAAGCACGACATTACAGTGGAATAAGAATGTATTTAGTCTAAAAAGAGGCGAAACCATATTACTTCCCGCTGCTATTGAAAACATTTTATTATCTTCCGACTATTGCCAATTGTTAGAAGTTTATTTATAATACAAGCTATGAAAAAAATTACTTTAAAAGATATCGCTATTCATTTTAGTGTTTCAATTTCTACCGTTTCTAAAGCGCTAAACGACAGTCCTGAAATAAGTAAAGCTACATCTGAAGAAATTAAAGCTTACGCCAAAGAAATAAACTACACACCAAATTTTAACGCGTTAAGTTTAAAAAACCAACGCACAAAAACTATTGGGATAATTATCCCAAACATGCTTAACTATTACTTTGCTCAAGTATTAAAAGGAATAGAAAAAGTAGCTACACAAAAAGGATATAAAATAATAACCTGTATATCTAACGAGTCTCTTCAAAAAGAAATTGAAACAATACAGATGTTGTCAACAGGTGTTGTAGATGGATTTATTTTATCTGTTGCTGAAGAAACAGAAGCTCAAAAAGAGTATCAACATTTTAATTCTTGCATCGAAAAAGAAATCCCACTAGTCATGTTTGACCGTGTTGTAGAAGACATTAATTGTGACAAAGTTATTACTAACGATTTTATGGCTTCTGTAAATGCTGTAAACTATTTTAAAAATAAAGGCAGTAAAAAAATAGCTTTTGCTGGCGCAAACATGGATTTAAGTGTTGGAAAACTGCGTCATGAAGGGTATTTAGCCGGATTAAAGAACAACAATATAGAGGAAGACAAAGACATTATAATTACCACTCATGAGATGTATTACAGAAATCATGATGCAGTTGTAAGACCATTGTTTGACCATACATTTGATGCCTTAATAGCCTCAAACGAATCTGTTGCGATTGCAGCTATGAAAATAGCTCAAGAAAAAGGAATAAAAATACCAGAAGACCTTTCCATCTTAGCCTTTTCAAACGGTATTTTAGCAAGACACTCCAATCCAAGACTTACTACTATTAGTCAGCACGGTGAAATTATAGGAGAAAAAGCAGCTACTCTTTTAATTAACAAGCTTCAAAACAATATCACCACAACTAGTATTGAGACCGTGGAAACAGATATAGTTATTAGAGATTCTTCAAAATAAAACAGTTCTAAAAATAAAAAACCTTCAACTTATAAAGCTGAAGGTTTTACTTAGTACTCAAGGCGGGAATCGAACCCGCACTCCGAAGAATCGGATTTTGAATCCGACGCGTCTACCAATTCCGCCACTTGAGCAATCTGAATTTGATTTGGCAAAAATAAATATATTTTAGACAAATCCTTTAAAAATAGCGTCTAATATCTTTTAAAGCTGAAAAATTATAGTAAATTTGCACCTTATTAAAAATCACGCAGGCTAAAAACCTACACAACAACAGATTAACAATGCCGAATACAAAGCCCGAAGCTAAAATATTTTCAATTACGCAAAGTAAAGCTTTAGCAGAGAAAATTGCAGCTGCTTACGGAACTGATTTAGGTAAAGTAATTACCTCTACTTATAGCGATGGTGAATTTCAACCATCTTACGAAGAATCTATTAGAGGAACACGTATTTTTATTATAGGATCAACAAATCCTAGTTCTGAAAATTTGATGGAAATGTTGTTAATGATTGATGCTGCAAAACGTGCGTCTGCAAGACACATCACTGCAGTATTACCTTATTTTGGTTGGGCTAGACAAGACCGTAAAGACAAACCTAGAGTACCAATTGCTGCTAAATTAGTAGCTAAAATGTTGGAAACAGCTGGTGCAACTAGAATTGTAACAATGGATTTACATGCTGATCAAATACAAGGTTTTTTCGAGAAGCCAGTAGACCATTTATTTGCTTCAACAATTTTCTTACCCTATTTAAAAGAGTTAAATCTTGACAACTTAACTATTGCTTCTCCAGATATGGGAGGATCAAAACGTGCTTATGCTTATTCAAAAGCGCTACAAAGTGATGTTGTAATATGCTATAAGCAACGTGCTAAAGCTAATGTTATTTCTCACATGGAGTTAATTGGAGATGTAACAGGAAAAAACGTAGTATTAGTTGATGACATGGTAGATACAGCCGGAACATTAACAAAAGCTGCCGATTTAATGATGGAACGTGGCGCCCTTAGCGTAAGAGCAATCTGTACACATCCAATTTTATCAGGGGATGCATACAATCGTATAGAAAATTCAAAATTAGAAGAACTGATAGTAACAGATTCCATTCCACTTAGACAAGAAAGTAAAAAAATAAAAGTATTAAGTTGTGCAGATTTATTTGCTGAAGTAATGCAAAATGTACATTATAATAAGTCTATTAGCTCTAAGTTTTTAATGTAAAAACGAGCTCAAAAAAAAGAATACAAATAATTAAATATAAATAAACACAAATGAAATCAATTACAATCAACGGATCCAAAAGAGAAAGCGTGGGCAAGAAAGTAACAAAAGCCTTACGTAATGCTGGTCAGGTTCCTTGCGTATTATACGGAGGAGACAACCAAGTGCATTTCTCTGCACCAGAATTAGCCTTCTCAAAACTTGTATACACACCAAATGCGCATACAGTTGTTATTGAGTTAGAAAGTGGTGAGAAATTTGACGCTATCTTACAAGATATCCAATTTCACCCTGTAACAGATAGAATCTTACACGTAGATTTCTACCAAACATTTGCAGATAAAGAAGTAACAATGGACATTCCACTTAACTACATTGGAAACCCTCGTGGAGTTAGAAATGGTGGTGTTTTACGTAAAAACAAACGTAGCTTAAGAGTTAAAGCGGTACCAGGAAATTTACCTGATTTTATCGATGCAAACATCGAAGATCTTAAAATTGGTAATAAACTTTATATTACTTCTTTAGTAAACGAAGACTACACTTTCATGCACCCAGATAACACTGTTGTATGTTTAGTAAGACGTTCTAGAGCTGCTATTACAGTAGACGAAGATGATGATGAAGGAGAAGCAGAAGGAGCAGATGCACCAGAAGCGACTCAAGAATAACATCTTTAGTTAAATATTTAAAAAAAGCATTCTGTTAATTCAGGATGCTTTTTTATTTTTACAAAAAAAGTATCATGTTTGATTGGATTATTACACGCTTTAAAACAAAAAAAATATCAAACACCATTGAAGAACAAGATCCTATGAAAAAATTCTTAATTGTTGGCCTAGGAAATATTGGTGCTAAGTACGAAAATACGCGTCACAATATTGGTTTTAAGGTCTTAGATTTTTTAGCTGAAAAAGAAAGCATAACCTTTGAAACTCAAAAACTAGGTGATGTTGCTACTTTTAGATTTAAAGGACGTACGTTTATACTCCTTAAGCCTAGCACATACATGAATTTAAGCGGGAAATCAATCCTATACTGGATGACTAAAGAAAAGATTCCTTTAGAAAATTTATTAGTCATTACCGACGATTTAAATCTACCTTTTGGAAGTTTAAGAATAAAGACCAAAGGAAGTGATGGTGGTCACAATGGACTAAAAGACACACAAGAAAAATTAAACACCAGCAAATACAATAGGTTTAGATTCGGAATTAGTGATGCCTTTAGCACCGGAAGACAAGTGGATTATGTTTTAGGCGAATGGGAGGATGAAGAAAACAAAAAACTACCAGAACGCTTAGAAAAATCGGCAGAAGTTGTAAAATCATTTGGAACAGCAGGAATAAATAATACCATGAATACATATAATGGTAAATAAAAAAAAGGAAGCTAAATAGCTTCCTTTTTTTTATTATTTAATAATTGTATTACTACTACTTAACAATAACTTTTTTAGTTTGTTTATTAACCCCATCACTAACTTGTAGCATGTACATTCCTGATTGTACATTTTCTAAGTTAACTGTTTCGTTAAAAGTAGGAGAACTTTGGTATGTTTTATAAAATACACTTCTTCCTCTAATATCATAAACCGCTAAAACAACATTTTTAGTTGAAATGCTATTTAACTTAACATTAAACGACCCATTGTTTGGGTTAGGATATACTGTAAAATCTGAGATTGAAGTATTAAAATCTGATGCTGATAACGTACGCATTACACAAACTTCTAAATCAAAACTATTGAAAGTACCTCCGTCAAAATTAGCATCATCAACAATAGTTAACACCCAGTCTCCAGCAGACATCTCACCATATAAAGTAGATAAATCTCCTTCCGGAATAAAACTACCTGTAAACGGAGCAGCACCTGCTGTAATTAATCCATCAGTTCCCTCTTGATCAAAAATAGTACCTGTATAGTTATCTCCACTACTTCCATTATCCGACGTTAACTCAACCACTGTCCCATTTGGACTAGTTAAAGTTATATCTAAATCAGCAGACCACGTATGTGTAATATCAACAGTTACATTAACATCTGTAATTGGAAAATCTTCAGGGATATTGACAGTAGAAACAACCGTATTTCCTGCTCCACTTGCAGAGATATTTTGTGCTACACTATCCGTATATATTCCACAAGTCAAATTAGCAGTTTTAAAAGTAAATACCGCTGATGGATTGGAAGAAGCACACTGATTAGAACTAGTTACTCTCCAAAAATAATCAGTATTTACATCTAACATTGACGCTGTATACATATTAGTTTGTATTGTTGCAGACTCTACAATAGTTCCAAAACTAGCATCTGTTGCTATTTCAACTAAATAATCTACTGCATTAGGATCTAAATCCCAAGACAATTCTACATCAGAAGCAACATCTATAGCCCCATCTAAGGGTGATGCCAAAACAACACTTGCTAAAGTACCATTATACACATTAAGCGTTAATGGCACTGATTTAGTAATCGTACCAGATACAGCTTCTAAAGAAAAAGGATAAGAACCAATAAGTAATGATCCTGTCCCAGATACCGTTACAGTACCTGTTGTTCCATCAGCAGTAGCAGATGCAGGACTAACAACTGCAGATGCTCCTGCAGGCAGACCTAATACTGAAAAATTAGTAGTACCAGTAAAGCCTAAAAATGTATTGTATGTAAAGTTATAAACTGCATTTGCCGGTTCACAAACATCCATTTCTGGATTTGTTACACTAACAACAAACTCAGACTCTTGAATTGTAAAATTAGTTGAGTTAACAGCATAAAATATATTATTATTCCCTTCTACTATTACTCTTGCCATAGAAGTCACTGCTCCAATTGGCACAACAACATCATGAGATCCATCATTAGGCACATTGGATGCAATAGTCAAAGGAAATGTTAATCCACCATCCGTAGATAATAAAATATTAACTGTAGGCGTATTTACAGCACCTCCATCTGTTCCCGAAACATCCCAATTTACTACTTGAGTCGAACCTGCATCCCAAGTAACATTTGTAGTTTGAGAAGTGACAGCAAAAGGTCCAGAGGCACCATCGACTGTTACTAACATTTCATCAAAATCTGTTTGAGGCATTTGGCCAACACCACCACCTTCAGATCGATCCCTTACAGTTAATGCAAAATTTAAGTTTCTTCCTACGGTTGAAACAGTTTCCCAAGAAGTATTATCTACAGTTTCTACTGGATTAGACTCAGTCAACTGTCCATCTAAAACTCTGCTTAAAATTGGCATATATCTGTTAGGAGATGTACTTGGCGGTCTTGACCTCCAAACTGCTCCTGTTGTTTTTGTAGGCGCAAAATTTGTAAACGATGTTACCCCGTCATCTGTTTGCTCCCAAGTATACGTTAAAGTATCAGTAGCATCAGCATCTGTAGCAGCTCCTTTTAAAATAAAAGCTGTACCCATTGGGATCGTATAATCTGCACCAGCATCTGCAACTGGAGGATTATTAGTAATAGCAGTAGTTACTGCACAATTATTAGGAGCAGTCGTTACATTATCCAAAATTTGAGTAATACTGTAATAGTGAAAATAAGGATCACTATGATCCTGCACATCATTACCTCCGGTAATACCTGCATATCCCATAATAGTTGTTCCACTACCTGGTTCTGCATTTACTCCTGTTCCTTCAGAACTATTTGACCATGTATGATTTGCTCCCATTTGGTGACCAATTTCATGCGGTACATAGTCAATATCAAAAAAATCAGCCATAAAAGGGCCTCCATCATTATCCGTAAATTGGTGAGCTGAAAAACCACTCCCCTTACCACTCTGACAAACACAACCTATACATCCTGCATTACCATTATTTGCTGCAAAAGTCAAAAGATGACCTATATCATAATCAGTTTCTCCTACAGTTGCTGTTAAATTAGATTGTAAATCTGAGTTTAAGTTACTCCCATAAGGATCTGGAACTGCTGTAGAATAAATTAAATCCAACGCAGGGTCATCCGCAGTATCAACTAAAACAAATGTAATAGCCATGTCAACTTCAAAAACTTCATTATTTCTATCTAAAGTAGAAATCATTTGGGCCAATGCATCTGCTCTAGCATCTCCATTTGCTGCATTTCCATCATCCCAAAAAGAAGTATACTCCTGAGTTACTGACATTGCCATTCTAAAAGTCCTTAATAATTGGTCATTAGCATCGCGAGACACCTCGCTGCTAATAATTCTTTTAGAAATATCGACATCCTCTGTTAAACACTCAAATGTTTCAGAAGAATTTAATTGAGCCGTTCTATTATAAATAATATACTGCCCATTAGACACTTTAGTAATAGGTTGAATGTAAACAGTTTCTTTACCTGGCTCTGAAATCATCCCTTTCAAACCCAAAGGTGTTACACTAAATCTTACTCTAGTTCCTGAATTATCAGTTCTTGAACCTAGATATGTTTTAATATTAGGATGCTGTGCAATATTATCATTGGACGAGAAAATTTGAGTTTCTACAACTCTAAATTCATGCTTTTGTCCATTAATACTTGGAAAACTAACTATAGTATTAGATTTTCCATGAGATGTTCTTCTTAATGGCGCTCCTAATAATTGTTGTCTAAAATTTTGAATATTAAATTGAAAAACTTCAGAGTTATCCTTGTCTAAATTTTTTAGAGAAATACCAGTGGCATTCTCATTAAATGTTGTTTTTGACCATATTCCATCTTGAGCTAAAACAATATTAGCGAAGAGCAAAAAAGTTAGTAAAAAAACATAATGTATTTTTGTTTTCATAAGTGAGAGATTTTTGAATACTCAAATCTAAAGAAACTATTGTTTAATTAATAAAAATTTAACAACAACTTTAATGCATGCATAATTAAATAGCCACTTTTACAAAAAAAAGTTTAAATAAACCATTACTCTTTTTTAAATCAACCAATTGCAATCGCAAATGCTTAGATAAAAATATGGATGAGTCTGTTTCAAGAAAACTTATAAGAACACATACAAACTACTAAATTACAAGAACTAACATCAAACATACTTACATCCAATCTGTAAAAACTGTTAACCTAGATTATTTTAAATTTTAAAGGAAAACAAACTAAAAATACAATACAATAATTTTTGTATTGTATAATAACTTCAAAAATAAACTCGAATTATACCTTTTTAGAATCTTAATGTGTAAAATTTCCTACTAAAACAAGAAAATTACTGTTAAAATTTAAAAAAAACACAGATAACTTACCAATTTTAACAGACTACTTCTAAAAATTTACATAATTTCATCGCATAAATTCAAAAATCCCGTTTAATGAAAAAAATTACATTTTATTTTTTCACTGTTTTACTTGCGTGCGCATTCACATCCACCGCTCAAACATCAAAAAAAATAATAGACAGCTCGCCTAATACCGATAACATTATTAGATGTCATGCCGATGAAGTAAATGCCGAAAATTTAAAAAGCAACCCTAATATGATGGGTAGTGATGCTTTTGAAGACAAATTAAAAGCAAAAATACAGGAATTAAGTCAGCAAAGAAGTGCTGAACAAATGGTTGTTTTAACAATCCCTGTAGTGGTCCACGTCCTTAATAACGGAGAAGCTATCGGTGTAAACTCTAACATCTCTGATGCGCAAGTTTTATCTCAAATTGAAGTGTTAAACGAAGATTTTAGAAGAATGTTAGGAACTAGAGGTTACAACACCAACCCTATTGGTGCCGATGTAGAAGTTCAATTCTGCATGGCTCAAACAGCTCCGGACGGTAGCCCAACAAGTGGAATTAACAGAATTAACATTGGTCAAAATGGACTAACAGGTTCTGGGACTACTGCCAACGAAATAACTAATGATTTAGTAAACCAAGTTGAAGCTTTAAAGCCAAGTAGTATTTGGGATGCTTCACTTTATATGAATATGTGGTCAGTAAAGTTTAATAATGGAGGTCTTTTGGGTTATGCACAATTTCCAGGAGGAGCTGCAAATACTGACGGAGTAGTATCTAGACACGATTCTTTTGGAAGCAATGATGCTGCTGGTGTTAATATATCTGGAGACTTTAATTTAGGAAGAACAATGACTCATGAAGTGGGACACTTTTTAGGATTACTTCATACTTTTCAAGGAGGATGTACTGGTACAGGTGCTAACGCTGGAGATTTTTGCGCAGATACTCCTGCGGTAGCAAGCGACACATCAAATGGTAGTATTTGTAATACTGGAAATGACTCATGCCCATCAGACCCTGGTTTAGATATGGTTGAAAACTATATGGATTACAGTACAGATGCATGTATGGATACCTTTACTTTAGATCAAAAAGCAAGAGTCCAAGCAGTTTTGGCTACAGCAACTAATAGAGCTTCTTTAACCTCTTCAAATGCATGTAACTCGCCAACAACTCCGTATATTAATTTTGCTCCAGGATCAATATCTCCTGGTCAAGTAGCAGAGGGTAGTGATTGTAATTATACAGACTATGTTATTGATCTAAGCATGAACATTCCTGCAAATGCTAATGCTACAGCTTCATTGACTAATTCTGGTACAGCAACAGAAAACGTAGATTTTACATTATTAAATAACGCGGTAATATTTACAACCGGATCAACTACACCAAGTAATCCAATAACGTTAAGAGTTTTTAATGATAGTAGTATTGAAAATGACGAAACAATTACATTATCAATTAACGTAAACACGACAGGAGATGCATTAGCCGAAAATGACATATATGCCTACACTATTGAAAACGATGATAATGTTTTAGTAGACGAAGGTAACGCAGTACTTTTTAGCGATGGGTTTGAAACTTATCCTGATTTCACAATAACACCTGTTGGAGGTTGGACTTTAATTGATAATGATGGAGACTCAACATACTCTTCTGATGCATCTGACTTTCCAAATGAATCTTATACTGGGTCTTTTATCGTTTTTAATCCATCTGCAACAACACCTGTATCAAACGCAGGTTGGGACGCACACTCAGGAAGCAAAGGATACTATTGCTTTAACGCAACAGGATCTGTAAGCGGGACACCTGTAAATGATGACTACGCTATTACTCCTCAAATTGCCTTAAACGGAACGAATAGTGAGTTAAAATTTTGGGCAAAATCACTAACAGATAACTATAATGGTGGAGAACGTTTTAAAGTAGAAATTTCAACTACAAACACAAACGCTTCAAGTTTTACAACAATTAGCCCTGCACCTTACACTGTACCGCCTTTAACATGGACAGAGTATACCTATGACCTTTCTAGTTATGATGGTCAAAACATATACATCGCTATTCATGTTGTATCTGCGGATGAATTTGTATTTCTATTAGACGATGTTTCAGTAACAGCAGATGTAACGACATTAGTTCAAACGGAAGTAAATACAACTTCAGCAGACCAAATTAATCTTACTGGAGTTGGACAATCTTACGCAACAGATGCTACTACAAATAACATCATGTTAGATATTGATAACACAGGTGGTGATGACTATGGTTGTACTACAGTGGCTGTATCAAGAGATGCTACAACTGCAGGAGCTGCAGCAGTAGGCTATAACGGTGCTACTGACGCTACAGGATTTGTAACCGCTAAAACGTTTGACGTAACAGCAACAAATGCAGTAACTGGAACAGCAACTGTAAGCTTCTATTTTACAGAAGCAGAACTTGCTAACTGGGAAACTATGACTGGACAAGACAGAGCATCAATAAGTGCTAAAAATGATACTACAAGTGAAGTACAACCAGTAACAATCACTGCTTTTGGATCAGATTCTAAATTAACTGCAACATTTACAAGTGGATTAACCGGAACGTATTACTTTGGTCTTTCATCTACTTTATCTGTCGGAGATTTTGAATTAGCAAGTACTATTTCAATTTATCCTAATCCTACAGTTTCTGCCTTAACTATTAAGGTAAACAACAGTGATTTACCTACTGCTTACCAGGTATACAACATGTTAGGACAGTTAATTACTAAAAGTCAAATTAACAATGCTCAAGACTTAACTATCGATACTACTCCGTTTAGTAATGGAATGTACTTTATTAAAATATCTAAAGCAGGTAACGCTATTACATTACCTTTTATTAAAAAATAAAAACTAATTTTAAATAACTTAAAAGCCAATTGATTTTATTCAATTGGCTTTTTTACTTTTGTAGAATAACAATTACACATTGAAAACAAATCAAAAGCAACATACAGTACTAACTATTGGCACATTTGACGGTGTACATATAGGCCATCAAAAGATCATTAAAAGATTAGTTGAAGTTGCTAACATAAAAGATTTACAACCCTCACTACTAACGTTTTTTCCGCATCCTAGAATGGTGCTACAAAAAGACGCTAACATTAAGTTAATTAATACAATAAGCGAAAAAGAGCAACTTTTAAAACGTTTTGGTATTACTAACCTAGTGGTTAAAAAGTTTACAAAAGACTTCTCTAGATTAACCGCTGAAGTTTATGTAGAAGATATATTGGTAAATCAACTAAAATCTAAATATGTAATTATTGGTTATGACCATCATTTTGGTCGTAACAGAAATGCAAATATTGAAGATTTAAAACAATTTGGAACGCAATTTAACTTTGAAGTTGAAGAAATTTCAATGCAAGACATTAATGATGTTGCCATATCCTCTACAAAAATTAGAAGCGCATTACTCGAAGGAGATATAAAAACAGCCAACACTTACTTAGGGTATAATTTTATGCTAACCGGAACCATAATAAAAGGTAAAGGTTTAGGAAAAACAATCCACTACCCTACTGCTAATTTAAATATAGAAGAGTCCTACAAACTAATACCAAAACAAGGTGTTTATGTCGTCAAAGCTTTAATTGACGACAAAATTGAATTTGGTATGATGAATATTGGTAATAATCCAACAGTAAATGGTCAGTCAGAAACTATCGAGACACACTTTTTTAATTATGACCAATCGCTTTATGGCAAAAAAATAAGCATCGAATTATTGGAGCGTCTTAGAGACGAACAAAAGTTCGAAAATTTAGAAGAACTAACCAAACAATTAGATTTAGATAAGATTAAGGCAAAAGCCTTTTTAAGCCAATATGCTAAATAGATTTCTTTTTAAACAAATTGATAATAGTGCATTAATAGTTTTCAGAATTATTTTTGGACTACTTTGTTTTCTAGAATCTGTTGGTGCCATATTTACGGGCTGGGTCAAATACACTTTAATAGATCCAAAATTCACGTTTAACTTTATAGGTTTAGATATTTTACAGCCATTACCGGGTAATTGGATGTATGCCTACTACTTTATAATGGGTGTTTTTGGACTACTAATAATGGTAGGTTACAAATACAGACTTAGTATAATTGCTTTTACACTTATGTGGACAAGCACCTATCTAATGCAAAAAGCATCTTATAACAATCATTATTATTTACTATGCCTATTAAGCATTATAATGTGCTGTCTTCCTGCTAACAAATACGCGTCTATAGATGTCAAACTAAAGCCTAGCATAAAACAAATAAGTATGCCTAGTTGGTGCAAATGGATTTTTGTGATACAGCTTTTTATAATGTACACTTACGCTGCTATTGCTAAGCTATATCCAGACTGGCTTAATTTAACCGTGCCAGCACAATTAATGAAAGGTAAAATGGACTACCCAATTATTGGCAGTCTTTTACAACACCAATTTTTCACTTATCTAGTTGGTTACGGAGGTATATTGTATGATGGTTTAATTATCCCGCTACTACTTTATAAACCTACACGAAAATTTGCTTTTTGGGGTTCAATATTTTTTCATTTATTTAACTCAATAGTCTTTGGCGTTGGTATTTTCCCATACTTAGCACTGGCCTTTTCATTGTTCTTTTTTAACTCAGAGACAATCAAAAATATCTTTTTAAAAAGAAAACAATACTACAATCAAGCAGAAATCAAAATACTAAACTACAAACCGTATTTAGTTACATTAGCAACTATTTACTTTGTGATTCAAATACTACTACCTATTAGACATCATTTTATTGAAGATAACGTGTTATGGACAGAGGAAGGACATAGATTATCTTGGCGCATGATGCTAAGATCAAAATCTGGCTATGCTAATTTTAAAGTGGTGGATAAAGACACTAAAAAAACAACCATTGTAAACCTAAACAACTACCTTTCTAAAAAGCAAAAACGTATGATTGCCACCAAACCGGATGTTATCTGGCAATTTGCACAGCATTTAAAACAGGATTATAAAAGCAAAGGTCAAGATATTGAGGTTTATGTAACTGCCAAAACTAGTGTAAATGGTAGACCGTTTAAAACACTAATTAATCCTAAGGTTGACATGGCAAATGCCCGTTGGGAAGTCTTTAAACACAACAATTGGATATTACCGTCTCAATTAGATAAATAATTTATTTTAAAGCAACCAAAATCTTATTACTTTTACAGCTTAAAGTTGTAGTCAATAGACTGCGTTAAGGATTGAAGTGGCATCCTTTTTTTTGCTGCCATAAATGGCAAAAAAAAGATATAACGGAAAGCCTGACCTTTAGGTAACGCCAAAAAACAAAAAAACATGTTACAAGTACCATTTATTAGAGAAAACAAAGACTTAGTAATCAATAGACTTGCAGTCAGAAATATTGATGCTACTGCAATGATTGAAGAGGTGATAAATTTAGATGAAGCCCGTCGTGCTTTGCAAACTAAATTGGATGCAATACTAGCAGAATCCAATGCTATCTCTAAAGAAATTGGTATTTTATACAAATCCGGTCAAGCCGAAAAAGCAAATGCTTTAAAAAGTAAAACAGCTGATTTTAAGGAAGAATCTAAGGAATTAAACGACCAGTTAACATCGACTGCCGAAGCTTTAAACCAAGCACTTTACAAAATACCAAATATCCCACATGCGTCTGTACCTAAGGGTAACAGCGAAGAAGATAACGAAGAAGTGTTTTCTGAAGGTGAGATCCCTAAATTACATGATGGCGCATTACCACACTGGGAATTAGCTAAAAAATATGACATTATAGATTTTGAGTTAGGTACAAAAATTGCTGGTGCAGGTTTTCCTGTTTACAAAGGTAAAGGCGCTAGACTACAACGTGCTTTAATTGCTTACTTTTTAGACAAAAATACCGCTGCGGGTTACCAAGAGGTACAAGTACCACATTTAGTTAATGAAGCATCAGCCTTTGCTACTGGTCAATTACCAGATAAAGATGGACAAATGTATCACGCAACTAATGTTACGCCTAGTTTATATTTAATTCCGACGGGAGAAGTACCGGCTACAAACATTTTTAGAAATGACTTAATAGACGAAAAAGACCTACCTAAGTGTTTGACAACATACACACCGTGCTTTAGAGTAGAAGCTGGTAGTTATGGTGCACACGTGCGTGGATTAAATCGTTTACATCAATTTGATAAAGTAGAAATTCTACGCGTAGAACATCCTGACAATTCTTACAAAGCATTAGACGGTATGGTTGATCATGTTAAAGCAATACTTAACGAATTAAAATTACCTTTCAGAATATTAAGACTTTGTGGTGGTGATACAGGGTTTACGTCTGCTTTAACTTTTGACTTTGAAGTATTTTCTACAGCGCAAGACCGTTGGTTAGAAATCTCAAGTGTTTCAAATTTTGAAACCTTCCAAGCTAACCGTTTAAAACTGCGATTTAAAAACAGTGATGGTAAAAACGAACTGGCACACACTTTAAACGGAAGTTCTCTTGCATTACCTAGAGTATTAGCTGGAATCTTAGAAAACTATCAAACCGAAAATGGAATAAAAATCCCTGAAGTATTAATCCCGTACACTGGTTTTGAATACATTAACTAAAAATAAAGTAAGATTAAGATTACTTTTGTGTTAAAAAAAATCGACGAAAGGTTAAAACAAGCGTTGTTACGTTAGTTTTAACCTTTTTTCTTTTGTCTTTAGCTAAAAATAACTTTTCTTTGATTGACATGAGACTAGTTAACACAACTAGAAAACAATAAAAAAAATAAATTACATAGATAAATACCAATCAAAGTAATTGAATCTTATATTGAATATATATGATTAATAGCACATTTATGAGATTGGCTTAATGCCTGAACACTGTTCGGGCATTTTTTTTGCATAATATTTACAATGACTGACTTTGGTATTTGTTATATTTACAATCATGATTATTAAACGCGTACTAATACTATTACTATTAACACTCTCCTTTGCAGTTAACGCTCAGGAAGACCTTGTTGCGCGTGAGTATTTTAATACTGGTGAATTTGAAAAAGCTTTAATCAGCTATAAAAAATTATACACTAAAAACAGTAGAAACACCAATTACCTAATACAGATAATAAAAATAGAGCAACAATTAGAGCTGTATAAAGATGCTGAAAACAGATTAATTGACGCCATTCAAACCAAAGCTCAGCCTGACCTAATAGTGCATTTAGGATATAACTATCAATTACAAAACGATACTATAAATGCTAACATCTATTACAAACAAGCCTTAGCAACTTTGGATGAAAATCCAAATAATGTGTACCGCGTAGGACCTACTTTCCAGAAACTATCTCTTTTAGATAATGCTATTACAGCATACAACAAAGCTTCAGAATTAAAACCAACATTAAACTTTAATATGCAATTAGCGCGTATTTATGGAGAGCAAGGTGATGTTGAGAAAATGTTTACTAGTTACATTAATCTTATTGAGGATAGTGACAACTATCAAAACACGATAAAACGGAATGTTAGCGAGTTTATATCCGAGGATGGTAACAGTGAGAATAACATTTTTCTAAGAAAAATTCTATTAAAAAAAAGTCAGCAATCTCAAGATCTAATCTGGAATGAGATGCTAAGTTGGTTATTTATTCAACAAAAAGACTACAATAAAGCTTTTGTCCAAGAAAAAGCCATTTATAAAAGAGAGTTAGAAAGCTTAAGCCGTTTGGTAGAATTAGGTCTAATTGCACAAACGCAAAAACAATATGATGTCGCTTTGGACGTTTTCAATTTTATTATTGAAAGCACACAAAACAATGGTATGAAGTTAGCGGGACACTTAAAAGTCCTAGACATACAAACACAAATTGCGGTTTCTAAAGATTATCCAGCAATTAAAGACAGCTATGTTTTAATCTTAGAGACTTATGGCAAAACACCACAAACCTTAGAACTACAGATTAATTATGCTCATTTTTTAGCCTTTTATTTAAATCAAAAGGAAGACGCTATTAAATTATTAAAAGACACTTTAAAATACAATATTTCAGAATTAGACTTAGCATCAGTAAAACTAGAACTAGGTGACATCTTAGTATTAGAAGAAAAATTTAACCAAGCTTTAATATATTACACACAGATTGAGCGTAACTTAAAAAATAGTACAGTTGCACAAGAAGCAAGATTTAGAATAGCAAAAGCTAGTTATTATAAAGGTGACTTTAAATGGGCAGAATCTCAGCTAAAAATACTAAAATCGTCTACCTCTCAACTAACAGCTAATGATGCTTTAGATTTAAAACTACTAATTAGTGATAACAGAGCGGAGGATTCTTTACAAATTGCTTTAACCAAATATGCTAAAGCAGACTTACTGGCTTATCAAAATAAAAACGACGACGCTATTAATGTACTAGACACTATTCTAGAAGCACATAAAACGGAAGTTATCATACCACAGACCTTGCTAAAACAAGCAGCCTTATTTGAGGCAAAAAAGGACTATCAAAAAGCAAAAACAAACTACCAACGCATAATTGAAGATTTTAAGGACAGTATTTTAATGGATAACGCCTTATATAATCTAGCGGAACTATTAGTTAATCATTTAGCACAACCAGAGGAAGCTAAAAAATTATACGAAACCATATTGTTTGAACACGCAGATAGTATTTATGCTGTTGAGGCTAGAAAAAAATTTAGAGCACTACGCGGCGATGCTATAAACTAACCACTATTATGATCGTAGCAGAAACAGAACGTCTTATTATAACTAAATTTACAGTGGACGATGCACCGTTTTTTATGGACTTAATTAACACCCCAAAGTTTAAAAAATTTATTGGCGATCGTAAAATTAACACAATACAAAAAGCACAACAACGTATAAAAGAAGGGCATTTAAAAAATTATGCCGAGTTAGGCTATGGATTTTACAAACTGTTACTAAAATCAGAAAACAACATGCCTATTGGAACATGCGGACTAACTAAAAGAGAACATTTAGAGCTACCTGATCTTGGATTTGCAATGCTACCGGAATTTGAAGGTAAAGGGTTTGGGTTAGAATCCTCTAAAGCCATTTTAAAATTAGCAACGGAAACATTTAAAATCAAAAAAATTGGCGCAATAACGGCTCCAAATAACGCTGCATCCATAAAACTGATAGAAAAATTAGGTTTAACCTACGAAAAAAAGGTAAAACCCTTTGAGGACGACCAAGAACTTATGTTATTTGCAAAAACTTTACGCTAATAGCTATTTCTGCTTAAGCAGAAATCCTTTAAATCTAAAAAATGTACATATACAACGTCACAGTAAATATAGATGATAGCGCTCATGACGAGTGGTTAATCTGGATCAAACAACACATTCCAACAGTTTTAGCAACTGGTAAGTTTGAAAAAGCAACCTTAACAAAAGTACTTGTAGACGAGGAAATGGGTGGACAAACCTATTCTATTCAGTATAAATCATATTCTAGAGAAGCTTTAGATGCGTATTACAAAGAAGACGCAGATGCGCTTAGAAATGAAGGATTAAAAAAGTTTGCAGACAAAATGTTAGCCTTTAGAACGGAGCTTCAAATTGTGGACGAGTATTCGGTAACGTTTAAATAATTCAGCTTAAGCTGAAAAACAACCTATTTTATGGCACATCAAAAACATAACAATCATCAAGTTAAAGCAAAAAAATTCTTAGGGCAACACTTTTTGGAAGACGAAAGTATTGCAGAAGCTATTGCGGATTCCTTAACTTTAAATGGTTATAAAAACGTCTTAGAGATTGGACCAGGAATGGGTGTTTTAACCAAATACTTACTAAAAAAACCAATTACAACTTACGTTATTGAGATAGATAGAGACAGTGTAGAATACCTACAAAACAACTATCTTAATTTAGCGCCTAGAATTATAGAACAAGATTTTTTAAAATACGATTTAAGCACAACTTTTAATGAAGAGCCATTAGCTATAATTGGAAACTTTCCATACAATATCTCGACACAAATTGTATTTAAAACATTAGAGCTTCGCGACCAAATTCCAGAATTTTCAGGAATGTTTCAAAAAGAAGTTGCACAACGTATTTGCTCTAAAGAAGGTAGTAAGGTTTACGGTATTTTATCCGTGTTAACCCAAGCGTTTTATGATGCAGAATATTTATTTACTGTACCTCCAACCGTATTTAATCCACCGCCAAGAGTAGAGTCTGGCGTACTGCGTTTAATTAGAAAAGCAGATTACAGTTTACCATGTGACGAAAAACTATTTTTCAGAGTTGTAAAACAAGCATTTCAACAACGTCGTAAAACCATGCGTAACAGTTTAAAAACAATGGAATTGTCTGATAGTCTAAAAGCAAACCCTATCTTTGACAAGCGACCAGAACAAATTAGCGTTGCACAATTTTTAGAGTTAACAAGCCTTATCGAAAATGACAAATAATTAGTTGGTGGAAGACAATCAAAACATACAATTTCAGCTTACAGATGCCCTTATAGAGCAGGTAGAGTTGCTTATCGAGCAAAAAGACGATATAGCACTTAAACTACTTTTAGAAGAGTTTCACTACGCCGATATTGCCGAAATTTTAGACGAAGTAAATCTAGAAGAAGCAATGTATGTTATAAAACTTCTAGACTCTGAGACCACGTCCGATGTCCTAATGGAATTGGATGAGGATAATCGTGAAAAGGTTTTAAAAAATCTTTCTGCTAAAGAGATTGCAGAAGAAATTGAAGAACTTGATACCGATGATGCTGCAGATATTATTGCGGAGCTTCCAGAAGCGCGTCAAGCGGAGGTTATATCTCAAATAGAAGATCAAGAACACAAAGCCGAAATTCAAGAATTACTAGCCTATGACGAGGATACCGCTGGTGGATTGATGGCAAAAGAACTAGTAAAAGTATACGAGACTTGGACCGTTGCTGGTTGTTTACGTCGTATACGTGGACAAGCACAGCACGTTAGTCGCGTCCACTCTATTTACGTCGTAGACAAGCAAGAAAAACTATTAGGACGTCTATCCTTAAAAGATTTACTAACTGCAAAAAGCGAACAAAAAATAGCAGAACTATCTAACTCCAACGTAGACTATGTTTACGTAGAAGAAGATGCTGAAGAGGTCGCTAAAATCATGCAAAAGTATGATTTAGAAGCCATTCCAGTAGTAGATCAAAACAAGACCCTATTAGGACGTATTACCATTGATGATATTGTAGATGTTATCCGTGAAGAAGCCGACAAAGATTACCAAATGGCAGCAGGTATATCTCAGGATGTAGAGGCGGATGATAGTATCTTAAAACTTACAAAAGCAAGACTACCATGGTTACTTATTGGTATGTTTGGTGGACTTGGTGCTGCAAGTATTATTGAAGGTTTTAATGGCTCCATGGGCGAGTTTATTATACTTTTAAGCTTTGTACCATTAATACAAGCAACAGCAGGTAACGTAGGGGTACAATCCTCTGCAATTGTAGTACAAGGACTTGCAAATAACAGTATAGATGGCAACATTATAAAACGTCTTTTTAAAGAGGCTATATTAGGATTGGTAAACGGTGTAGCTATAGCACTTGTTGCAATAGTGGTGACTCATTTTGTATTTAAAACCCCCTATTTAATATCCATAACTATAGCAATAGCTTTAATTGCGGTAATAATAATGGCTGCTTTAATTGGTACTTTTATCCCTATATTTTTAGACAAAAGAGGTATCGATCCAGCAGTAGCAACAGGCCCATTTATTACAACAAGTAATGATGTTTTTGGAATATTATTATACTTTCTAATTGCAAAATCCATCTTAGGGTTTTAATATCATTTGGGCGTTACCTAAAGGTCGTGCCATCCATTATATCTTTTTTTTGCCATTTATGGCAGCAAAAAAAAGGATGCCATTTCTACCACTAACGCTTAAAAACACTACTTTTAAGCTATGAAAACATTAGACATTAATCAAAAACTATCTAAGTTTACAGATAACTGGCAACCACATCAAATTGCTATAGTAGATAATATGCAAGTCTTACTAGCCAAACTTAAAGGCGAATTTGTATGGCATAGTCATGAAAATGAAGACGAACTTTTTCAAGTAATTAAAGGCACATTATACATGCAATTTAGAGACCGTACAGAAGTAGTCCATCCTGGTCAAATTATTGTGGTACCAAAAGGAGTAGAACATAACCCGTGTACAAAAAACAACGAAGAGGTTCACGTCTTACTATTCGAAAAACTAAGTACCGCACATACCGGAACTATAAAACACGAATTAACACAAACCACTTACCCTAAAATTTAAACAATACTTATATTTCAAAATGAAAATACTTCATCTAGACGCCAATCACCCATTACTTATAGAGCAACTTAACGCATTAGGTTATACTAATCATGAAGATTTCACATCGTCTAAAGACGTTATTCAGCAAAAAATAAATCAATACGATGGTTTTATAATCAGAAGCCGATTTAGTATCGATGCTTCATTTTTAGATGCTGCAACAAACCTAAAATTTATAGGACGTGTAGGTGCAGGATTAGAAAATATTGACTGCGACTATGCAGAGCGCAAAGGTGTAACACTAATAGCTGCACCGGAAGGTAATCGTAATGCAGTTGGAGAACACAGCTTAGCCATGCTCCTATCGCTATTTAACAAGCTAAATAAAGCAGATAAAGAAGTTAGAGAAGGCAAATGGTTACGCGAAGACAATAGAGGTCTAGAACTAGACGGTAAAACCGTTGGGTTAATTGGTTATGGTAACATGGGAAAAGCATTTGCTAAAAAACTACGCGGTTTTGATGTCACTGTTTTTTGTTACGATCTTAAACCAAATATGGGAGACAAAAATGCTACTCAAGTTAGCTTAGCAGAGCTTCAAGAAAAAGCAGATGTTTTAAGCTTACATACACCAGAAACAGCATCTACAATAAAAATGATCAATTCAGATTTAATAAAAGGATTTGCAAAACCTTTCTGGCTTATCAATACCGCACGTGGTAAAAGTGTAGTAACCTCAGACTTAGTTTCTGCTTTAAAATCAGGACAAATATTAGGAGCTGGATTAGACGTTTTAGAATACGAAAAATCATCTTTCGAAAACTTATTTAGTGACAACAATATGCCAGAAGCCTTTAAATATCTTATTCAATCAGACCAAGTAATACTATCACCCCACGTGGCAGGTTGGACCATAGAAAGCAAAGAAAAATTAGCACAAACTATTGTAGACAAAATCAAAGCAAAATTTTCTTAGTTTTACAACACCACAACTAACTAAAATGAGCACTCAAATAAATACTCCGGAAGACTATATAGCACAACTACCAGAAGAAAGAAAAACGGCTATTAGCAAACTACATAATCTAATACTAAAACACATGCCAAAAGGGCTTGAATCAGGTATGGGTTATGGTATGCTGGCGTATTTTGTACCAAAATCTATTTACCCGGCAGGTTACCATTGTAAACCATTTCCGCCTTTACCGTTTATAAACGTTGCCTCTCAAAAAAATTTTATTGCTATTTATCACTCTGGTTTATATGCATACAAAGAACTATATAGCTGGTTTGTATCAGAATATCCAAAACACTGCAAATACAAAATAGATATGGGCAAAAGTTGTATCAGGTTTAAAAAGATAGATGATATCCCTTATGATTTGATTACTCAATTACTAGGTAAAATGACTATTAAAGAGTGGATCACAATTTATGAATCTACATTAAATTTAAAAAAATGAAAAAACGCGTCACAGGAATAGGAGGTCTATTTTTTAAAACAAAAGATCCTAAAGCCTCAAAAGATTGGTATAAAAAACACTTAGGGTTTAATACAGACGATTACGGATCTACCTTTTGGTGGAAAGATAAAGAAGGAAACGACTGTTCTACACAATGGAGTCCGTTTAAAGAGGATACTAAGCATTTTGAACCTTCAAAAAAAGAGTTCATGTTTAACTATCGTGTGGAGAATTTAGAAGAGTTAATAAAAGTCTTAAAAGAAGAAGGTGTTACTGTTCTAGGAGAAATTGAGGAATACAGCTATGGAAAATTTGGTTGGATACTAGACAACGATGGTAATAAAATAGAACTTTGGGAGCCTATAGATAAAACATTTTTAGAATAATCATTTATTATTGTAATATATTAGCCATCAGAAAACTAACACAATAAACATGAGCGAAGACCATAAAAACATCGAAAGCGAAGCAGAAGAGACTATTAACAATATAGAAAATACTGTGGAAGATACAGCTAACAATGCAAAAGAAGCTAGTAATGAAACATTAGACGCTGCAAAAGAAAAAACGTCTGAAGTATTAGACAAAGCTGAAGCAAAATTTGACGATATCAAATCGGAAGCAAAAGAAACTTTTGAAAAAGCAAAAGCTAAGGCGACAGAGTTTATTAATGAAGATGCTAAAGAGTTTATGGACGATGCTAAAGACAAAGCAAGCAAACTGGCTAAAGAAGCAGGAGATAAATTTGACGAGCTGTCTGATGATGCCAAAGAGACTTACGATAAAGTAAAAGCAAAAGCGACTGAATTTATTAATGAAGACGCAAAAGAGCTTTTAGATGATGCCAAGGATAAAGCCTCTAAGTTTGCTGATGAAGCGGGAGATAAATTAGAAGACTTAGCAGAAGATGCTAAAGAAGTGATTGAAGAAACAACTAAAAAAACTAAAAACTTTTTCCAAAGATTATTTGGTAAATAATTTTAAATCAAAAATTTAAAACCAAAATCGGTATTGATTTTGGTTTTTTATGTATTTTTATCATTGTGATATTGCAATAACACGTTTTAATAATATTTAATTATACATTTTACTATGGGGTTTTCAAAAAAACAATTGTTTAATGCTTCTCAAAATCAAGTCGCAAGTTTCACTAAAGTTTTAGGGCACCCTGCTAGAATAGCAATGATACAGCATATAAGCGAAAACAAAGATTGCAATTGTAATGCACTAGTAGAAAAAACCGGGTTATCGCAACCAACCATATCTCAACATTTAGGTGAGATTAGAAAAATAGGGTTATTAAAACAAAAGGTAAAAGGGAAAAATCTTTTTTACTCGATAGATTTAGACCAATTAAACGAATGCAGACGTGTAGTCAATGACTTTTTTGTAAAGACTCAGGTAAATTGTAATAAATAATCTTTACTCTAGATTATAATTAATTGGTAACATGGAGACTATTCTATTACTACCAAAAACACCGCCAAATAAGACACTGTTTACAGGCGAATGTATACCAAAAGCGTCTATATAAAATATGTTGTCTTCCGCATTTGGTAACAGAAAAGCTTGTTTTAAATTATCAAAACTAACCACTACTTTATTTGAATCAAAAAAAGACACTTCTTTTAAATCGCTTTCTGATTTAACCACTCTAAAAACAGAAGTCTGCGTTGTTTCAAACAATGGGTCAGAGTCATCCGCGCTTTCTCTTTTAAATAATCTAAAACCATTTTGCTTAAGTGTGTTTTTAGCCAAGCTTCGCATAAAATATAATAAAGAGGTTTTATAAACAACGTTTCGGTTTTGTATATAGCGTTTTTTAGTATTCTTTTTACTCAATTCAGAAAAAACACTTGTACCGCTATAAAGCACTTTACTAACATAGTTTAAACCAGAAGGTGGACTTTCGAATTCTATTTCAAAATCTATAAGATTATACTCCACCTTATATCCCAAATACTTATTGATTATAATTATTGGTTGATCAGCCATAGCGTACATGGTTTGATCTACTTTACTATATCTAAACCTAACCTTATCAAGGTTAGTTATTTTACAATCTTTACTATAGACTGAATGCCCTAAAAACTCACGCTTAAAATACCCTAGTTTTTTTGATCTTGACCAATCATCATCAGACAGAATAACCTCTTCTAAATTAGTAGTTTGAGGTTTCAATTTAATAATTGGATTGGCTTGAAGGATGTCCTTGTTTATAATTTGACTTTCATACCCTATAAAACTAGCGACTAAAGGAACGTTAATGTTTTGATTAGAGGTTATACTAAATAAACCGTCCAAGTCTGTAATGACACCTATTGTAGTACCATCAAAATAAACCGTTACATTAGGTAAAGGAAGATTACTATCTGCAGCTAATATTGTTCCAGTAAAAGTCTGCGCAAATCCAATTGAATTTACAAAAAATGCAAATACAATTATTAATTTGTTACTCATTCTGATCAGAAATCTTACGCTCTAACTCTGCTTGAAACTCTTCCATAACAGGTCTTACTGTACTTTCTGGAAGGTCTTCAATTTTGATATACATTAAACCGTCAACCGCATTATTAAATAATGGATCTACATTAAAAGCAACTAGACGTGCATTTTGTTTGATATATTTTTTAAGCAACACTGGCAATCTTAAAGCACCCGGCTCAATCTCGTCAATAATCTTATCAAACTTATTTAAATCAGCTTCAGTTGCATCAAAAACAAAGTCTTTATCGGCATCCTTAAGCTTAACCTTAAATTCTTTTTTAGGATGTACATATTGTGCAACATAAGGATCGTAGTAATGAGATTTCATAAACTCAATCATTAATGACTTAGAGAATTCTGAAAATTGATTACTAATACTTACCCCACCAATTAAATACTTATGCTCGGGATGGCGCAATGTTGTATGCACAATACCTTTCCAAAGTAAAAATAAAGGCATTGGTTTTTGTTGGTATTCTTTGATAATAAATGCACGACCCATCTCAATAGACTCGCTCATCATTTTATATAACTCAGGTTCAAAACCAAATAAATCTTGTAAATAAAACCCGTTTATGCCATAATTAGCAAATATTTGAGAACCTAATCCCATTCTATAAGCTCCAGCTAAAACATTAGCTTCACTATCCCATAAAAATAAATGATGGTAATAATTATCAAATTCGTCTAAATCTATTGGTTCATTAGTTCCTTCTCCAACCTCTCTAAATGTGATTTCTCTCAAACGTCCAATCTCACGTAAAAGATTAGGCATAGCTGCGGCTGTAGATAAAAAGACTTCGTAATTTTTACTAGTCAATAATTTACAGTCTTGTTCACGCAATGCATCCACTTCTTTAATAATGGCTTCCTGACTAACCGGAGTTACAATTTGCTTTGGCGCTTTTACAGATTTTGGCGCTTTTAAACTGGAAGAAATAGTATCTATAATCTTTTCTTTAGGTTGAAAAGCATTTGACAACATGTATGTTTTTCTTCTAATAAATTCTGAAAAATCAGATAACGATTCATGTTCTGCTTGGTCTTTAATAGAAATAGGTTTCCCTATTCTAACCTTAATGACTCTACGTTTTTGAGTAAATAATTCTGATGGTAATTTGGCAGTTCTAAAAATGTCACTAATCTTAGATAATTTATAAAATAACTTACTATTCTGAGCGTGAAAATATATAGGTACAACCGGTACATTCGCTTTTTTTACCAATTTCATAGCCGCTTCTTCCCAAGGTTTGTCGACAACTAATTTACCATCTCTGTAAGTAGATACTTCACCTGCAGGAAAAATACCTAAAGGATGTCCATCTCTTAAATGAGAAATAGCACTTTTAAATCCAGCCAAACTTGATTTAACGTCTTTTCTATCTTCAAAAGGGTTAACAGGCATTATATATGGCTTCATCGGCTCTATACGATGTAATAAGAAATTAGCAATAATTTTAAAATCTTCCCTTTGTTCAAGCATTAATTTTAAAAGCAAAATACCATCAATCCCACCTAATGGATGATTAGAAACAGTAATATAAGCACCATCTTTTGGTAAACGTTTTAAATCTTCTTCAGGAATTTCGAATTTAATTTGAAACTCATCCAAAATACCATCCAAAAACTCTATATCTGACAAATGCTTGTTGCGATTATAGACATTATTTAAGCTGGAAATTTTCAATACTTTCATTAGTATCCAACCAACAAATGTCCCTAAAAACCCGTATTTACTAAGGTTTATAGCGCTCGAAACTTCTTTTGCTGTGACTAATCCCATTTAATTTTTATCATATTTGAATTTACAAATGTAATTCATTAGATTTATTTTGTTACTATTTGTAATGTCTCTTGGAACATTTGTTTTAATAAAACAGTCTTTCCTGCCTCTAAATCAATAACCGATTTTTCATTGTAATGTCTTATGGTATATAGAGATACACCCGTATTACACGTCACTTTAAATTTTGCTTTTAAATGCAATAATAAATGCTCTAAATTATTGTAATTATTATCAAAACAGACAGAAAAACTAATCGCCGAGTTCTGAATAACGCTAACCTTCATTTTATATTTGGATAAAAGGTTAAAAATTTCACTAATATTATCCTCTACTATGTAGGAAAAATCTAGTGTTGAGAGCGATAGTAGCACTTGGTTTTGCTTGACAATAAAACACGGTACTAAAGGTATAACCCCTTCCGTTTTATTAACTACTGTTCCTGGCGCTTTTGGATTTAAAAACGACTTAACATATAATGGTATTTCTTTACGTTGTAATGGTTGTAAAGTTTTAGGATGTATGACTGATGCGCCATAAAAGGCTAACTCAATCGCTTCCGTATAAGATATAGAATTAAGCAGTTGGGTCTGCTTAAAATGTCTTGGATCAGCATTTAAAACACCAGGCACATCTTTCCAGATAGTAACATCATTTGCATTTAAACAGTATGCTAAAATCGCTGCAGTATAATCACTACCTTCTCTTCCTAAAGTTGTTGTAAAATTATTTTTATCGCTTCCTAAAAACCCTTGCGTCACATTTAACTTTTTAGAATCTATGTTTTTAGAGACCAATTGTTGTGTGGTTTCCCAATTTACATTGGCATTTCTATAATAATCATCTGTTTTAATAACTTGGCGTACATCTACCCAATTATTATCTATTTCTATTAAAGACAAATACTGACTAATAATGGTTGTTGACAACAATTCTCCAAATCCAATAACTTGATCGTAAACAAAGTTATAATCAGGAGACTTATTAGTATTCAAAAAGTTTTTAAGTTCTTCAATTAAATCACTTGTAACTTTAAAAACAGGATGATTTGTGTTTTCAAAAAGGGCAAGCATAATGGTATTATGATAATCTACCACGTCCTGAATAGCACTTTGTACTTCTCTTTTATCATTAAAATAACAACCAACCACAAGCTCTAATGCGTTTGTTGTTTTACCCATTGCAGATACTACAATAATCGTGTTAGCATGACCAACTTGCTCTAATACAGCTATTAGATTTTTAACCCCATTAGCATCTTTTACAGAAGCACCACCAAATTTAAATACCCTCATTTATATGTTATCGATGTAGTTTTTTATACTTGTTTCATCCATTTGGACTAAATACCAATCTTTTAATAGTGTTGCACCTTTACTTTCGTAAAATTTTATTGCTGGGGCATTCCAATCTAAAACTTCCCAACAAATACGTTTAACACCCAAACTGTAACCATACTTAATAACTTCGTTTAATAACAGCGTGCCTAATCCACTACCTCTGTGTGCATCACTAACAATTAAATCTTCTAAATGCACCGTTTGGCCTTTCCATGTAGAAAAACGAATATAAATTAATGCTATTGCAACTATTTTACTTTCTTTTTCTGCCACAAAACAAGTGAATAATGGCTTGTCTCCAAAACCATATTTTAACAAATCTGCTTCTGTCACAATAACCGCATCAGGCTCTTTTTCAAAAACAGCAAGCTCTTGTATTAAGCCTAAAATAGCACTGACATCTCTTTTTTCTGCAAAACGAATAGTATACTCCATAAATCATTAATTTACTCAAATATACTTTAAGAAAATTTCTTAAACCAAAATTTGATAGACTACAACGTTATAATTGTTAAAAAATGCGATATTTGTACAAATAAACACAACTACTACCCATGTCTAAGAAAAATCAAACTTTAGGAGAATTTATTATTGAAAACCAAGCGTCTTTCAAATTTACTTCTGGAGAATTATCTCGTTTAATAAATTCTATTCGTTTAGCTGCCAAGGTTGTAAACCATGAAGTTAACAAAGCTGGTCTAGTTGATATAATTGGTGCAGCAGGAGACACAAACATCCAAGGTGAAGACCAACAAAAACTGGATGTTTATGCCAACGATAAATTTATACAAACACTTACAAATCGTAACATTGTTTGTGGTATTGCAAGTGAAGAAGAGGATGATTTTATTACAATTAACAGTCAAGATGACAACAACCAAAATAAATATATTGTTTTAATTGACCCACTAGATGGGTCTTCTAATATTGATGTAAACGTTTCAGTTGGTACAATTTTTTCTATTTATAGACGTGTTACTCCAGTAGGAACACCTGTAACTATCGAAGACTTTTTACAACCAGGTAACCAACAAGTAGCAGCAGGTTATGTTGTGTACGGAACATCAACAATGTTAGTTTATACTACTGGACATGGCGTTAATGGATTTACACTAAATCCAGCAATTGGGACATTTTACTTATCACATCCAGACATGGAGTTTCCAGAAGACGGAAATATTTACTCTGTAAACGAAGGTAACTACACACATTTTCCACAAGGCGTAAAAAATTACATCAAATATTGCCAAATGGAAGAAAATGACAGGCCATATACTTCAAGGTATATTGGATCTCTAGTTTCAGATTTTCATAGAAACATGATTAAAGGTGGTATATATATGTATCCTAAAAGTTCAAAAAATCAAGACGGAAAATTACGTTTACTTTACGAGTGTAATCCTATGGCCTACCTTGCAGAACAAGCAAACGGGAAAGCTAGTGATGGTTTTAAACGTATCATGGATATTGAGCCTTCAGAACTGCATCAAAGAGTGCCTTTTTTCTGCGGAAGCAAAAATATGGTCATGAAAGCAGAAGAATTCATGCAAAACACTGATTAAATGCTATTATGTCTATTTTTTTGCTACTTTTGATACTTAAATTATCCTAATGGCAAAAACAGACAAATTTAAGGACGAAACCATGCAATCATCTACAGAAGCAACTTCAAAAATAGATGCAATAAAGCAACTTATTTTTGGTGAAAACATGCAGGCTTACGATAGTGAGTTTGAAACACTAAAAAAAGACATTCTTACTAAGAAGCAAGAATTAGAAGCATTAATGGACGACGTAAAGTCTGAGTTATTACAAAACATTGATAATCTTAGCACTGATATTAACATCAGAATTACAGAATTAGAAAATAGTTTTGAAGATAAAGCAGATGCGTTAAACGAAAAAAAGGTTGACCGAAAACTATTGGGTGAACTTTTTACCAAATTAGGCGAAAAAATAAGTCAATAAAATCTTGATTTACGCATGAATCAAGACGATAAATTAAAAATACTTAAAGACATCTTGCTTCAAGATGAGCATGAGTATGCTTCAGGATTAGAAGAAAAGATTAAAGCGCTTGAAGATTTAATCACTGAACATAATAATTTATCAAAACATATTGACCCCATTCTTGAGCAAAAACTAAAACAGTTTGTAAAAGAAATGCCCTCAACATTAGGACCTACAATTACAGAAGCACTTAAAGAAGAAATTAAAAACTCTCAAGACGCAGTAGTTGAAGCATTATATCCAATTATGGGTAAAATGATTAAAAAATATGTTCAAAAAGAGATTCAAATACTTTCAGAAAACATAAACAAAAGCTTAAGCAGCACCTTTTCTTTTAAAGGGTTTATGCGAAAGTTTAGGTCTAAAAAATCAGGTGTATCAGAAGGCGACTTATTGATTCAAGATCAATTTAAGTCAAAAATCGAACAAATAATGGTTATTGAAAGCGGTTCTGGCTTAATAGTTTCAGAATATTCAAAAACCGAAAATATAGATCAAGATACCGTTGCTGGTATGCTAACAGCTATTAAAAGTTTTGCAGAAGATGCGTTTACTACAGACGTACAAAATTTAGAATATATAGAGTATGAAAACTACCATATACATTTACAAAACTTCTCAAAATACTACATTGCAGTAGCCATTTCCGGGGCATTTACTGCTACCTACAGAAGCAAGCTTGAAGATAAACTTCTTGACTTTGCTCAGAATATAATAAACAAAACAGATTTAAACGATAGTGAGGTTTTCAGCACTAAACTAAAAGATTACTTTGACAATGAAAATATCTAAAAAAATAGTTTTAATAGGTCACTTTGGTGTAGGTAAATCTTCATTAATTAGACGATTTGTAGAAGACACCTTTAGTGAAGACTACAAAGTAACCATTGGGGTACACGTCTTAAAAAAAGAAGTAAATCTGCCAAAAACTAACGATGACATCACATTAGTAATTTGGGATTTAGAAGGTAATGACGACATTACTAATACCAGAGCATCTTACCTTATGGGTACTAATGGTTTTATTTATGTTTTTGACATGACTAGACCAGCTACGTATGAGAAGTTAGAGTTTGATCTAGATTATATTACAGATCGTTACCCAAAAATACCATTACGTGTTATTGGAAACAAGAAAGATTTAGTTACAAACGACTTTATTAAACAAAACAAGGATGTTTTTGGACGTTTTGTCGATTTTTACACAAGTGCCAAGTCAGGGAAAAATGTTGAAGATGTTTTTTCTAATTTAGCACAAGCTTTAATTAAAGACGCCACTAAATAATGTTAGAAAAATATAAAAAAGAATACTCGCAATCTGTTAATCAATATATAATTGTTGATTTTGACGGAATCGTAAAAGAATCTGACGATATCATTTTTAAAGATTTAGTTGGTCAAAACATAGCTACAGTACATCCGTTTTTTGAAAGTGTACACAGTGCATTACAAGATATAGATCAAACACACGTCTTTTCTTGTATACATCTAACTAATCCTAAAAATGAAACAATAATAACAGATATTATTGTTAAAACATTTGATGGAAAACAATTACCAATGATTGTCATTTTAGACTTGACAATACATTATAATAATTACCAAACTACAGCTCAAGTAAGAAATGAGTCCGTTATAAACTCGCAAATACTAGAGTTAAAAAATAATTATCTACAAGAAAAAGAAGCCTTTAAAAACGCATTTATTGCTAATTTTAGCCATGAGTTAAGAGACCCATTAACAGGTATACTAACCTTTTCTGATATACTAAAAAAGACTAACTTAAATGTAGAGCAACTTAATTACCTAAAAGTAATAGACTCCTCTTCTAACTATTTAAAACAATTAATAGAAGATATTTTAGACATTTCTAAAATTGAAGCAGGACGACTAGAATTAGTAATTAATCCTTTTAACTTAAGAGAGCTACTAGAAGATATAGAAAAAGTATTTAAAGTAAAAGCACAACAAAAAGGAATAGAATTAATAACTAATTTTAACGACAACCTTCCTGCAATAGTAGGTGGTGACACGTTACGTTTAAGACAAGTCCTAAGCAACCTGTTAGAAAACGCTATTAAATTTACAGAAGTTGGAACCGTTACTTTTAATGTATCACTTAACCAAATAAGAGCACAAAAAGCAAACGTTCATTTTCAGATAAAAGATACCGGAATTGGTATGGAAAAAGATCATCTAGAAGATATCTTTACTAGTTTTTCTCAAATAAACAGTAGTCAAGTACATAATAAAGGTGCAGGTTTAGGATTAGCTATCTCAAAACATTTAGTAAGCCTATCGCATAGTGTGATAAATGTAGACTCTACACCCGGAGAAGGTAGTACGTTTTCCACTAACATTAATTTTAAGTTAGACTTTAACTACAAAATTAAAAAGAAAAAGAAAGAAACCGTTTCAAAACCAAAATCTGACAAAAAATACAGCATCTTATTAGTAGAAGATTCTGAAATCACACAACTATCAATTCTTAAAATACTAGCCTCTAAAGGTAATTACTTCTTAGACATAGTAACCAGAGGAGAAGACGTGATACCAAGAATAGAAAGCTCTGAGTTTGATTTAGTCTTAATGGATATTAAATTACCAAATAGTTACGGTGACGAGATCACTAAGCTAATAAGACAAATGCCAGAACGCGAGCATAAAAAAGTGCCCGTAATAGCATTAACCGCTAGAGTTTTTAAAGACGATTTAAAACGTTATAAAAAAGCCGGTATTAATGATGTCATTAAAAAACCGTTTGACGAAGAAGCTTTAATATCAAAAATTGAAGAATACTTAAAATAAAAAAAAGCGAACTGAAAAGTTCGCTTTTTTTTATAACTATAAAACAGAATCTTATTATCTGTTCATTGTTTTAATCTCATCAGTAAAAGTATCTAAATCAACACCTTCATGCACCAACTCTAACGCTTTATGCGTCACATACTGTGCATTACTAGATTTAAATCCTAAACCAACACACAAACGCTCTAAAATAGCAGTTTGCTTTGGTCCTTCAATATGATCAGCCCAAACCATTCTTGACAAATCGTATAAACGTTCTAAACGCTGATCGTAAGATGTTGGAGGGTTAATTGGGTGCTCTTTATAGTCAACCAATATCTGCTTATATTCTTCTTCGCTAATATCTAAATTACGTGCTAAACGATCTAAAAACGCTTTCTCAGCCTCACTAATCACACCATCACTCATGGCTACACGTACAATTGCAGCAAAATGATCCTCATTACGCTTTTTAAACCCACTATCGAATAAATCTGAAAATGACATACTTTTATGTTTAATTTTAGACTGCAAATATAGTTAAACCGCACACCTTTTAAAATTAAAAGTTTCTTTTTTTGGGCGTTTATTTTGCACCTTTTTATTAGGTGCAAAAAACCAGGCTCTCGTGGCTCGCTCTCTGCGAGGAGCTCAGACAGACCACTCCATCCTTAACGCGTTAACTAATATAGACGTATAAAAGTTAAAATTTGTAAATCTAAAAGCTATTAATTTATGCAATGCTTATATTTGCACAAACTAAAGTTAAGTGAGTAAAACCTTAATCTCGCAGACCTATTTACAGTCTTTGCAATTGCAAAAACTGCAAACTGCTATATCCCAAACCCAAAGTAAAACGCATTTAAAAGGATTAGTAGGCTCTTCCCTATCCTACATAATCACTCAAACTTTTAAAAATACACAACTCCCGTTTTTACTTATTTTTAATGATAAAGAGGAAGCCGCATTTTACCTAAACGATCTAGAACAGCTAATTAATAAAACAGACGTCCTGTTTTACCCAGGTAGTTACCGTAGACCTTATCAAATAGAAGAAACCGATAATGCCAATGTATTACTGCGTGCAGAAGTACTAAACAGAATCAACTCGCGCAAAAAACCTGCTATAATTGTAACCTATCCTGATGCCTTATTTGAAAAAGTAGTCACCAGAAAAGAGTTAGAACGTAACACATTAAAAATAAATGTAAACGATAGCCTGTCTATAGACTTTGTAAACGAAATTCTTTTTGACTACAAATTTAAACGTGTCGATTTTGTAACAGAACCTGGCGAGTTTTCTGTACGTGGAGGAATTGTAGATGTCTTTTCTTTTAGCCATGATGAGCCTTACCGTATAGAGTTTTTTGGAGACGAAGTTGATAGTATCAGGACTTTTGACGTAGAAACACAATTATCCACGGAGCAAATAAAAAAAATTAGCGTCATACCCAATGTGGCCAATAAGTTAATGGACGAGTCCAGACAAAGTTTTTTAAACTACATTGCTCAAAAAACAGTAGTCTTTGGTAAAAACTTTGATTTAACTTTTGACCGTGTAGACGACTTTTTTGACAAAGCCATTACAGCTTTTGTAAAACTTAATCAAGATATAAAACACGCCAAACCATCAGAGTTATTCTGTAATGCAGCAGAACTAAAAAAACAATTATTAGATTTTACAATAGTGGAATTTGGTTCGTCTCCTGTTTTTAATCCAACAGAAACAATTGTACATAACACCTCGCCACAACCTACTTTTAATAAACAATTCAATTTATTAATAGACAATCTAAACAGTAATCATAATAACGATTACACCAATTATATCGCTTGCGTTAGTGAGCAGCAAGCCAAACGTTTTCATGACATCTTTGATGATGTAGATCAAAATGTACATTATCAAACGGTAACACTTTCATTATACCAAGGTTTTCTAGATCATGACAATAAAATTGTAGTCTATACAGATCATCAAATTTTTGAACGCTACCACAAGTTTCATGTTAAAAATGGTTATGCTAAAAAACAAGCCATTACTCTTAAAGATCTAACCAATTTAGATATTGGAGATTATGTTACACACATCGATCACGGAATAGGAAAATTTGGTGGACTTCAAAAAATAGATGTAGAAGGCAAAAAACAAGAAGCTATAAAATTAGTATACGGAGAACGCGACGTATTATATTTAAGCATCCATTCCTTGCACAAAATAACCAAATTTAATGGTAAAGATGGTAAACCGCCTAAAGTCTATAAATTAGGTAGTAAAGCATGGAAAGTACTTAAAGAAAAGACTAAATCTAGAGTAAAACACGTCGCATTTAATCTTATCAAACTATATGCTAAACGTAAACTAGAAAAAGGATATCAATATAAACCCGATAGCTATTTACAACACGAATTGGAAGCGTCATTCTTGTATGAAGACACACCTGATCAAATAACTGCAACTGCGGACATAAAAGTAGACATGGAGAGTGAGCGTCCAATGGACCGTCTTATTTGTGGAGATGTTGGTTTCGGAAAAACAGAAGTTGCCATACGTGCAGCCTTTAAAGCAGTGGATAATGGCAAACAAGTAGCCGTATTAGTACCTACAACCATTTTGGCATTTCAGCATCACAAAACATTTACAGAACGTTTAAAAGACCTTCCAGTAACTGTAGATTATGTCAACCGTTTTAGAACAGCTAAACAGAAAAAAGAAACTTTAGAAAAGCTAGAAAAAGGGCACGTTGATATTATTATTGGAACACACCAACTTGCAAGTAAAAATGTAAAATTTAAAGATTTAGGACTTTTAATTGTTGACGAAGAGCAAAAGTTTGGAGTCGCAGTAAAAGAAAAACTAAAAACATTAAAAGACAACGTAGACGTACTAACACTTACAGCAACACCAATACCTAGAACATTACAGTTTAGTTTAATGGCCGCAAGAGATTTATCCGTTATCACAACACCTCCGCCAAACCGTTACCCAATAGAAAGTAATGTTATACGATTTACAGAAGAAGCCATTAGAGATGCTGTAAGCTATGAGATTGAGCGTGGTGGACAAATCTTTTTTATTCATAATCGTATAGAGAACATAAAAGAAGTTGCCGGTATGATTCAACGTTTAGTGCCCGATGCCAAAATAGGTATTGGACATGGACAATTAGAAGGTAAAAAACTAGAAAGTTTAATGCTTGGTTTTATGGATGGAGAATTTGACGTTTTAGTTAGTACAACTATTATAGAAAGTGGACTGGATGTACCAAATGCAAATACCATTTTTATTAATAACGCCAATAATTTTGGGCTAAGTGATTTACACCAAATGCGTGGACGTGTTGGGCGTAGTAACAAAAAAGCCTTTTGTTATTTTATAACACCAGAATACTCGGCAATGACCGACGATGCCAGAAAACGTATCCAAGCTTTAGAACAATTTACAGAACTAGGTAGCGGTTTTAATATTGCCATGAAAGATTTAGAAATACGTGGTGCAGGAGATTTATTGGGAGGAGAACAAAGTGGATTTATAAACGAGATTGGTTTTGATACGTATCAAAAGATATTAAATGAAGCAATTGAAGAGCTTAAAGAAAATGAATTTAAAGATTTATATAATGAGCCTTTAGAAAACAAAGAATATGTAAAGGATATTACCATAGATACAGACTTTGAACTACTTTTCCCTGATGATTATGTAAATAACATCGCAGAGCGTCTAAACCTTTACACGCAACTAAACAACTTTAAAACTGAGGTTGAATTAGCCGAATTTGAAAAGCAGCTTTTAGACCGTTTTGGAGAATTACCAATTCAGGTTATAGACTTAATTGATAGTGTCCGCATTAAATGGATCGCAACTAAATTAGGTATGGAAAAAGTTATAATGAAACAAGGCAAGTTAATTAGCTACTTTATAAATGACCAACAAAGTAGTTTTTACCAGAGTCCTAATTTTACTAAGCTTCTAAAATACGTGCAAACGCATCCAAAATCATGTAAAATGAAAGAGAAGCAGACTAGAAATGGTTTGCGATTATTACTTACCTTTGACAACATCAAATCTGTAAAAAAGGCATTAAATGCTTTAGAACCAATTTTGGAATAGTTTTTGAAATTATAATAGAAAACCCATTAATAATGTATAAAAAAATACTTTTTTTATTAGCTATAGTGCCTAGTTTTATAGTTGCACAAAACACAATAAAAGGAACATTTACTCCAGCAGAGCAGTTTAAGTTTGCATTCCTGTACCAAGTAACTGCTGACACTTCAATTTTTGTAGACAATGCAGATATTGCAGAAGACGGAAGCTTTGTTTTTGAATTAAAAAAGACACAAGCACCAGGAACTTACCGTATTGTATACGCGCAACCTCAAGACGAATACAACTTTGATTTTCTTTATAACAATGAAGATATCGAGTTGACTTTTGATTTAGATAAAGGTGTAGAATTTGTAACGTCTGAAGAAAATAAACTTTGGACCTCTTATAATAACAGCATGTCAATGATCGGACAAAGCTTAAATACCTTTTATGGTTCAGGTGGAAAAAAAGAAAAGGATTTCAAAAAGATCATCCAAATACTTTTAAATACACAAACAGAATTTGAAAAAGCAGCAGAAGGCAAACTAGTACTTAATTTTATTACTGCTAGTCAACCTTACGCACCTCAACAATTAATTGATGCTAAAACATTTACTGAGAATGCTAAAAAAGCTTATTTCAGCCATATCAATTTTGGAAATCCAGTACTTCAAAATTCAAACTTCTTAATTGAAGCGACTTTAAATTACGTATTCAATTTTATTGATAACGATGATAAAAACGTATCCTATATCAACAATATCAATACGGTAGAAAAAGCTATTGGTAACAATAGTAAAGTAAAGAAAATCATATTAGAAATTTTATGGAACCAATTTGCAGTAGAAGAAATTGAGCCTGTAGCTAACCACATTGCAAACACTTACCTATTAGATATTGCTAGGCAAACTAATGATAATGAGTTAGTAAAAGAACTAACATATTTTAAAAATGCATCCGTTGGAAATGTAGGACAAGATTTTGAAATCATTATTTATGATGAAGAAGGTGCTGCTACCGCTAAAAAAATGCATGATTTAGACGAAGCTAACAACTACTTAGTTGTTTTCTGGAGTACAACGTGTTCTCATTGTTTAGACGAAATTCCAGAATTACATAAACTAGTTAAAACATTAGATAAAGGACAATTAAAAGTTATTGCTATTGCTTTAGATGAAGACCGTTACAGATGGAAGGATATGACTTACAAGTTTCCTGAATTTTATCATGTATTTGGTGAAGGAAAATGGGACAACCCAATTGGTGACAACTATAACGTAAAAGCAACGCCAAGTTATTTTGTTTTAGATAAAGACAAAAAAATAATCAAAAAACCTTACGACTTCAAAACTTTTGAAACGTATTTTAAAACGTTACCAAAACCAGAACCTAAGGTTGAAGTCAATGACGAAGACGAATTGGACTTAGAAAAAGAATAAGACACTATTAATTAAAATAGAAACAAAAAAACGCTTGCATTGCTGCAAGCGTTTTTTTTTGTTTTTAACAAAGACTATTACCTCTCTATCATTATCTTATACTATTTGGTATATTTTTTAAAATATTAAATCGCTTTACACAATTTAAACTTAGACAAACACAACGTCACATCGAGTGGTTTGTGAGGTACGAGCAAATTGTATCGATATGTCCTTAAAATAGTTCTCGATACAAAATGCTAAAAACGCATTTCACTCGAACTGACGAGAACTGCTTACTCTTACGTGTCTCATTGCCTACTTATATAGCAATTCAAACCCTAAGCACATCGTTAGAAACAATAACTACCAAACTAACACATCGATAAACATAACGTCACATCGAGTGATTTGTGAGGCACGAGCAAATTGTATCGAGATATCCTTAAAATAGTTATCGATACAAAATGCTAAAAAAGCATTTCACTCGAACTGACGTGACCTGATTACTCTTACTTGTCTTATTCCCCTACTTATATAGCATTTTAAAGCCTAAGCACATCGTTAGAAACAATAACTACCAAACTAACACATCGATAAACATAACGTCACATCGAGTGGTTTGTGAGGCACGAACAAATTGTATCGAGATGTCCTTAAAATAGTTCTCGATACAAAATGCCAAAAAAGTATTTCACTCGAACTGACGAAAACTGCTTACTCTTACTTGTCTTATTCCCCTACTTATATAGCATTTTAAAGCCTAAGCACATCGTTAGAAACAATAACTACCAAACTAACACACCGATAAACACAACGTCACATCGAGTGGTTTGTGAGGCACGAACAAATTGTATCGAGATGCTCTTTTTTAATATAGAGCAACACGCAGTCCTTAAAAAATTAATCTAACATGTTAACAGCAGTCGCTTGAAAACGATCATCCACCACAGCACCTGTAACCTCAGCTTTTCTAATCACCTCGCAAAAACCAGTACCTTCAGCGTGTGCATCACCAAAATCATCGATAGCTGCACCATCAACAAAATAAGCCTTGTCATCAAATCGTACTGCTAGACTACAACCGTCTTCCGATGTTAACCCAAATTGGCATTGTCCGCAAGAGATTTCAACAACTTTTACTTCTTCTTTTTTGTTACATGCTAAGCATAAAAACAAGGCTAAAACTAAACTAATATTTTTCATGATTTGAAGGTTTTTATTATTTTGAAATTGTGTTACTATTTTAGTTCTCGATACAAAATGCTAAAAAAGCATTTCACTCGAACTGACGCGACCTGATTACTCTTGGGGCTATTATCTTGTTCTACTCAATTTGTTCTACTCATTCAAATATAAACTTTGATATATAACTTCGTTACTTACCAAAACGACCAAACTAACACACCGATAAACATAACGTCACATCGAGTGGTTTGTGAGGCACGAACAAATTGTATCGAGATGTCCTTATAGTAATAGTTCTCGATACAAAATGCTAAAAAAGCATTTCACTCGAACTGACGCGACCTGATTACTCTTGGGGCTATTATCTTGTTCTACTCAATCAAATATAAACTTTGATATATAACTTCGTTACTTACCAAAACGACCAAGCTAACATAACGATAAACACAACGTCACATCGAGTGGTTTGTGAGGCACGAACAAATTGTATCGAGAGGTCCTTAAAATAGTTCTCGATACAAAATACTAAAAAAGTATTTCACTCGAACTGACCTGACCTGATTACTCTTACTTGTCTTATTATTAGTTATCTCAATAATTAGATTGCTTCGTGCCTCGCAATGAAGTTTGCCTCCTAATTACCCTACAATATTTACAATCTTACCAGGAACAACAATTACTTTTTTAGGAGTACGACCTTCTAATTGTGCAATTGTTTTTTCATTAGCCATGACTGTTTTTTCAATTTCGTCTTTAGACATATCCATTGGCAACTCTAACGTAAAACGCATTTTTCCGTTAAACGAAATTGGATAATTCTTACTGCTTTCTACTAAATGACTCGCCTCAAATATTGGAAATGGTGCAGTAGCAATTGATCCTTCGTTACCTAATTGACTGAATAATTCTTCAGTAATATGTGGTGCATACGGCGATAATAAAACCAATAAAGGTTCTAAGATGGCATTACTTGTACATTTTTGCGCAGTCAACTCGTTAACAGCAATCATAAATGTAGATACAGACGTATTAAAAGAGAAATTCTCAATATCTTCCTGTACCTTTTTTATTGTTTTATGTAACGTTTTTAAGTTGTCTTTTGTTGGCGATGCATCGTTTACAATTAACCCCGCTTCTCCAACATATAACTTCCATAGTTTTTTCAAGAAACCATGTACACCAGTAATCCCTGCGGTATTCCAAGGTTTAGCTTGTTCTAATGGTCCTAAAAACATTTCGTAAAGACGTAAACTATCTGCTCCATATTGCTCGCAGATAGCATCTGGACTAACAACATTATACTTGGATTTAGACATTTTTTCGACTTCCCGACCGACTTTATAAACACCATCTTCTAAAATAAATTCAGCATCTTTATAATCAGCTCCAAATTCGGCATCATTCTTTAAACCCTCTATATTTAATTCATCTGAAGCATTTACGTATTGTACTTTTACATGAATTGGAGCAACTTTTTTATCTTTAACCAAACCTTTAGAAAGGTAAGTATTTGTACCATCTTCACGATATATAAAAGCACTAGTCCCAAGTATCATTCCTTGATTGATCAATTTTTTGAAAGGCTCATCTACTCCAACAAATGCTCTATCTTTTAAAAACTTAGTCCAAAAACGAGAGTATAATAAATGTCCTGTTGCATGCTCACTACCTCCTATATATAAATCTACATTTTCCCAATAGTTAAGTGAATCTTGACTAGCAAAGTCTTCACCTCTTTTGGCCTTTTCTTCCATATAACTAAAGAAATACCATGAGCTTCCTGCCCAACCTGGCATGGTGTTTAGTTCTAAAGGGTAAATCCCGTTATCCTCACCTTCGACTGCGCTCAGGTTGACATTTGGTACAACTGTATTTGTATTGGTGTCCCAAGCCCAAACATCTGCACGACCTAATGGTGGTTCTCCTGTTTCGGTTGGTAAATATTTTTCTACTTCTGGCAATGTAATTGGTAAATGTCCTTTATCAATCATTTGTGGCATCCCGTTGACGTAGTATACTGGAAAAGGTTCTCCCCAATAACGTTGTCTAGAAAACACAGCATCACGTAATCTATAATTTGTTTTTCCTTCACCTTGCCCCATTTGCTCCAAATCGTAAATAGCACGTTTTGATGCTTTTTTATAGTTCATTCCGTTAAGGAAATCACTGTTTGCAATAACCACATTATCCTTAGAGGCGAAAGCTTCTTCAGAAATATCAGCACCTTCAAATACATTTGGAATCGCGATATTAAAATGCTTTGCAAAGTCGTAATCACGTTGGTCACCACAAGGGACAGACATTACTGCTCCTGTACCGTAACCTGCTAAAACATAATCTCCAATCCAAATTGGAATGGGCTCTTTACTAAATGGATGTTCTGCGTAAGCGCCTGTAAATGCACCAGAAATGGTCTTTACATCTGCCATACGATCGCGTTCGCTGCGTTTTGCAGTCGCTAAAACATAAGCTTCAACCTCCGCTTTTTGTTCTGGTGTAGTAATGGTTTGCACTAACTCATGCTCTGGAGCCAATGTCATAAAACTTACACCAAAAATGGTGTCTGGTCTTGTTGTAAAAACATCAATTTTCAAAGACTCTTCGACTGCGCTCAGAGTGACATTTGGAATAACATTAAAAGTGACTGATGCACCAACAGATTTTCCAATCCAATTACGTTGGCTTTCTTTAAGCGAGTCTGTCCAATCTATAGTATCTAATCCTTGCAGCAAACGTTCTGCGTAAGCAGAAATACGCATACTCCATTGCGTCATTTTTTTACGCATTACAGGATGACCACCACGTTCTGACACTCCGTTTACTATTTCGTCATTTGCTAAAACCGTTCCTAATGCAGGACACCAATTTACTTCTGTTTCGGCTAAATACGTTAGTCTATATTGTAATAGTATTTCTTGTTGTTTTTTAGAATCAAAAGCGTTCCATTGTTCCGCAGAAAAAGACTCGATATTATCATCACAAACAGCATTTACATTAGCATTTCCTTCCGCAGAAAATTTAGCTACTAAGGTCAATATTTCTTCAGCCTTATTAGAATCGTTATTATACCAAGACTCAAATAGTTGAATAAAAATCCATTGTGTCCATTTGTAATATTCTGGTGTTGATGTACGGACCTCACGACTCCAGTCAAAAGAAAAACCAATTTGATCTAATTGTCTTCTGTAGGTTTTTATATTAGTTTCTGTTGTAATTGCAGGATGCTGACCCGTTTGGATAGCATATTGTTCTGCAGGCAAACCAAAGCTATCATAACCTTGTGGATGCAAAACATTAAAACCTTTATGGCGCTTGTAACGTGCATAAATATCACTAGCAATATAACCTAATGGATGTCCTACGTGTAATCCCGCTCCAGATGGATAAGGAAACATGTCCAAAACATAATATTTAGGCTTGTCGCTATTATTTGAGGCTTTAAACGTTTGGTTTTCTGCCCAATATTTTTGCCATTTGGCTTCGATGTCGTTAAAATGGTATTGCATTTTTGTGTTTTTCCGCTTTATTAAGCAACAAATTTAAACTTATTATAAGACTATTAAAAGTTTGACGTTGTAATTATAGATTATATGAATAGGTTTCATTTTTCTTTTATATTTTTACATTATAAACTAACATCAATTTATGAGCTCTTCTTTTGAAAGATATCAAAAACGTAGATTAATTTCGTCTTACTTCTCAGTCGTATTAAGTATTGCTTTAGTATTATTTTTACTAGGTATACTAGGGCTTTTAGTGCTTAACGCGAAAAAGGTTGCCGACTTGTTTAAAGAGCAAGTAACGGTTACTATTTATTTAAAAGACAATGCCAAAGAGATCGAAGTCAAGCAACTTGAAAAAAGTTTAGCACTAGCTGATTACGTAAAATCTACTGTATATATCTCTAAAGAGCAAGCTGCCGAATCTATGAAAGCTGAAAATGGTGAAGATTTTATGGCGTTTTTAGGCTTTAATCCTTTACAGAATAATATTGATGTTAATCTTAAAGCCGATTTTGTTACTGCTGATAAATTAGAAGAATTGGCAGAAACTGCTTTAGAAAAAGGTTTTGTAGAAGAAGTTAGATATGACAAAGACTTAGTAACCTTAATGAATAGTCGCGTTAAAAAAATAAGCTTCTGGGTATTATTACTAAGTGCTATTTTTACTTTAATTGCGGTACTACTTATTAATAGCTCTATTAGATTATCTGTTTACGCCAAACGATTTACAATTAAAACCATGCAAATGGTAGGTGCAACTAAGCGCTTTATACGTCGTCCTTTTGTATGGAAAAGCATAAAACTTGGTGTCCTAGGTGCAGTGATTGCATTACTAGGTTTAGGCTTTATTGTTTTTTATGTAGATCAAGCGTTTCCTGAGCTAAACCTACGCCAAAGTCCAGTTTTAATAGGCGGATTATTTTTAATAATTTTCTTCTTAGGTATTATTATAACTTGGATAAGCACACATTTTGCGACACAACGTTTTTTAAATCTAAAGACAGACCAACTGTATTAATTTAACACAGTTTAACTAAAGCATTAACAATACTTCACACTTAAGCACGTTATATTTACTTAACCGAAAAACACATCGCTATTGACCAACTAATACTTTAATTGATTATTTAATCTAAAATTAATGATTATGAAACGAATCACATTTGTATTAATAGGTATGGTTGCAATTGTTGCTTATTTAGCATCAGTAAAACCGAAATTTGAAAATAAAGTCGCACAAACAGATCAGGTGACTTTAAAAAAACAGCAAGCTAAATTTATTTACGATTAAATTAAAAAGTTTAAATTTGTAGTAAATTAATAACATTACGACCTTGAGACAAGACACTGAAAACGATAAAATTATTGTGAGTTCACAACCAATCTTTGGTAAACACAACTATAAATTCATGTTTATTGGCTTAGGCACAATTGCTTTAGGCTTTATTTTAATGTCTGGCGGTGGTAGTGATGATCCTAATGTATTTAGTGATGCTATTTTTAGCTGGAGACGTATACGTCTAGCACCTGCTTTAGTTATTATTGGCTTTGGTATACAGGTCTATGCTATATTGTCTAAACCAAAAAAGGGCTAAGCAAGTTTTACTATTTTAAACTTTATTTTCAACAATAAATTATAACTTCAAATTATCAATTGGTCATAGTATTTTAATACTTTTGCCACATGGATATTTTAGATTCAATTATATTAGGTATTATACAAGGATTAACAGAGTTTCTCCCTGTATCTTCAAGTGGTCATTTAGAAATTGGTAAAGCAATTTTAGGAGATACTAGTATCCCCGAAGAAAGCTTACTATTTACTGTGATACTTCATTTTGCAACTGCATTAAGTACCATCGTTATTTTCAGAAAAGACATTTTAGAAATCATAAAAGGGTTTTTATCTTTTAAATGGAATGACGATACTAAATTTGTAACAAAAATTGTAATCTCAATGATTCCGGCTGCATTAGTCGGTCTGTTTTTTGAAGAACAATTAGAGCAACTTTTTGGTGGAAACATCCTTTTAGTAGGTTGTATGCTTATAGTTACTGCTGTCTTATTATTTTTTGCAGACAAAGCCAAAAACACTAATAAAAACGTCTCTTTTAAAAATGCCTTTATAATAGGAGTATCTCAAGCAATTGCTATGTTACCGGGTATTTCTAGAAGTGGCGCTACTATATCTACATCTGTACTATTAGGAAACGATAAAACTAAAGCTGCTCGTTTTTCCTTTTTAATGGTTGTTCCGTTAATTTTTGGAAAAATAGCAAAAGACATCTTAGGTGGTGATCTAAATTTTGAAAATCAAAATATAACTGCATTATCTGCTGGTTTTATTGCTGCATTTGTAGCCGGTTTATTTGCTTGTACTTGGATGATTAGTCTAGTTAAAAAAAGCAAGTTATCTTATTTTGCTGTTTACTGTGCTATTGTTGGTGTTATTGCTATATCATTTTCGATTTTAAATTAAGTTATGACTGGAGACGACTACCAAGCTGGACAAGTATTATTAATAGACAAACCTTTAAATTGGACTTCTTTTCAAGCCGTAAACAAATTACGTTGGGAAATCCGACAAGCTTTTAATATTAAAAAAATAAAAGTTGGACATGCCGGAACTTTAGATCCGTTAGCAACAGGATTACTAGTCATTTGCACGGGTAAAATGACAAAACAAATAGATACTTTTCAAGGTCAAATTAAAGAATATACCGGAACTATTGTTTTAGGAAGCACAACACCGTCTTACGATTTAGAGACCGAGGTTGATAATACGTTTGAAACAGAACATATTACTGAGGAATTAATCCACCAAACAACGAAACAGTTTACGGGAGAAATTGACCAATTCCCACCTATCTTTTCTGCATTAAAAAAAGAAGGGAAACGTTTATACGAATATGCACGAGCTGGCGAAACCGTAGAGATACCGTCCAGAAAAATTACAATTGAAACATTTGAAATTACAAACATTGATGGCTTAAATATAGATTTTAGAGTTGTTTGTAGCAAAGGAACCTATATACGATCCTTAGTTAACGATTTTGGAAAAGCGTTAAATTCTGGAGGACACTTATCGGCTTTACGACGCACAAAAATTGGTGCCTTTGATGTAAAAGAAGGATTATCCATTGAGGATTTTATTAAAAATCTCCAAAAAAAGGACTAACACTAGTCTTTTCGGGTTTTATAAACGTATATACATCACTAAATAGCATAACCGTTATTTTAATAGTTTGCCATTAATGACTTTAAATAATTCTCAAAAAGCATTAGCTATAACTTTATTAATTACAGGTACCCTGATACTTTCTGTATTAAATATAGGTGCTTATAAGAGAAGTACAGCTGTAGCTGAAACACTATATCAACTACAGGTTATTGAAGACGTTAGTATTCCTGATAAAGCTGAAGACATTATATTAAAAAACAATCCCAAAGCAACTAATAAGGCCTATAACACGTCAGAAAACTACAAACATTATTCGCAAGCCTATAAACCTATTGCACCACCTGAAGATTATACAAACCCTAAACTAGAGACATACAAAAACAGTCCTAAAAGTGATGCATCTTCAGAAAAAAGTAATGGTAACGCTGTTATATCAGAACAAACCTTAACTAGTTTTAATAGCGTAAATGAGGTGCTAAATAAGCAATCTCAAAATAAAAGTGCCAAACAAGGTAATGTCGCAAACACAAATAGTAGTGTGTATTTTTCTTTAAAAGGGCGTACTGATGTTTCATTACCTATCCCTGTCTATTTATGTAATGCAGAAGGTAAAATAGTAATTAATATCATAGTTAATAAAAGCGGTAATGTTATCGATACTTACGTCAATAACGCTTCGACTTCAAGCAACTTATGTTTGCAAGAACATGCATTGCAATATGCAAAAGAAGCCAAATTTAACACCTCCAATAAAGCAAAACAGATTGGATCTATAACTTTTCAATTTAAAGGAAAATAGTATAAATAGCTAGTAAGTAAACGTATTAATAAAAAAGCCTCTCTTAAATTAAGAGAGGCTTTTTTTATATAAATAATACAGTGTATAATTACCCCATTAAAGGCAATAAATCTGCAATAACAGTTTGACCTTTATCCTTATTGTACCAATGCTGTAATTCTTCTTTAAACTCTGGTGTTAAGCCACCATGCTGCACTTTATAGTCATTTACTAAAGCAGTTGCCGTACTTGGTCTAGGACCGTAAGTCCCAAGAACCTCTTTAGAGTCCGTATCTAACATTATTAGCTTAGCAATAGACCTAGAACCATTAGTTAAAAACTGGTCCATTAAAGTTTCGTTTTGATCTCTTAAAACCACTCTAAAATCAATACCGTCATTAAGCGCTGCCATTTTATTAATTACAGGCATTACATGTGCAGCGTCTCCACACCAACTTTCTGTAATAATAATCCAAGTTTGATTAATACTCTTGTGTTTTATAGCATCTGAAACAGCCTCTCCAACCTTAATTGTTTTATCCCAACGCTTCATACGCTTATTATTAAGCATGGTATAGTTAGCTAATGCCTCCGTCACTTCATGACCTGTATTAGCGTTTTTTTCGACTAAAGTCGAAACTAATTCTCTATACTCAGTATAGCTCATGCTATTATCTAAACCGTCTTGTATAATTTGTTTGATAATTGTGTCTTTAAGTGTTTCCATAGTACAAAAATACAGTAACTATTATGATTTTTAAGTTACTGTTGTTACATTAGTAGTAATTAATTAAAAACCTTACATTGAAAATAAATAAGCAACTAAAAGTAACTATTTAAATGACCTATTTTACTGGTTGGCTTGTTTTAAATATTACCACAATAGTTTGAAGGGTAATTAACAACGGAGTGTAACTTTTATGGTAGTTTAAAAGTGGCACTTATTATCGGTTTAATTATAGCGATAATACTTAATTTTAAAATCAATAAAAATGACAAAACATAAATGCGGTTGGTGTGTTGGAGATGAACTTTATGAGGCTTACCACGATAACGAATGGGGTAATCCTGTCCATGATGACGCCACACTATTTGAATTTTTAATTCTAGAAACTTTTCAAGCAGGACTTAGTTGGATTACTATTTTACGCAAACGAAATAATTTTTTTGATGCATTTGACCAGTTTGATTACAAAAAAATAGCAAATTATAATGAAGACAAAAAAGCTCAGTTATTACAAAATGCAGGCATTATAAGAAACAAGTTAAAAGTAAATGCAACAATAACAAATGCTCAATTATTTATGGACATCCAAAAAGAATTTGGAAGTTTCAGCAAGTACTTATGGGCTTTTGTAGATAATAAGCCCATTAAAAACACTATAGATTATTATAAAAATGCGCCAGCAAATACAGCTTTAAGTGATGCCTTAAGTAAGGATTTAAAAAAGCGTGGTTTTAAGTTTGTGGGATCCACAGTAATTTATGCTTTTATGCAAGCTGTTGGTATGGTAAACGATCACGAAGTGGGTTGCTTTAGATATAACGAAGTTTAAACTAAATACTCCAAAAACTGAGCTCTAGATATATCCTCCGCACCTAAACTTTCTAGGTGATTAGTATATACTTGGCAATCAATAAGCTTGTAATTGGTATTCTGTACAAAACTTATAAAGCCCACTTTACTAGCATTGCTAACTGTAGCAAACATACTTTCTCCGCAAAACACACCATTACCAAGATCCACACCATATAAACCGCCTACCAATTCTTTATTTAACCAAACCTCTATAGATTTAGCATATCCTAAATGGTGTAATTTGGTGTATGCATCAATCATCCCTTTGGTAATCCATGTGTCCTCTTGACCTATTCTTTTAGCTGCTGCGCATGCCTTAATTACCGAATCAAAACTTGTATTAACTGTAACTTCAAAATCTGAATTACGTAATACTTGCCTCATGCTTTTAGAGACTTTCAATGCTTCCGGAAATAAAACAAATCTAGGATCTGGAGACCACCACATAATAGTATTATCGTCTTCAAACCAAGGAAAAATTCCTTTTTGATAGGCTAGCAATAAACGTTGGGCACTTAAATCACCTCCAACAGCTAGCAAACCATCTTCGGTAGCATGGGACACATCAGGAAAAGAAAGATTACTATTTAAAAAATCCATTACAGGTTTTGTTTATCGAAAAATAAGGAAAAGGTCTAAAATAAAAAAACCTCAACACTATTGTATTGAGGTTTTATATAATTACGCTGCCAAAACAGCATTGTTTTTACTAGAAAGGTAAATCGTCATGATCTTCAGACTTAACATCTTTTGCAGGCTCAAAAGCTTGTGCAGGTGGCACTTCTGGCATACCCTGAGGTGCTGCTCCAGCTTGTACACCTTCAATTCTCCATCCTTGGATCGAGTTAAAATATTTAGTTTCTCCTTGAGGATTAACCCACTCTCTACCACGTAAGTTGATGTTTACTTTTACATCTTGTCCAACTTGGTAATTGTTTAATAAATCACATTTATCTTGAACAAACTCTACTAAAATATGTTGAGGATATTGTTCTTCTGTAGTTACTACTAACTCTCTTTTTCTAAATCCGTTGCTACCAAAACTTTGAGTTTCTCCTACTAGCTTAACTTTTCCTTGTACTTCCATTTTCTATATAATTATTAAATATTCGTCTATTTTGGTATCGCAAACTTACGATAATAACACTTTCCAAGCACTATCTACATCACTAAAGCTTAAAAAAGACTTTGCTTTTTCATGTTTCTGTTCTGTGGACAAAGAACTTAAATTATGTTGGTTTTTAAAAGCCTGAATGCTTTTTTCCTCAGGTAAGTTTTCAACATTCCCTAAAAGACCCAAATCATTCCCTGTTAAAACCGCACTTTCTCTAATCTCTTTTGGTAAGGCATCAACACCAATACCTAATGTTGATAGCGGTTTTGGAATTTCGAAAAACCCAGATTTTGCTCTACTATAAAAACTACCACCAGCTCTAGATACTAAATCAAGCTTGACTTGGTCAATTGCACCATTTTCATCTAAAACATCTTCTGAAACGTGCATTTTGACAACTTCGCAAATAATTAAATTTCCAGCACCACCTTCTGTACCTAATTTAACAATCTCGTTAACTTTACACTCCATTTGCACTGGGCTTTCAGCCACTCTAAACGGTTTTACCAAATCCGACTTTAACATCGTTAAACCAGCTTTATCAAACTCATTAACACCTTCAGCATACTCTGTGCTACTTAAAGACATCTGCTGTACAATATCATAATTTACAACATTAATAACAACTTCTTTAGTTAACTCGGCATTTTCCAAAGTGTGCTTAGTTGTATTATCTCTTACACGTCTTGCTGGCGAAAAGATTAAAATTGGAGGGTTTGCACTAAAGACATTAAAAAAACTAAAAGGCGATAAATTAGGATTACCATCTGCATCAATAGTACTAGCAAATGCAATTGGTCTAGGTGCTACAGCACTTAGTAAATACCCATGTAATTTAGCTGTTGAAAATTCTTGTGGAGTAAAAGATAACATAGTTGTCTGTTTGATTTTAGCAAAAATACATAATCTGTTTACCAACTAAAAGGTAATTACTGACCAACCATCACAATATTATTAACAGAATTGCATTATATTAACAACAAAAATTAACCATCATGTTTTTTACAAAACATCGCCAACTAATCCGTTGGATTATTATCATTGCTTCGTTTGCCATTATCTCTTTAATTTTATGGAATACCTATGTGTTTTTTCAAAAATTTAAAGCAGAAGAACGCCGTAAAATGGAAACATGGTCATACGCACAAAGTGATTTTCTAAACAGTTTTAATGATATTAATAGTGAAGTCAATAACGTAACTTCTTTTATAATTACGGATTCCACCTCAACAACCCCAATGATACTAGTGTCTCCAGAAGGCGACTTTCAAAGTTTAAAAAACTTAGATACTACAGGTATTAGAAACGTGACTTCTTTTTTAAAAAAAAGACAACAACAATATCAAGAAGAAAATAACCCAATACCATTATCTTACTTTAATAACGACTCTAATAGCGAAGAATCTATTGGGACCTTGTATTACGGTAACTCGCCACTATTAAATAAATTAAAATACTACCCATTAGCATTATTATTAATCATCGTTTTATTTGGAGCTGTAGTTTACTTTTTTTATCGTAGTTCAAAAATTGCAACACAAAATAAATTATGGTCAGGAATGGCTAAAGAAACTGCACATCAAATTGGAACTCCTTTATCTTCTTTAATGGGTTGGACAGAAATTTTAAAAAGTGAAGACACCAATCCTGAATATATTAAAGAAATTGAAAAAGACATCCATCGCTTGCAAACTATTACTGAGCGTTTTAGCAAAATAGGATCACTTCCAACGTTAGAAAAATCGGATATTATAGCCGAAACTCAAGAAGCCTATGATTATCTAAAAACAAGGTCCTCAAAACTAGTCAATTTTAGCCTCAAAATCCCAGAACACCCTATTTACGTCAATTTAAATAAGCAATTATATAGCTGGACTATTGAAAATTTAGTTAAAAATGCTATTGATGCCATGAAGGGAAAAGGTGATTTACAGGTTACTATATCACAACTTGAACAACAAGTAAAAATTACTGTAACAGATACCGGAAAAGGGATAAGTAAAAACGAATTTAACACTATCTTTGACCCTGGTTACACAACTAAAAGACGCGGTTGGGGACTTGGCTTATCATTGGCAAAACGAATCGTAGAAGATTTCCATGATGGTCGCATTAAAGTTCTAAATTCTGAAAAAGGAAAAGGAACAACGATGCAAATTAGCTTAAAAACGATATAGATGGCAGAAAGATTAATAACAATAAAAACAGTTAATTTAAATAACAATTGTCCTGAGTGCTTTAGCACTAAAGGGTTGCAATTAACATTTAAGCAACGTTTTATTGAAACTTCTTTTTACAAAAGCATTACCCAAGAGGTCAGTACTGAAATGAATTGCACCGTTTGCAATACGCCTATTTATCCAGCAAGATGGACGGACGATATCGAACGCGTTTTTGAATACCAAATGAAAGCTTTTCAGCCTAAAAAAGCATCTAAAAAATATAAAAGTTTGTTTTGGATCTTAGTTATTGCAGGTATAGCTGTAATTACAGCAGTAATAGGACTTGTGGTCTATAAACTATAGGTTGGCACTTATTGCTTTAGCCAAAGCTTCAAAAGTCTCCTTTTCTAATGTTACTTTATTAATAAATCTAGCATCCTCCATTGTGTTTAATGGTATTAAATGCACATGTACATGAGGCACTTCTAAACCAATAACACTTACACCAACACGCTTACAAAGCACTGTTTTTTCTAAAGCTATAGCGACCTTTCTTGAAAATTGCATTAAACCAATATATGCTGCTTCGTCTAAATCAAAAATTTTATTCACTTCCTTTTTAGGAATACATAACGTATGTCCTTTAGCATTTGGATTAACATCCAAAAAGGCTAAAAAATCTTCAGTTTCTGCTACTTTATAACAAGGGATTTCTCCGTTAACTATTTTTGTAAAAATGGATGCCATAATTATTTGTATATGATTTAAAGATAAAAAAAGATTCCTGCTTTGTACAAAAACAGGAATCTTTTTTATTTGAAATGGTTTTCAGCTTAAGCGAAATAAAACACCATTTATTTATCTACTTATTTCGACAATATCAAATTTAATAATACCGTTTGGCACTTGTATTTCTGCAACGTCCCCAACAGTTTTACCAAGTAAACCTTTCCCAATAGGACTGTTTACAGATATTTTTCCTGCTGCTAAGTCTGCTTCACCATCGGCCACCAAAGTATAATTCATCTCCATTCCATTAGTTTGGTTTTTGATTTTTACTTTTGATAAGACCAATATTTTTGACGTATCCATTTGAGACTCGTCAATAACACGTGCTCCTGCCATTTGATCTTCTAATTTAGCAATACGCATTTCTAGCATACCTTGCGCTTCTTTAGCTGCATCATATTCGGCATTTTCACTTAAATCACCTTTATCTCTTGCTTCCGCAATAGCTCTTGATGCTTTAACACGCTCTACATCCTTAAGTTGCTTTAACTCTTCACGCAACTTTTTTAATCCTTCTGCTGTATAATAAGATACTTTACTCATATTTTTTTCGTTTAAATAAAAAGGCGCTAAAACAATTTAGCGCTAAACACAAAAATCTCGTCGACACGAGATTTTGCATTACAAATATACAAAATATTTAACTCAACATTGTAATTGTTGTAAATTGCAATCTTAAAAAATTATTAAATTTATATGTTAAGGTCTATAGCTACAATAATATTCTGCTTTATATTAGTCACGTCTTGTCAAAAAAATGACGATAATGATACTAATAACTTTATCCCCAATATTGCATTTGACACTCTAAATTCAATAAATACAACACTACCACAATACAACTCCTTACAGTTTCCTAGCAACCACTTAGTACTTAACGGTTTTGGCTATAAAGGTATTGTAATTTATAATATTGGTAACAATATGTACACTGCTTTTGAAATTACCGATCCTAACCACGTCCCTTCCACTTGCTCTAAATTAACGGTATCTGGTATTACTGCTACCTGTAACTGCGAAGATGGAAATTCTTATAACATTGTAGACGGAGCACCATTTGATGGAACCTCTGGGCAATTTGCATTAAAACCTTATTTTGTTGAAGTTAACGGAAGTGTTATTAGAGTTTATAACAATTAAAAAAGCACCTCAAATTTGAGATGCTTTTTACTGGTTTACTTAAAAATTAGTGATTAAAATTTTAACGTTGCACCAACTAAGAAGTTAGTCGTTGCTTGTGGATAATATCCAGCACCTTCTATAGTTGTTGTTGTATTTGGATTAGACCATGTATCGTCATAGGTATAGTAATATCCATTAGACACATACTTTTCTCCAAAAATATTATTTACTAGTCCTGAGAACAGGATAGATTTAAAAATTTTATTTGTTTTAATCTCGTAGGTTACATTAAAATCGTTAACAAAGTAGCTGTCTAATTTTGAGGTATCAGAATCTGTGTTACCCATAAATTGTTCTCCCACAAACTTACTTAAAAGTGAAAACTGCAGATTATCCATTGGTTGAAATACAAATGCATTTGAAGCCACTACATCCGGTGAAAAAGAAATATTAGTCTTCCCTAAATTTACAAGTCCACCATCTCTATTTATAATCGTTTCGTCATTTTTATTTGAGCTAAACGTTACGTTAGGCTGAATAGAAAATTGATTACTTAATTTTACTACTGCTTCCAACTCGATTCCTAAACGTGAGCTTTTTCCAGAATTATCTCTGATAAACGATCCTACATCATCAATTGCTCCTGTTAGCACCAATTGCTCATTATACAACATGTAATAAGCATTCGCATTAAAAATTAAGTTTTTACTTTTGTATCTCCATCCTAGTTCAAAGTCATTTAATTGCTCTGGTTTAATATCTGGATTACTTTCAAAATCACTTCTACTAGCTTCTCTATTTGCTCGTGCATAAGAGAAATAAAAGTTATTACTAGGGTTTAAATTATAAGATAATCCTGCTTTAGGGTTGAAGAAATTATAGGTTTTATCTATTTCAAATAATACTAAGTCAGAACTAATACCGCTAGTATCATAATTTACACTTCTAAATTGCAAATCTCCAAACAGGCTTAACTTATTATTTAATTGGTACGTCGCTTTTGCAAACGCACTAAAATCATATTTATCACCATCACCCTCATAATAACGGTCTCTAATCTGGCTATTACTTGCGTATTGAGACCAGATTACTTCTCCAAAATGCTCACCATGGTAAGAACTGTAAAACACACCCGAACTTAAATTTAAGTTGTCATCTTTGTAATTAACACTAGCATTTAAAACATAAAAATTATTATCTAACCAACGTCTTCTAATTACATCAGTCTCGTTGATGGTTTCGTTCCCTAAAGTGATTGGATCAAAACCGTAAGTATCAAAATCTTCGTCTTCTTTATATTGTTCAAAATACCCACGTCCGTAAGTGTAATTTAAACCTAAATTAGTAGACCAATTATTATTAAATTTTTGATTCCAATGCAATTGGTAATGATCTTGTGTGTAATTGTCTACTTCGTTATCATAATAACGTGTAATACCATCTTGATCTTGATATTCTCCTGAAGGATTAAATGTTCTATCCTCTTTAAGTTTGTCTATATCTATACCATTCCAAGCTTGATAGGTAACTTCTTTACCACCAAAAGTAACCGCTTTAATAAGTGTATTATCATCCACATAAGTACCCTGAAGGAAGTACGATTTTAAATCTGACGTCGCTCTATCAATATAACCATCAGAATTAATTTGAGATAATCTACCTGAAATCTCTACATGGTCATTTAATAACCCTGTACTATATTTTACGGTATGCTTTCTGGTATTATAGCTTCCAAAGCTATTAGAAACTTCTCCCTTAGCTTCCTTTGCAACTGCATCTGTAAGCACATTAATACTCGCTCCAAAAGCACCTGATCCATTTGTAGATGTACCAACACCACGTTGTAGCTGTAAACTTTCTACTGAAGAAGAAAAGTCTCCTAAATTAACCCAAAATGTTCCTAGACTTTCTGAATCATTATACGGAATACCATTAATAGTAATATTTGTTGATTGCGCACTTACACCACGAACACGGATTCCAGTATATCCAACTCCTGCTCCGGCATCACTTGTAGTTACAACAGATGGTAAATAATTTAAAAGAATAGGTATATCCTGACCTAAATTACGTTTTTCTAAATCTGCTTTTGTAACATTAGAGTGTGTAATTGGCGAATCTGCCTCTACCCGAATAGATTGAATTAAGACTTCGTCTAGTTTGGTAATTTTTGTTGAGTCTAAGGTAACTGTTTTTTGGTCTTGCCCGTAAGCACTGGCCGATAACACTAAAAGTGTTAAAAAAAGAAATAAATTTTTCATTACGATTAAAATGATAATCGAATAAAAAGAGGTGATTATTCTTAATTGTTATTAATTAGTTTTTGCAACACTTAGACTATCTAAGTATCACTTAGTAACACAATAAAATGTGTTTCAAATTCCTAAACAGCATTACCTGTTCTAGGTTCAATGGGTATGATCTCAGCCGATATAGGCACCCCTTTTATGAGAACGCTGCAAAGGTAGATTAGAATTTTGATTTATGAAATAGCAATCTAACTTTTTTTTAAAATCTACAAAAACCAGCAAATATTAATATTGCAATTACACAATTAAGCCAATTTTAATAGTCTTTAATCTAAGCTTGGCTTTCTGCGACTATTTTTTAGATCAGAATTATATTTCTTATTTTTCAGACGTTTTCGGATAACCGCTCTCGGAATTTTAGTTGGTTTACGCTTGGCATCGACATGTAATGCACCTTCCAGAATGGAAAAAGCACGTTTTATTGCAATGCCTTTATTTTTTAACTGGCTACGACTTTCTCCACACTGCAATATCAAGACCTGCTCTTTAGTTAACCTCTTAGATAGGTTAACTAAAATTAACTCTTTTTGTTCTTCAGTTAATACAATTGATAGACTTACAGAAAAACTAAGTTCTATTTTTGTCGCTACTTTATTTACGTGTTGACCACCACTTCCTGAGCTGCGGATAGCTTTTAATTTAAACTCTTTTTCTAAAGCAACTTTATCTAACATATTAAGTGACTTGGTGTGTCGGTTTTAATAAATCGTTTACCGTTTTTACTGGGTTAAAAGTCACTAATGGCACTTCCACAAAAATAGTATTCCAATTAGACATACTTCCATTCCAAAGCCCCGGTAATTCAAGAGCCTTAATATCCTTACCTACCTTAGTTTTCATAGTAATAAAAGCTGTTTGCTGATCTACAAATTTTTGTAAATCATAAACTTCTCCTTTATAATTTTTAATACTACAAACTAAATCAACAGGGTTAAAATGTGTCGCTTTTTTAAGAATGCTTTTCTGAGATTTTTCTTTTTTATTAATTTGAGCGGACTCCACAATTTGTAATGACAAGTTAGCACCCTCATCCTTTACCCAAAACGGACCTCCTCCTGGTTCTCCTTCATTTTGAACCATTCCACAAATACGAATCGGTCTGTCTAGCTTACTTTTTAAGTATTCAATTTGATATTGCTTAGAATATTTCTCAAACTCAGAAGAAATAACAACATTCATTTTTGAAATTAAAAACTCTGCAATCTCAACAATATCATTATCAGACAATTCTTTTTCGTCTAAAGCTTTAGCGTATTTAAATGCTTGTTCTCTTACTTCAATCAGCAAACCTGCTAGCATCTTTTTAGACTTAGCAACTTCAAGCTCATATTCATGAACAACAACATTATCAATGTTTTTCACAAATATTATATCTGCATCAAATTCGTTTAAATTTTCAAGTAATGCACCATGTCCTGAAGGTCTAAAATACAACTCATCGTTTTCTTCACGTACAATTTCATTTTTTAAAGTAACAGCAATAGTATCTGTAGACTCTTTTTGATATGAAAATGACACATCAAATTTAGTCTTTGTTTTTTCCTCTACAATTTCCTGTATTCTCTCAAATTCTTCATGAAATTTATCCTTATGTTTCTCAGAAATTGTAAAATGAAGTGCTGCTTTACCTTTTACAGAAGCGTACAACGCTGCTTCAAATAAATGTTCTTCAAAAGCACTCGCAAGGTGTTTTTTATAGTTATGAAACGGCAGTAATCCTTTAGGGAAATCACTAAAATACAATTGATCGGCTTCCATTACTGCTTTTATAAATGCGTATAATTTCTGATCATTACTAGATTTTTTATCTATTTTATTATTGTCTTCTAAATATTGAATTACCAATTTGTAAAACGGCAATTTCTCTAAACCAATAAAAAACAAGGATAATTCTGACGCCTTATTTTTATTGATGTATGCATTTATACTTTGCTTTTTGGGCTTATAGTCTTTTAAAAACTCAAACAAAAACTTAAACATTCTAGTTGCTGCACCAGAAGCAGGCACAAATTTTACAACCTTTAAATCGTCTTTTCTTGAATCGTAATGACTAATTAATTGAGATGCCTTGTCGTAAGAAAACTGGAGTATGCCATCATCTATAGTTGCTGCTCTTTCTAAATTAATAAAAGGCAACCCCGCTTTAAGTAGATTTAATTGTTGCTCTACTTTTTTTTGTGTTAGCCCTTTTTGATTGATAAAATCTAAATCTTTTTTATTAAACTGCATCTCCAAATTTTTCTAATAATAAATCTATATGTTTTATAGCTAACTCTAATCTCGTTTTTTTATCTCCTTTTAATAACACATAAGGTTTTTTATGTTTTATTAATGCCGACTCAAACGCTTTAAACATAGCTTCTCGCTCTTCGGGCTTATCACGTAAGTCATCTGCCTCCCAAGGGGTATCAATATACGTTAAAAAGTATAAATCATATATATTTTTTAAAGCATATTTCTCAAGTGTAGGATCACAGATCCCAGAGTAATACGCTTCAGAATACACTTTAGTTTCCAATAAATCTGTATCACAGATTAAAACAGAGTCTGTTTTTTGAGCCAAATTATTCTCTAATGCCATTTGCCCGATTGCGATTGGCAATAAATCTTTAGGCTCACAGGTTTTACGCTCGTTATTCCATTTGTTTTGCAAATAATCTCTTGCATACTCTGGCACCCAAACCGAGTGGTAATGGCGTGCTAATTGTTGCGATAATGTTGTTTTACCCGTTGATTCTGGACCAAACAGCACAATTTTTATACAGTTTGCGGGTTGCTGTGTAAGTACTTTTTCCATGCTATATAGCCATAAAAGGCAATGATTGTAAATCCGAAATACTGAAAGGAAGTAAAGGTAAATCCTTTATAAAAATATAAAGGCACTGAGATAACATCTCCTATTATCCAAAAAATCCAATTTTCAATTTTACGTTTAGCCATTAACCACATACCTACAAAAAAGATTGCAGTTGTTATTGTATCCACGTAAGCTACCCAACTAGTCCATTTATCAAACCATTGGTATACAAAGTAAACAAAAAACAAGGTTCCTATAAATATAAAAAGACTCGTTTTTTTCTCTTTAGGTGTTGTTCTAGAAATTGGTGTCACGTGACTATCATCTACCTTCCTTGTCCAAATATACCATCCATAAACACTCATTAAAAAATAATAGGCGTTTATCATCATATCCCCCAATAATTGCCATTTAAATAATAAATAGACAAAAATTACGGTACTTATCATACCCGTTGGAAATACCCAAATTTTATTTTGTTTAGAACACCAAACAGACAAAAAGCCAAAAATGACTGCAATAATCTCTAAAACAACATCTGCTGTTTCGTATTCTAAATACTGTCCAAAAAGAAAATTAAAAATGTGGTTCATACTCGCTTCTATCTGTTTTTACCACTTTTATTGTTAGCACACAAATGTCTTGATTTTCAAAAGAAGCTTTAATTTTTTCATTTAAAAAAGGCATCAACTGGTCAAATTCACCAAAAATCTGAGTACTTAAAGGATTTTCTAATACCGTAAATTTTGACGCTCGTAATGCTTTTATAAAATCGATAACATGTTGTTCAAAATCATCACTTAATGGTGACAAGGTTAAGTCTACTGAGATATTCATTTTTACAATCTAATATGGTTAAAAAAATCTATGTTTTCTTCAAAAGCGGTCCCTATGACCACTAGATCCGCACCTGCTTTATAAGCATCGTTTAGTTGCTGTTTACTTCTTATTCCGCCACCAACAATTAGAGGTATAGTTAAATCTTGCTTCACAAATTTAATCATTTGTAAAGGCACGGGATGTAAAGCACCACTACCAGCTTCTAAATAAATAAGCTTTTTACCTAATAACTCGCCAGCTTTAGCTGTATCTGCAACTAAACTGTGTAAAGCAGTTGGTATTGGTTGGGTTTGAGTTACTTTTTGTACCGCGGTTTCTTTTCCATTTTCAATTAAAATATAACCCGTAGGAATCACCTCTAGATTGGTGTTTTTTAAAATGGATACAGCTTCAATTTGTTTTTCGATTAAGTACTTAGGGTTTCGTCCCGATATTAATGACAAAAACAAAATAGCATCAGCATCTTTAGAAATTTGCGTGACATCTCCAGGAAATAGCACGATGGGTAATTTAGTTAATGGTTTTAAAGCTGACACTAATTTTTGCGTCACCTCCACTTCTACTGTGCTTCCACCTACAAAAACATGAGTGATGATGGATTGATTAATTTTGTGAGCAAATTCAGAAATTAGATTAATTTCAAATTTATCCGGATCTATTAAAATTGCTAATAATTTTTCTTGTTTCGCTGCTGCGGAAAGTATGTCGTTGTAAACACTCATTATTCTATTACAAATGCACAAGTGAATCCCTCAAATTCCAAGTAATTGGCAGTATAGCGTTTTTTTAATCCTTTATAATCTATCCAACATATAGTCTCAGAATCTGCCATAGTAAATGGTATTACAAGAAAATGATCTCTAAATAACATACCTGGTGTGGCAAACAATTTATAAAGCGATTCTTTAATACCCCAAATAACAGTTAGCTTATTAATATAATCTGAAGCTTCTTTATTTAGATAATCAAACTCATAAGTAATAAACTTTTTAGCGATAACTTTAATTTTATCACGTTGGCGCTCAATATCAATCCCTACCTTACTATCACTTATAATCACGCCAGAAAACGTAAAACTATGTGTTATTGAGATTTGTTTTCCGTCTTTTAAATGCGGTTTTCCATTAGTATCATAAAACAGATCTTGATCTGTATAACCAAATGCTTTTAATAGGTGACGGACACTTAAAAAGCCACGCTGATGCAGTTGACTTTTCATACTTAAAACACGCGTCATACTTTCAGGTTTCAAGTCTAAACCACTGATTAATTGGTCATAAGACTCCTCAATCTTCCAGATTTTAACAGTAGTTTGTGAGTTAGGAGTAATGGTTTTATATAGAGGCATTTAATATTCTAAAATCTATTAGTTATCTTTGCATCGCCTAAGGCGAGTTACGCTTTTTTGTTAAGCGAATTTAACAATTTTAAGCAGTATTACCCAAAGGTGTTTCATTTATAAAAAAAAGAGATAAATAATATGAGTACAAAAAACGTTGCTTACGTACCAAACAAGGTAAAGGACATGTCGCTTGCGGCTTGGGGAAGAAAAGAAATTATTTTAGCTGAAGCAGAGATGCCAGGTTTAATGAGTTTACGTGAAGAATACAAAAACGAGCAGCCTTTAAAAGGAGCGCGTATTGCTGGATGTTTACACATGACTATTCAAACGGCAGTTTTAATTGAAACTTTACAAGCTTTAGGAGCTGAAGTTACTTGGAGTTCTTGTAACATTTTCTCTACACAAGACCAAGCTGCTGCTGCAATTGCAGATGCAGGTACGGCTGTGTATGCTTGGAAAGATATGACAGAAGAAGAGTTTGACTGGTGTATAGAACAAACTTTGTTCTTTGGTGAAGACCGTAAGCCATTAAACATGATCTTGGATGATGGAGGAGATTTAACTAATATGGTATTAGATAAATACCCTGAGTTATCTGCAGGAATTAAAGGTTTATCTGAAGAAACTACAACAGGTGTACATAGATTATATGAGCGTGTTAAAAATGGTACATTAACAATGCCAGCTATTAACGTAAACGACTCAGTAACTAAATCTAAATTTGATAACAAATACGGATGTAAAGAATCTGCTGTAGATGCTATACGTCGTGCAACAGATATTATGTTAGCTGGTAAACGTGTAACCGTTTGTGGTTATGGTGATGTTGGTAAAGGTACTGCTGCCTCTTTTAAAGGTGCTGGTAGTATTGTAACAGTAACTGAAATTGATCCAATTTGTGCACTACAAGCTGCAATGGACGGTTTTGAAGTTAAAAAATTAGAAACAGTTGTTGGTAACAGTGATATAGTAATTACTACTACAGGAAACAAAGATATAGTACGTGCTGAGCATTTTGAGGCAATGAAAGACAAAGTTATTGTAGCAAACATTGGTCACTTTGATAACGAAATCCAAGTAGGATGGTTAAACGAAAAGCATGGCGATACTAAAGATACAATCAAGCCACAAGTTGACAAATATACTATCAACGGAAAAGACATTATTCTTTTAGCTGAAGGACGTTTAGTAAACTTAGGTTGTGCAACTGGACACCCTAGTTTTGTAATGAGTAACTCATTTACTAACCAAACATTAGCTCAAATCGAACTTTGGAAAAACAGTGCAGCATACAAAAATGATGTATATATGTTACCAAAGCAATTAGATGAAAAAGTAGCTAAATTACACCTAGAAAAGATTGGTGTAGAATTAACAGAATTAGCACCATACCAAGCAGAATATATTGGTGTTACTGTTGAAGGACCATACAAGCCTGAGCATTACAGATACTAATTACAAATCTTCGCGAAAGCAAAGCATTTTTAATTATAATAAAAAAATCCCAAACTTCACGGTTTGGGATTTTTTTTATTTCTGGAACTTTTTATTGGCATAAAGCCAATAGAATCTTATGACCTACCAAACAACCCTGTTTATTTCTGTATTTGGAATTTAATTTCTAATCTATAAATTGTAACTTACCTAGCATAAACATAAAAATTATGACCTTAAAAAAGCTAACCACAGTGCTTGATACATTAGAATTTCACATTCAAAATCAAGACACTTCTAATACAAAAATCTCAAAAGAGAACGTAGCTTGGCATATAGACCATAGTCTTAAAGTTATAAATAATGTGAGTACCGCTTTAAAAACATCAGACCCCAATACTTACTCTAATAATTTTAGTCTGTTAGGCAAGGTGTTTTTTACGTTAGGATTTTTTCCAAGAGGAAAAGCAAAAGCTCCAAAACATGTAAAACCACCAGAAATCATCCTTAAAAAGGACCTTATAGCTCAAATAAACGAAGCGAAAGCTAATATCGGAACAATTAGTAGCTTAGACAAAAACGCACACTTTAAACACCCGATATTTGGAAATGTTAACACTAAGAGAGTTCCTCGTTTTTTAATTATACACACAACACATCATTTAAAAATTATAAATGATATTCTAAAATAATGGGCATAAAAAAAACCCTTTCCAATTGGAAAGGATTTTTATTTTTTTAGGATGTAAAAGTATTAAGCTAAAAAAGGCTCAATAGAAACGTAAGACTTGTTGTCTCTTTTCTTTGTAAATTTTACTAAACCATCTACTTTAGCGTGTAAAGTATGATCTTTTCCTTGGTATACATTTTCACCTGGGTGATGTGTATTACCACGTTGTCTTATGATAATGTTTCCAGCAATAGCAGCTTGTCCACCAAATATCTTAACGCCTAAACGTTTTGATTCTGATTCTCTACCATTCTTCGAACTACCAACCCCTTTTTTGTGAGCCATGATCTTAAGTTTTTAAATTGTTATACTTAAAGTGATTTAGCAATTACGCTTTACCACCATCTAATTCGTCTTGCCATTTCTTTAACTCATCCCACTTACCATCAGCAGCTAATTGTGCTTGTGCTGGCCAAGTATCAGTTACGTGATTACCACGTACACCTGAAATGATTTCAGAAATTTTAGCTGCATCAGTTTTAGCTAATTCAGCAAAAGTAGCGATTCCTGCTGCTACTAACGTCTCAGCAATTTTTGGTCCAATACCTTCAACTTTTTTCAAGTCATCAGCTTTCCCAGTTGCTTTAGCAGCCTTCTTAGGTGCAGCTTTAGCTTCTACTTTTTTAGTTTCTTTTTTCGGAGCAGCTTTTTCAGCTTTCGCTGTTGGCTTAGCTCCTGAAGCTACTATACTTTCAATAACAATTTCAGTTAAGGCTTGTCTGTGTCCGTTTTTCTTACGGTAACCTTTTCTTCTTTTCTTCTTGAAAACAATAACTTTATCACCTTGAAGGTGCTTTAAGACTTTTGCACTTACTTGTGCTCCGCCTATAGCTGGGGCGCCTACAGTTATGTTAGAACCATCTGCAATTAAAAGGACATTGTCAAAAGACACTGCTTCTCCTTCTTCTGTTGCTAAACGGTTAACAAAAACTTTTTGGTCTTTTTCAACTTTAAATTGATGCCCTGCTATCTCTACAATTGCGTACATAGCGTAACGTTTTTATTAATTAATTTATATAAAATAATCTCATTTTCCTGAGAAAACGGATGCAAATATACTTCTAATTAATTAATATACAAACGTTTTGTGTACTTACTACTAATATTTTTAATCCATATTACTTTCAACAGACTAAAATACATAAAATTAATAGTTTAGGATACCTTCTTTAAAGTAATTTCTCCATCTCTTTTACCTTCTGCATTTGGCGTATTTCGGCTATCTTTAAACAATTGCATAAACGTCAACGTTAATACTACTGTTGTGCTAAAGCCCATTATTGCAACTACAAAAGTTACCATACCAGCACCAACATTATATTGCCCTTCAAAAACTTCTAATAATTGTGCTAAAAATAAAGGATTAACTTCTGTTGCGTACAGCAAGAAAAAAGCTGAAAAAATTAAAGTACCTACAAACCCTGCAATTAACCCCTGTTTAAAACCATTGGCGTATGCAAACTGCTTACCTACTTTTATTTTGTAGTACTTAATAACTTCATAAATACCAAAAGCAGTAATTAATCCATTACCCAAACTAAATATAGGATTGGTATGTAAATTAAACAATGCTAAAAATAAAAAGTACGCAATTAGAGAGGCACTTATAACTATTCCAAATCGTATTGGGAGTGTGACATTTTTCATATTAAATAAATTTTATTGGTTAATAATCCTTTTAAATTTCGTGAAAACAAAACAAAATTTTTATAATTTGATGTTAATTTTTAGCACTTTAGCTATCAAAAACTACTTTCTATTGCTATTTTTGTAATAATTGTTGTAACAAAAACTTACAATGGTATACTAATACTTAAACTGATAAATTAAACAATCAAAACATGAAAAAAAGTTTATTCTCATTAGCTGCTTTGCTTTTAGCTGGTTTTACTGCTACCGCACAAGAAGTTAAGTACGAAGAGCTTGATTTAGATAACGGTTTACACGTTATTTTACATCAAGACAACTCTGCTCCGGTAGTAACTGTAGGCGTTATGTATGACGTTGGTGGTAAAGATTTAGGAGGAACACCAGAAACAGGTCTAAGAACAGGTTTTGCTCATTTTTTCGAGCATCTTTTATTTGAAGGGACTCAAAATATAGACCGTGGCGAATGGTTTAAAATTGTATCTTCTAACGGAGGAAGCAATAATGCCAATACCTCTTTAGACAGAACGTATTACTACGAAGTTTTTCCATCAAACAATTTAGAGCTTGGGCTTTGGATGGAGTCAGAGCGTATGCTTCATCCTGTTATTGACCAAGTTGGTGTAGACACACAAAATGAGGTTGTAAAAGAAGAAAAAAGATTACGTTATGACAACTCTCCTTACGGTCAGTTTTTATTTGCTGTAAGCGATAATTTATTTTCAAAACACCCTTACAAGAATAAAAATATTGGAGAAATGTCTGATTTAGACGATTCTACTTTAGAAGAGTTTAAAGCTTATTTCAAAAAATGGTACACACCAAGCAATGCTGCTTTAGTTATTGCTGGAGATATTGATGTTGCAGAAGCAACACGATTAGCTAAACTTTATTTTGAAGAGATTCCTGGCGGAGAAGTACCAGTAAGAAATTTTCAAAAAGAAGATCCTATTACTGAAGCTTTAGAAGCTACTTTTTACGATCCAAACATACAAATACCTGCTATTATTACAGGATACAGAACTCCAGGTTTTGCAGAGCGTGACTCTTATATCTTAAACATGATCTCTACCTATTTAAGTGATGGTAAATCTTCTAAACTTTACAAAAAACTAGTAGACGATAAAAAAATGGCATTACAAGCAGGTGCTATTAACATACCACAACAAGATTACAGTATTTATGCTATTTATGGTTTACCATTAGGCGAAACATCTTTAGAAGCATTACTTGCAGAAATGGATGAAGAAGTTGTAAAGCTTCAAACTGAGTTAATTTCTGAAAAAGATTTTGAAAAACTTCAAAACAAATTTGAAAACCAATTTGTTAATTCAAACTCAAGTGTACAAGGTATTGCGGCGTCATTAGCAACAAACTACATGTTATATAAAAATACAGACTTAATTAATTCTGAAATTAATATATACAGAAATGCAACAAGAGAAGACATTCAAGCAGTTGCTAAAAAGTATTTAAACCCAAACCAACGTGTTGTTTTAGAGTACTTACCTAAAAAAGACGAAAAATAAAAAGAAATTTTAATAGATATGAAAACAAAAATAACAGCCTTATTAGCGGTATTGTTTATATCAATTTCGGCATCAGCCCAAATTGACAGATCTAAACAACCAAAACCAGGTCCAGCTCCAGCAATTACATTGGAAATACCTGGAGAATTTGAATTAAAAAATGGCCTTAAAGTATTAATAGTAGAAAACCATAAATTACCAAGAGTATCTTACTCTTTAACAATAGACAACCAACCCATTACAGAAGGTAACAAAGCAGGGACATCTGCAATGTTAGGCGCTATGTTAGGTAATGGAACAACCTCTATTGCTAAAGATGCTTTTAACGAAGAAATAGACTTTTTAGGTGCTAGACTTAACTTTAGCTCTGACGGTGCTTTTGCAAGCGGTCTTTCAAAATACTCTGATCGTATCTTAGAGTTAATGGCAGATGCTGCTATAAACCCTTTATTTAATGGTGAAGAATTTGAAAAAGAAAAAGAACGTGTTTTAGAAGGTTTAAAAAACAGCGAAAAAAGTGTAGATGCTGTCGCTGGACGTGTTGGTAGTGCTTTATCTTACGGTGTAAAACACCCTTACGGGGAATTTATCTCTGAAGAAACAGTAAACAACATCGACCTAAATAATGTTCGTGCTTTTTACCAAAAATATTTCAACCCAAACAATGCATATTTAGTAATTGTTGGTGACGTAGATTTTAAAACAGTTGAAAAACAAGTTAAAAAATATTTCAAAAAATGGGATAAGGGTATTGACTTTTCTACAAACTTAATAACACCAAGTCCTAATGTTGCAAACACACAAATTGACTTTGTGGATATGCCAAATGCGGTACAATCAAACGTTGCTTTAACTAACAATGTTGTGTTAGAAATGAATGACCCTGATTACCATGCGGTATTAATTGCAAACAAAATTTTAGGTGGTGGATTTAACAGTTACCTAAACATGAACTTACGTGAAGCTAACGGTTGGACATACGGTGCACGTTCTAGTATTGGAACATCACGTTATGGTGCCTCTAGATTTTCTGCTAGTACAGCGGTTAGAAACATGGTAACAGACAGTACTGTAATTGAAACTTTAAAAGAAATTAAAAGAATTAAAAACGAACCAGTAACTGCAGAAGCTTTAGCAAATGCAAAAGCTAAGTACGTTGGAGATTTTGTTTTAGCTTTAGAAAGCCCTCAAACAATAGCTAGATATGCTTTAAGAATAAAGTTAAACAAATTACCTAGCGATTTTTACAAAACGTATTTATCTAAAATAAACGCAGTTACTATAGAAGATGTACAACGTGTCGCTAATAAATATTTCAAGCCAGAAAATGCTAGAATAATTATTGTTGGAAAAGGAAGCGAAGTAATCTCTGGATTAGAAAAAACCGGAATCCCGATTAACTATTACGACAAATACGCTAACCCAGTTGCAAAGCCAGAATTTTCTAAGCCAATACCTGCAGGTGTTACTGCTAAAACGGTATTAGACAACTACATTACAGCAATTGGAGGTACTAACAATATCAACATGGTAAACTCTGTAAAAATGGACGGTGATTTTGTTATCCAAGGTGCACCACCATTAACTGTAGAGTTAAAGAAAACTAAAGACAATAAAGAGTCTATGGAAGTTGCTATGCAAGGTATGGTAATGATGAAGTCTAAATGGAACGGTACTGAAGGTTACAGAGAGCAACAAGGTCAAAAAATGCCTTTATCAGAAACTGAAGTATCAGACAAAAAAGCTGAAGCTGGAATGTTCCCTGAAACTAAATACGATATGGCTAATGTAACATTAGTAAGTATTGTAGATATTGATGGTGCAGATAGCTATAAAGTAAAAGTAGTCAAAGGAGACGATGCGTCTTACCGTTATTATGATGTTGCAACAAACTTGTTAGTTCAAGAAGAAAGCACAACTGAGGCTCAAGGTAAAGAAATGACAACAACAGTAAAGTATGATAACTATTCTGAAGTAAACGGAGTTAAATTTCCTTACGCACAGACTATCATGGCTGGACCACAAACAATGTCTATGAATATTAAAAATGTAAAAGTAAACGAAGGTGTTACAGATGCAGATTTTAACTAATATACATTATATATAAATTAAAAATCCGAAGCTTAAACGCTTCGGATTTTTTTTGTCTTTCTGTTAGCTAAATACACTCCAATTAAAATAATAAGCGTTCCCAAACCTTGCGTCCAACTAAACGTTTCGCCATCCAACAAACCCCAAGCTAAAGCTACAATAGGCATAATATACGTTACTGAAGATGCAAAAACAGGTGTAGACATTTGCACCAATGTATTAAATAACACCTTAGCCAAAGCCGTCCCGAAAAAAGCAAGGATAACCACGTAACCAATTGCTTTATTAAAAACTGGGATATCAAAATTATTAAGATTAAAAAAATCAGTAAAAATCAGTACTAATAATGCAGGAATAAAAATAACCACGTAATTACCAACCGCTATCGCCAAAGGTTTCACTTCTTGTAAGTACCGTTTAATAATATTTACATTAACCGCATACATTACTGTTGATGCAATTACAAAACCAGCATACAAATAATTTTGATTCGGATTTAAATCCGCACCTTCCAAAATCAAAATAGACGTCCCGATAAAACCAATTATCACGCCAATAACCTGTCTAGTACTACTTGCTATTTTAAACACAGCAGCACCAAGCAAAACCGTATTTAATGGCACTAAACTATTCAAAACAGATACTACAGCACTATCAATTTCGGTTTCAGCAATAGCAAAGAAAAAAGCAGGAATAAACGATCCAAAAACACCGGATATCGCGACCCATTTCCAATGCTCTTTTTTAATGGTTTTTATCTTTTTATAGCCTACTGCTAACAAAAACAAACCCGTAATTAATGTCCGTAAAGCACCTAACTGATAAGCACTTAAACCTAACAGCGCCTTTTTAATTAAAATAAAAGAGGTACCCCAAATCAAGGACAAAACCAGTAAATACACCCATTTTTTAGAATTGTTACTCTGCATAGCATTGTTTTAGTGTACAAAAATCGATTTTTAAAGGCAATAAAGCATCTAAATTAGTAGTTTTGTATCTATATTATTATAAATAAATACAATACAAAATGAAAATATTTAAACACATACTAGTACTAGTGTTAGTAAGCGTATTTGCAGTTAGTTGTAAAAACGATGCTAATCCAGAAGTAAAGACAGCACCAGCAGCTGCAAACACAACAAAAGTAGCAGCAAAAAAAGCTATAAACCCTAATACTAAATTGGCTAAAGCCGAATTTAAAATTGAAGGAATGACTTGCGCCATGGGTTGTGCAAAAACTATCGAGAAAAAAATGGCTAAAATGGAAGGTGTAAAATCTGCAACTGTAGATTTTGATCGCGAATTAGCTATGGTAGAATATGACGAAGCTATAGTAACACCAGCTGCTTTAGAAACTACAGTAACAAGCGTAGCAGATTCTTACAAAGTAAAAGACATGCATACCGTAGATGCATTTACACCTGCTAAAAAAGAATGCACAATTAAGTGTAAAGAAGACTGTACTAAAAAAGATTGTGCTGACTGTGCTGCAAAAACTGCAGCGTGCAAATTAAAATGTGCAAACAAGACAGCTGCCGAAAAAATGGCATGTGCTAAAGATTGTAAAAAAGCATGTTGTGCAGACGTTAAAAAAGCGTAAACAACATCAAATCAAATAATTAAAAAAGCATCGCCCTGGCGATGCTTTTTTTTTGTGCCAATTTATTTTATTATTTTTAGTAAAATAAACCTACGCCATATGCCAGAGCTTCCAGAGATCACACTAAGCCGTATCTACTTTAAAAAAACACATCAAATAAAAATAAGCTTCGAATACAGCAATACAATAATAGCTGTTTTAAGAAAAATCAAGCAAGCACATTGGAGTCAAACACTAAAAAGCTGGTATATTAAAAACAACCCCGAAAACATAAAATTATTGTTTTCAGAATTTGAAGATTTAACCGCAATAAATGCTAAAGATGTATTTGATACTAGTATGCCACTACATCAATATCCTGATAAAAGAATAAGAAAGCTAAGCAAAGACAATAGGCAGATCTTAAATAATTTTTATAAATACTTAAAAGGAAAAAGATATAGTGTAAGTACAGTTGACACCTATACACAATTAATAGCCGATTTTATAGAATATCATAACGAGAAAGATACCGAGACACTAACCAATCGCGATGTAGAACTATTTATCGAAACCATTTATATAAAAAGGAATTATAGCATTAGCACACAACGTCAATTTATAAGCGCCCTAAAACTGTTTATTGTATTTTATCCTAAAATAGAAATTAACGAGATAACATTAGCAAGACCAAAAAAGTCTAAAAAATTGCCTGTAATATTATCCTATCAAGAAATGATACTATTATTACAAAACACAAAAAACATAAAACACCGTATAATTCTAGCCATTTTATACTCGGGAGGTTTAAGGATAAGCGAACTAATAAATTTAAAAATAGAACACCTACACATCCAAAGACATCAAATATTAATCAAAGACGCCAAAGGACGCAAGGACCGATTTGTGAGCATAGCAAAAAGCATACTCCCTTTATTAGAAAACTATTTGGTGACCTATAAACCAAGACTCTATTTAATAGAAGGTCCAAAAGGAGGAAAATATACATCTAGCAGTGTTCGTAAATTTTTACACAAATCAAGCAAACTTGCCAAAATCAACTACATTGTAACACCCCACACATTAAGACACAGTTATGCCACACACTTATTAGAGCAAGGTGTAGGTTTACGTCACATACAAGAGTTATTAGGACATAGCAGACCAGAAACCACAATGATCTACACTCACGTAGCCAGAAAAGATTTATTAGATATAAAAAGCCCGTTAGATAATGCTGTAGAATTATTAAGGAAAAACCAAAATCAGGAACAAAAGTTCCGCATATCCCGTGAAAATTGAGGGATATTTACTACTTTAGTCACCATATAACTAGTTGTGTACAATTATGAAAAACATCCTACTTATCATTTTAATTTTGGTTTCTACTTCAAGTTTTTCGCAAGTAAAAATTGACACATCTGAAATTAAATCAATAAGATTTGAATGGAATATTGATACCAAAACGAAAGACACAACACTTCACACAAAACTGACCGAATACAAAAGCGGATTTTACATTGAAAAAATAGAGTTCATGAATGACTCAACCGAATTTGGACACTTCTTTATTTACAAATCTGATAATAACGACATACTTACGAAAACGTCAATTGAAAACCACGTCACTGGAATGGGAAATGGAATTATTACAACATATTTTGACAAATACAGAAATCCTGACAGTATTGTTACTTTAACTCGAAAACCTGAATTTAAAAAAATCTTTGTTCCAATCGAAAAACGATATAAGAAAAAAGGGAAACTTGATTATATAAGTGATTTAGATGGTAAGAACTTTTACAAATACAATCTATTTGGTAAGCTAAAACGAATTGAACATTTTCGAGATACAACTCTTTACAAAATAAGTGAGTATCGAAAAAACCATTTGATAAGCGAAACATTTCCGACCAGAAAAAAATATAGAAAAAAGTTTACTTATGAATATGATAAAAAGGGTCGGATTATAAAAAGAGATGATAATGACCAAGATTTCTATCGTTACCAATACAACGAATTTGGTTTGAGTAAAATAGAAAAGATTTACAAGAAAAGAAATATGGTAACGGAATATACATTATACATCTATGACAAAAACGGAATACTGAAAAGAAAAAAAGAATTCATCCGAAATGATAAATTGAGAAACGAGTATATTTATGAATACAAATAACTGTACACAACACCGTGTATAATTAATTGCTTTGGCAAGTGCTTATTTGGAAAATTCCTTCGGAATTTTCTCTGGTTCGTATTTGTTTACTAATTTAGTTGCTTAACCACGCAACTAACCATACACAAGACCGTTGCCAACAATTATGAAAAACATCTTTGCCTTAATAATTTCACTACTAATTGGACAGTCTGTATATGGACAGAAAACACCAATTTCTTATGTGAATAATGAAAAAGTTAAAGACAGTTCTAATAATCCATTGATTATTGATAATCGAATAAGTCAAATTTCATTGACATCAAAAACCGAATTTGAG